>CAZDFA010000005.1:0-48364 GCA_964504555.1 uncultured Flavobacteriaceae bacterium | reverse complement strand
GTATTGATAGAAGAATTACTTTAAAACAGTTGCAATATATCTGTTGGTCTTTAGGCTTGCCAGTGATATCTATGGCCATTTATTTGTTTTTCTATACTCCAGATACGCGAGAAGTGTTGAATGGTACTGCTTCAAATTTTGCTACGTCTGGAGGGTTTGGTCCTAATCAGGTGGCAACTGCCTTAGGTATTGGAATATTTGTAATGGTGGTGCAATTATTTACAAATAGTAGAAACAAATTACTTTTAGTAATAAACGTTGGACTCTTATCCCTAATAGCTTATAGGGGTATTGTTACTTTTTCAAGAGGAGGCATCCTTACTGCAGTGATCATAAGTGTTATTTTTATCACATTTTATTTTCAACAGGCCTCAGTAAAGCAAAAAGGCAATATGATTGGATATGCCTTAATAATGGCTATTACTTTTGGAATTACCTGGGGTTTATCTTCTTCTCGAACGGAAGGCCTTATTGACAAGCGGTATGCAAACAAAGATGCCACAGGTAGAATAAAAGAAGATTTAGGTACAGGTAGAGCAGAATTAATAAGCTCAGAGCTCGCTGCTTTCTATGAAAACCCTATAACAGGTATTGGCATTGGAAAGATAAAAGAGTACAGATATGAAAGAACTGGTATTATAGCTGCAACTCATAATGAAGTAAGTCGTTTGCTTTCGGAACATGGAATAGCAGGTTTAATTGCTCTTGTTATCCTAATTCTATATCCTTTGTTATATCGTTTTAAAAATCGCCGAAACTATTTGTTTTACTCTACATTGGCTTTTTGGTTTTTGACCATAAACCATTCGTCTATGCGCATAGCAGCTCCAGCATTAATTTATGCACTGTGTTTGCTAAACATCACTTATGAAAAAAAGAATACTGTACATAGGAAACAACTTGTCAGACGAAACGGTTAATCTAACAACTGTAGCAAGATTAGGTGGATTTTTGGATAAAGAAGGCTACAGCGTAATCAAGTCTTCATCTAAAAAAAATAAGGCAATAAGGTTGTTAGATATGTGGTATTGCACTTTCAAGGCAAAAAAAGTGGTTTCTTATGTACTTATAGATGTCTATAGTACAAGTAATTTTTGGTACGCTGTAAGCACAGCATTAATATGTAGGCTGCTTAAACTACCCTATATCCCTATTCTTCACGGTGGCAAATTACCAGCTCGAGTTAATAAATCACCATATTGGTCAGCACAACTTTTTGAAAACGCACTAGTAAATGTAGCACCATCTAACTTTCTCCTAGATTCATTTAGAAAGGCAGGATTTACACAACTTACATATATACCTAATACTATTAAATTAGAAAAATATAATTATAAAGAACGTAGCCATCCGCAGCCCAAATTACTTTGGGTAAGATCATTTGCAGAGATTTATAATCCAATGATGGCTCTTAGGATACTAGAGGAGCTTTTGAAAAAATATCCCAAAGCTCAACTTTGTATGGTAGGACCTGTCAAAGATGACAGTTTTGAGAAGTGTTCCGCCTACGCGAAAGCTAACAATCTCCCAGTTACTTTTACTGGTAGGTTGTCTAAGAGTGATTGGATCAATTTAGCCGTCGATTATGATATTTTTATAAATACGACCAATTTTGATAATACTCCTGTGAGCGTTATTGAAGCTATGGCTCTAGGTTTACCCGTGGTTTCTACCAATGTTGGAGGGCTTTCCTATTTAATAGAGTCAGGAGTAGATGGGTTGTTGTGCAATCCTAATGACATTTCTTCTTTTACTTCACATGTTATGCAACTTATAGAAAACCCAGATTTAGTTCAAAAATTAGCTAACGCTGCTAGAGAAAAGGTAACTGCTTTTGATTGGTCCGTGGTTCGGACTAAATGGTTGGAATTACTTTCTTAATTTTTGTAATATCTTTACTACTCTATCTTAACCTCTATGGCTATCTTCCCAGATATTCACTTTGAAATTTCTGAACGTAAAGTCTTATTACGTATTTTGGATATAGCTTTTGTTTTGGGTTTACTTCAGCTTATCAGTAATTTTTTTGATTTCGATTATTTCAGAATAGACAATGAAAATTGGATATGGACTTTGTTACTAACTACTTACATATCAATTTTCGGAACGATATTCGAACTCTATGATTTGCAACAGGCTTCCAAATTTTGGGTGGTTTTGAAAAATACACTATTAACTGCTTCTATTACGGTCTTGTTTTACTTGCTTACACCATTTTACACGCCAGTACTTCCTGAAAATAGATTACAAATCGTATACTTTTTTCTAGCTATTATGATAGGTATATTGTTTTGGAGATGGCTGTATATCAATTTAATATCTTCTCCTAGATTTTATAAAAAAGTACTTATAGTTGGTGATGCTTTTGATATAGCGGCGATTATTCAAAATCTTCAAATAGCTGATCCTAATTATAAAGTTGTTGGCTATATTGATACAACTGAAAAAAATGGCAATTCAGATAGTATTGATTTAGATGAATTCCCCGTTGAGAGTCTTACAGAAATGGTGGGTCAATATGCCATTTCAGAAATAGTAGTTGCCAGTGACTATAGAGAGGGTGTGTCAAAATCACTTTATAATCAATTGATCAACTTACTTGAGTCTGGATTCCCGATACGAGAATATATCCAAGTGTATGAAGAAACTACGCAACGTGTTCCTGTGCAATATGTAGATAAGGATTTTTATAGGTATTTTCCATTTAGTAGAAGCAACCAAAACAAATTCTATCTTTTTTTTCATCGCATTTTTGATATTTTGATGGCCATATTTGGTATTGCTTTTTTCCTTGTATTAGCCCCTTTGATTCTTATTGGAAACCTTTTTGGTAATCGAGGTAAACTTTTTTATACGCAATCTCGTATAGGTAAAAATGGTAGAGCTTTTAAGATAATAAAGTTGCGCACCATGGTTAAGAATGCCGAAAAAGACGGGGCGGTATGGGCAACCAAAAATGACCATAGAGTCACTAAATTCGGGAAATTTTTACGCAAAACTAGAATAGATGAGATACCTCAATTTTTCAATATTCTATTTGGCACCATGAGCGTTATTGGGCCAAGACCAGAACGTCCTGTTTTTGTACGCGAGTTGTCTCAAGTCATTCCGTTTTATGAAACACGGCATGTTGTGAAACCGGGTCTTACAGGATGGGCGCAGGTTATGGGAAGCTATGGCAGTAGCAATGAACATGCGTTAGAAAAATTGCAATATGATCTTTATTACATCAAGCACCGCAGTTTATTTTTGGATTTAAGAATTATCCTAAAAACCATAAGTACAGTTATCTTCTATCGTGGTCAATGATGCGGGTTAATTTTTTTAAAGGCTTTGAGAATATATACATATCTAAAAAGCAATGCTAGCAATACAGGTATGAGTGTTAAGGCAAATATTTGGACACCTATAATCCAGTGGCTTGTTAACAATGCTAAAAGGATAATAAGTAATTTCATATAGGGTCTAAACCATTTTTTAACGTTCAACTGGGAAAAACCGAACATAGCGATTAAATTAAGAGGGAATGCCCATAGAATATTATAATTCCAGGCAGTGGCTGTATGATCTGTTGCTACCCAAAGTAAAAAGAGCAGCAAACCAATCAGTCCTGTTACAAAAAATAAAATTTTGTCCAAAACATACGGTCTTCGTTTGATCTTTAAATCAACATAGGTTTTATAGATTAACAATAAACTAAAGAGGCTTAATATTATCAACGGACTTAATAATAATGAATTTCTGTAGAATGCAGGCTCAGTAGGGATAAATCGATCTTCAGTACGTTTTACAATTGGTGTTGCATTTCTTGTATTCAAATGAGCTTTCGCGAAAGCATCCATAGTATAATCTGGAAGAAAAAGATAATCTTCTGGAGGAATTGGTTTATCTATCACAGAACCTAGGGCGATATCGATTCCTAAACTACCCCAGGTATTAAAATGCAAATAATCATGGATAAGAGCTCGATGGGTTTTGCCTAAATTATTGTCTTCAAGATTTAGTACTAAATTATCATTAGTAGCTGTTTTAACTACATCAATGGGTCTTGTGGCACAATTGTCATAAAAGAAATCATATGCATATTGACTATTTTCTGGCTTGGCATTATTAACTAAAAAGTCAAACATGCGCTGCTTCTGTCTTGGATTTAGATTAAGTACTTGAGCTTTAATCCATCTGTCGTCTGCTTTGTAAGAAGCAAAAAACTTAGAGTAGGGGTAAGACCTTAATCTATATAATAATTGGCCTTGTGCAAACTTGCCATAAAAATTAGGTGCATCAAAGTCATACACGCCATAGTTAAAGACTACGTTGATATTTCTAGATTTATCCTGAACGTGAATGGCAGTGTGACCAAAACTATCATACAAGTAATATCCTTGACCAATAGTTAGAAGACTTATTTCTGCGTTGGGAGATATTGGGATAGATTGTGCAAATCCTGCCGTACTTAGTACTAAAGATAGGATTAGTAGGAGTTTAGTTCTCAAAATTAAAGCGTTTATAGGACGCCTAAATATAAGCTGCTCTTAATAATTATCCCAGTTTGGACTCAATTTTTATACGTGATTAAAGTAAAATACCCCGAAGAAAAATCTTCGAGGTATCTAATTTTGTTAGCTACTTCCTTATTTATGACCTAGCTAGAATACGTATAGGGACATTATACTCCCCACCTTTTACTGTATTCACCACTTTTTGATAATTCAATCGGTTTTTGATGAAAGATTCGGCATATTCACTTTTAGTATCTACTGTAAGCACGACAATTTCTTGATCTTCAGTAATCATAAAGGTTACCTCTGCCATAATGTCCTCTTGTACATCAAATCCTGGTTTTTCGAGTAATTGACTAATTTGTTTACTCAATTTGATTTGTGGTTCGTCAGCGTTGATTGGTGTTGTACTTGCTGAAAGTACACTGCTTACAGTAAGTGCTACTGCAATAAGTAAAACATTCATTTTTTTCATTACTATTAGATTTAAGATTTATACGCTATAAAGACGTATCAAATTCCATAAATATTACATCCCGCTTTCTGATTTAATCATTATTTAACCATTAGTAACAGTTGTTAACCTTTAGTAAATAAATGCTTAAAGTATAAGTAGTTGCAGCTTTAATTGTCTTTTAACCATACTGTATGCTTTATAGAGATATGGCATAAAAACAATTATATTATTGATGATTTCCCATAAGGTTTACTGAAAAAAGAGATTTTTGACAATGTTAAGCGGAAGAACATTTTATTTGATCGTTTTTTTTATAAACTTCAAAAAGTACAGTATAATTTTGTAATTGAAAAAATAGTTCCAAATTTAGAAGTAATAGGGAAAAAATCTTTTATTGACCAAGTAAGGGTAAGCAAGATTTTATACGGTAAGCCAAGAAGTTTGTTCTATTAAAAAGAGTCGTTTATATCTTCTTTTTTAAATAATAATCTAATGCTTTTGTTAATAGAAATTTTCTAATCAAAGTTGTCTTTTGTAAGCTTCCCTTAAAACCGAACTGTTTAAAAGTAGAATATTAATCTTAAAAATTTAAAGGCGCAATATGGAGATAAGCTTGAACTACTCAGTGTGGCTTTAGATGATAAAAGAGATGCGGTTAAGGCATATGTATCCAAAAATGAATTAGACTAGTATCATACTTTAGTTTTTGCACGTCCTAAAAGTAGAGAAGCTAGAGATACTGGATTGATCAAAGATTTACGCATCAGGTCTTACCTCACCTTTATTTTAGTGGATTCAAACTATAATATAGTACATAGAGGTTATGGCAAAGAAGCGTTAGAAGATATTGAAGAAATACTTAAAAAGTAATCTTCTTCAATCTTCATAGTTAATAGTTGATTTACTCTTTTGGGTTTAAGCCAAAACCGCCTGTACTTTATCTGCTGCTTCTTGAAACTCAATGGCACTTTGTACATCTAGGCCACTATTGTCTATTAGTTCTTTAGCAATATCGGCATTGGTTCCTTGAAGGCGCACTATAATAGGTACGTTAATTGTTCCCATATTCTTATAGGCATCTACAATCCCTTGTGCTACACGATCACAACGCACGATACCTCCAAAAATATTTACTAAAATAGCTTTTACATTTGGATCTTTAAGAATGAGATTGAATGCAGTTTCAACACGCTCGGCATCTGCGGTACCCCCAACATCAAGGAAGTTGGCTGGATCACCACCTGCTTGCTTGATCAAGTCCATAGTTGCCATAGCAAGTCCTGCACCATTTACCATACAACCTACGTTACCGTCTAGATCTACATAACTAAGTCCTACTGCTTTTGCTTCTACCTCAACCGGGTTTTCTTCACGCTCATCGCGTAAGGCAGCATAGTCTTTATGTCTAAACAACGCATTATCATCTAAGGTCACCTTGGCATCAACAGCCATAATTTTGTCATCACTCGTTTTTAAAACAGGATTGATTTCAAAAAGGGAGCTATCAGATTTGATATAAGCTGTGTACAATGCATTGACAAACTTGGTCATTTCTTTAAAAGCACCACCACTTAATCCCAAATTAAAGGCAATGCGTCTGGCTTGAAATGGAAGTAGTCCAGTTGCCGGATCTATCTCTTCAGTAAAAATAAGGTGAGGAGTTTCTTCAGCAACTGCTTCTATGTCCATTCCTCCTTCTGTTGAATACATAATCATATTACGACCAGTACCTCTATTGAGGAGTACAGACATATAATATTCTTCAGGTTCACTATCTCCAGGATAATATACATCTTCTGCTATAAGTACTTGATGTACTTTCTTACCTTCAGCACTAGTCTGTGGAGTGATAAGATTCATCCCGATAATTTGGCCAGCCAACTCTTCTACTTGCTCTATACTCTTAGCAAGCTTTACGCCACCTCCTTTACCACGACCACCTGCATGTACTTGTGCTTTAATAACATGCCATCCTGTTTCTGTTTCTTCAGTGAGTTTTTTAGCAGCTGTAACAGCCTCTGCTGGAGTTGTTGCTACGATACCGCGTTGTATGCGTACACCAAAGCTGTTTAACATTTCTTTACCCTGATACTCGTGTAAATTCATAGTTGGTTTTATTGAAAATTGTAGTGATACAAAAATAACAAAAGCATAGTCGAGGGACAATGCTTTCAATTACAATTACAAGCCAAATAATTTGGTAAGTAAATAGGTAATTTTAAATAATCTCAGCACTTAGTCCTGCTTGTAGTAATTTAGAGCAGCGGGGTTTGAGATCATCATAATCTCCTGACTTTACCGTGCATTTTCCTTTATAGTGTACAATGAGTGAACATTGATGTGCCTGTTCTTCAGTATGATCACAAGCTGCTATAAGCGTGTCAATTACATGATCAAAAGTATTGACGTCGTCATTGTAGAGTACAATCTCGTGCTGTTTCTTTTCGACGGTTAAGACGTCAACTTCCTCTTGATAGTGTTTCTTAGTACTCACTGTTTAAAATTAATAAAATTTTGAAATACACTTTTTGTATAATTCTAAGGTTTCTTTTTCTTCTTATTCTTAGGTATTTTGCAAGAATTGCAATAGTAATTTAACGAATCGATAGACCTTCTTATTTTATCTCTTTCCTGAATAAATATGTCAGCATTTTTTGCCAAGTTACTTTGTTTGTATATACGGGCACTTTCATTGATCATTTCTTCCTGCAATTCGTAAAAGTACTTTTGAAAAAAATCGCCTTTGGAAAATGCTTTCTTTTCTTCGTGTATCTTTTTTCTAAATATACGTGCGTAAAGCTCTGTTAAATCGAAGTAATATTTGCAGTATTCAATTAAATTTTTGGTGATTTTTTCATTAGGTGAAATAATTACCGAAGCATCCCTATTAAGTACAGCTCTGACTTCTTTGTTGAAGTTTTTCTTTATTGCAAATCCTAAAACATTATTGCTAAATGAAAAGTCTATGCTCACACCAGGTACAGCAGAATATGTGGTTAACTGAGGATTTAACTCAGTTTGATTGGACTTAAAATCTTCTATTGTGATTTCATAGTCTGGGGACCATAAAACAATGTCTTGTCCAAAACAAACAAAATTTATTAATGCAGTTATGCATATACCAAGTATAATCCCAAACTTTTTCATAATTCAATTTATATTGGTTTGTTTTTGACTCATCGCTTCTCAAACTTACAAGCAATCCAATTGTTGCGTTCCAAGTTATTGGTAAAAAACAACTTGTTTTCGTTACAGCGTTCTGTAATTAGTGCCATGTCCTGTTCATAAAAGCCACTAAGTAGAAGAATTCCTTTTTCGCCTAGGCAGGACGAATACAAAGGAATATCTGCAAGGAGTACATTGCGGTTGATATTGGCAATAATAAGATCATAGCTTTTCCCTTCCAGTAATTGCGCATCTCCTTCATAAACTGAGATGTTGGAACAAGCATTCAATCCAATATTTTCCATGGTGTTTTCATAGGACCAGGAATCTATATCTATTGCATCAATGGCTTGCGCGCCTTTCATTTCGGCTAAAATCGCTAATACGCCAGTGCCACAACCCATATCTAGTACTTTTTTACCGGTTAAGTCCATCTTGAGAAGATGCTTTACCATCATATAAGTGGTCTCATGGTGTCCCGTACCAAAGGCCATTTTGGGAGCTATGAGGATGTCATGTGTAGTGTTGGGTTTTTCGTGAAAAGCAGCGCGTATGGTACATTGGCCACCTACATCTATAGGGTTAAAGTGCTTCTCCCATTCTTCATTCCAGTTGACTTGCTCAATTTCTTTTATAGTGAATTGTATGGAAAAATTATTGGCTTGTAGGATGCCCACATCGGCAAGATAGTCGGCATAGTTTTGTGTAGACACATCTTTTTTTAGGACGTAGGCTTGTAGTCCATTTTCGTTCTCGACAAAACTTTCAAAGTCTAACTCACTAAGCTGAGCGATGAGAATTTCATTGCCAGGCATAATGGGATTGACAATAAAATTGTATTCGAGGTAAATACTTTCAGCCACTACTAGTTTTTAATCTTTTCAAGTTGATCGAGCCTATTGATAACTGCACCCAATTGCTTGGTAAGCCCATCTACTTGCTGATCCTTTTCTATAAGATATAAGGTGAGCTCTTCTATTTTTTCTAAAAGCTTACTATTAATCTCACCAAGATTTAAACCTTGGATTATAACTTCTTGCTCAGACGGAATATTAGGTAAATGACCTTTATCCTCGATATAGGCTCGTAAACTTTTTAGATCAATAAGCTCATAGTCTTTATTAAAAACATAGTCTGGCCAACGGTCTAAATCTACTTCAACAGCTTTAGCATGTATTTGCCCATTAACTTCTAATTTATCTTGAGGGTTGGGTTGCCCAATGCCCATATTACCCGATTTACTGATCACGATTTTATTTTCCGCCGAACTGGATGGAAAAAGGGTAACAGACCCATTAGCATTTTTTTTAAGTGCTGCCTGCTGCGCACCACAGGATTGTATTACAAATGTCAAGAATAAAATAAAGAATAAGCGTTTCATAAATCGAAATTTGGTATAAGATAGCAAAAAATCACTCCTTTAGAAGGCATTTACTATTGCAAAAAAATCTTTCGCTTTAAGCGATGCGCCTCCTATAAGACCACCATCTACATCAGGATTTGAGAAAATATTTGTGGCATTGGCGGGTTTAACACTTCCTCCATATAAAATACTAACGCCATCTGCCAAGGTCTGATCATATTGTTGCGCCAGTTGTTTTCTTATAAAGGCGTGCATTTCCTGAGCTTGTTCTGGGCTTGCGGTTTCTCCTGTTCCAATTGCCCAAACTGGCTCATAAGCTAGGACTATATTGCCCCAAGAAGCTGCGTCAAGTTTAAAAACTACTTCTTCCAGTTGGGAGGCCACAAGTTTAAAATGATTACCAGTCTTACGATCTGCAAGTTCTTCACCAAAACAGAAAATAACGCGCATACCATTTTCAAGTGCTGCCGTAACTTTTTCAAATAGAATTTTGGAATCCTCTCCAAAATAGGCTCTTCGTTCGCTATGTCCCAGAATGACTGTCTCAACGCCAATACTCTTAAGCATGCCTGCCGAAATTTCGCCAGTATAAGCACCACTTGGAGCTTGATACATATTTTGAGCGGCTACTTGAATTTTTGATCCACTATTGCGAAAATTTACAACTGCTTCTTGCAAATTGGTGAAAGTAGGAGCAACGATTACTTCTGCCCGTCCAGAATTTGTTTCCTCAAGTATATCTGCAATTAAGTCTTTAGTTTCATTCAGGGTTTTATTCATTTTCCAGTTGCCAGCAACAATGTTTTTTCTTCTCATGGCATTTCGTTATTTGTATTTGCTTTATTTATAGAGATTTGCTAAACTTTGTAATTAACTCAATCTAATTTTAGGATCCAGCCAGCTGTAAATTACATCTACAAGTATATTAATAAGGATAAAGAGTGATGCAATAATCAAAACGGCTCCCATAATAACGGGTAGGTCTAGCGTATTTAGAGCATCAACTATTTCTTTTCCTAAACCATTCCATCCAAAAATATATTCTACAAAAACTGCTCCTGCCAACATAGAGGCAAACCAACCAGAAATAGCTGTTATTACAGGGTTTAAGGCATTTTTCAATGCGTGTCTTTTAATTATTTGGTATGTGCTAAGTCCTTTGGCTTTTGCTGTGCGAATGTACTCCTGATTATAAACTTCTAATAGGGAATTGCGCATTAATTGTATGACTACCGCCAGAGGTCTTATACCTAGTACTAATGCTGGAAGGATTAAATTTTTCCACTGTATAGTTAAGCGTTCGCCAAAATCATCCAGAGCATATAAACTACCTGTCATACGTAAGCCCGTAAACTCATGTAAAACATAACCAAACAGCCAAGCGAATAAAATAGCACTAAAAAAACTAGGTACGCTCATTCCTAAAGTACTTATGATTTGGATGGCTTTGTCTAACCAACTATCTTTTACTTGCGCTGAAATTATACCTAACAATATTCCCAAAACAATGGCAATTGTAATTGCACTCACTGCTAAAACGACAGTATTGGGAAGTGTTTCAGCAATAACTTCAGAAACCCGTTTACCTGTTTTTTGAAAGCTCTCTCGTAAGTATGGTTTTTTGATAACGAGCGTGCTCTTGGCAATAGTTACAATAGGAATAGCTTTATATTTATTTGGAGTTAAGTAGGTATAACTATCAGGGCTTGTATGATGTAGCGAAAGAGGAGAAAGGTCATTAATATAATAAGCGTATTGGGTAAGAACTGGCTTATCAAAACCGTACTTTTTTCTGATTTTAGCAAGTTGCTCCGGGTCTTCTTTTTGATCTAGCATCATTCTAGCTGGATCTCCAGGCAGCACATTGAATAATAGAAAAATGACCGTTACTACTCCAACCAAAGTGAGCAAAGCATAACCTATTTTTTTTATAAAATATCCTATCATTGACCCTTTGAAAATGCCTTTGCTTTAAGAGCTTCAGCTTGTTTTATGGTGAGTACTTCATATTCAAAATCTTCACCAAAAAGTCGCTTGGCATAAGTTTCTATAGGCATATTAAAACCAGCTTCTTCACGGCGGTCATTTACTGTTTCTGGATTAGCTATTGGCCAAATAAAGGGTGCATCACTTGAATAACTCCTACCTTGCGTACCATATATTTGAGGTTCTCCTTGATTGGATAAGTGCAGATCTTCCATCATAGCAACTAATCTAAAGGGGAGTTCACCATCTTTACCAGCTTGTTTTATAACGTCTAAATATTCCGGAATTTTTTCAGGATTGTGTTGTATTACATGCCAGGCTACGGTATTGGAAGGTTCTCCAACCAGTTGCTTACCAGGATATCCACGGGTTTTTAAAATATGCTCAACGAATTGGAGGTTGGAGGTATCAATTGCTGTTTGTCTGTCCCATAAGTTACCAGTATAATCTTCTGGACCTAACCCTAAAGACTTACCTAATTTTTCACGTTCCGGTCCTTCTGGAACTTGCATCAACTTGCGGTATTTCTGATCTAGATAACCAATACTATCTAGGGTAAACTTCATGTCAAAATCTAGCTTGGGTCGAGCTGTAGGTAATGATGTGATTTGTAAATCTTCAGCATCGTTCCAGTGTAGCTTTTGTTTGATGGTAGCCTTGTCTAAACTTACAATACCTGGATTGGATCTAATAATAGTTTTGAGGGTGGTCTCATCAGTAAAATAAAAATCAAAGGGCAGTTTAAAATCGCGAGCAAATTTTTCGTGAACATCTGATGCAGATGAAGTCATTCCAATGACCTCATAGCCTTTATGTATGGCATCTTCGGTTACCTTGCGAATATCATAATAAGCTTCTCTTTCCGTATTGTTGAGATTGTAAGCCACGATGACTATTAGATTTTCTTTTTCTAAATAGGTAGTGGTATAATCTTGATCATCACGTTCTATAGTGAAATCATGTACTGGCGGTTCATATCCTTCTTGAACCAATTTGGTTTCGTAGCCAATAAATTTACCATCTACCTGAGGGTAGGCTCCCGTGGTGGTGATAATTTCTTCTTTACCATTGACATCAAATTTCCACTGGTATTCAAATACGGCTTCCGGCGCTCCTTCAGGGACTACCATATTTTTGGCAATGTTGGATCCTTCTTTATAAGTTCTGAAATCAAGCCATGGCAGGTGCTCTAGCACGTGAACACCAAAAAGCATACAAGCAAAAAAAGTAACAAAAACTGCAATGCTTCGTGTTAATTTGTTGAATAGCGGATTGATATGCTTCCAACCAATTATTAGGAAAATAATGAGTACTAAAAGAATAACATCTTTAATAAATGATTCCCACGGCACCAGCGGAATAGCGTCGCCAAAACACCCGCAATCCGTTACTTTATTAAAGTAAGCTGAGTAAAAGGTTAAAAAAGTAAAAAACACAATCATCGCTAGGAGTAATCCCAAGGTTAGTTTGCGGGCATAGCCAAGAAGTAAAGTGACACCTAGCAAAACTTCTACTACTACCAATACTATTGCCATTAAAAGGGCATAAGGTGATAAAAACTCGAGATTTAATACATCAGCAGCAAAATACTCTTGTAACTTATAACTAAATCCTAGCGGATCATTAAGCTTTATAAAACCACTAAAAATAAAAAGCACCCCAACAAGAAAGCGTGCAATATGGACTAAAAACTTCATAGCTATATTATTTTTTTTTACCCAAGTGAATGAGCGCAAACACGCCATAATTAATCATGTCTTGATAGTTGGCATCAATACCTTCTGACACTAGGGTTTTTCCTTTATTGTCTTCTATTTGTTTGACGCGTAATAGTTTTTGCAAAATCAGATCGGTAAGACTGCTTACGCGCATATCACGCCATGCTTCGCCATAATCGTGATTTTTGGCGAGCATTAATTCTTTGGTAATATTGGCGTGCTGGTCATAAGACAATAAAGCTTCTTCTAGATTGAGATCTGGTTGCTCTACAACTCCTTTTTCGAGTTGAATCAATGCCATAATCGAGTAATTGATTATCCCAATAAATTCAGAAGCAGCTCCTTCGTCAACTTTTTGAACATCATTTTCTTGAATGCTTCTTATGCGTTGAGCTTTGATAAAAACCTGATCGGTTAAGGAAGGTAATCTCAAAATGCGCCAGGCACTACCATAATCTTGCATTTTTTTGGCGAATAATGATCGGCATTGGCTGATGACGGCATCATACTGAGCAATGGTGTCCTTCATAAATGGCGCTTTTGGCGTAAACCGTAAATTTCGGTCAATTTACTTAATTTAAAAAATTAGATTGGGGAAATGGAAAAAGAGACTTAGAACTGCAATCAACAATAACCTTCTATTTGAGATTAAATTATAAATATCTTTGTAAAACATTATGTATGTATGACCATAAACTGCCGTGGAAAATTAATTGATCTTAGTACTCCAAAGGTAATGGGTATTCTTAACCTTACCCCAGATTCTTTTTATGATGGTAAACGTTATGATCAGGAAAATAGGGTATTGCAACAAGTAGATCGAATGCTTTCGGAGGGCGCCACCTTTATTGATATAGGAGCCTATAGTAGTAGGCCTGGGGCAGATTTTGTGTCTGAAGATGAAGAAAAAAAGCGGTTGCTGCCGCTTCTTGAAGAGATTGTCAGGTCATTTCCCAAAGCATTAATTTCTGTCGATACTTTTCGCGCAAGTATAGCCCAAGAAGCTGTTATTAGAGGCGCTACTTTTATTAACGATATTTCTGGAGGACATCGTGATATCAATATGCTACCAACTATTAAGGCTTTACGTGTACCTTATATTATGATGCATATGCGAGGAGATTCGCAAATCATGCAACAGCTAACACAATATGATCATCTCATATTTGAAGTTGTCGATTATTTTGTACAACAACTAGCAAAGGCAAGAGCACTGGGGATCAATGATGTGATTATAGATCCAGGTTTTGGTTTTGCAAAAACCACAACACAAAATTATTTGCTACTATCTAAGCTGGATCAGTTACAATTACTCGAACAGCCAATGCTGGTTGGGCTTTCGCGAAAATCTATGATTTATAAAACTCTAGATAGTATTCCAGCACAAGCTCTTAACGGAACAACAGCCCTGCATATGCTTGCTTTGCAAAAAGGAGCTACTATTTTACGTGTTCACGATGTAAAGGAAGCTGTAGAGTGTATACAGTTGGTTAACAGTCTTACTGCTGATTCGACTTGACATGCTTAAGTAAAAAAGTTTTCCTAGATGCTATGTTACGAGTTGTAACTTATTTTAATTAGATAGGCAGTATAGAAAGTAAGGATTATTACAAAATAGGTTGCAAGGATTAAAGGATTAAGATCTTTCAAAATATTAACAAATGAGTAAAGGAATTACCAATATGCTGTAAAGGTAGTTTGTCTATTCCTAAAAGACTCCTGCTCTTAATTTATTATGCGTGCATAATTTCCTTGTGTTTTTTAACGAAAATTTCATTTTATTCTATATATTGGTTCTGTTTTAATAAAAATACTGCCTTAATTTTACTAAATAATCAAGAATGAAGACTTTATTGAAGTTTATACTGCTGTTTTTTTGTACATCTATTTATGCACAAACAACAGTAAAAGGAAATGTTATTGATGTTAATGGCCAACCGATACTTGGAGCAAATGTTATAATTGTTGGAACAAGCTCTGGTACAATTACAGATTTTGACGGCAATTTTAGTTTTAGTACCAGTCAAAGTCCTCCTTTTTCAGTTCGAGTGAGTAGTGTAGGTTTTGAAACACTGGTTAAAGAGTTTACTGCAGGTACTCAAAATTTGGATTTCCAACTTAAAGAGGGAAATTTATTGGATGAAGTAGTCGTTTCTGCTTCTAGAACTCCTGAGCGTATTTTTGAGTCACCAGTAACAGTTGAGCGCTTAGGGCTAAAAGAAATTAAAAATACAGCATCTTCTAATTTTTATAATGGTTTAGAAAATCTAAAAGGTGTTGATGTTAATACGGGAAGTTTAACATTTAAACAAGTTAATACAAGAGGGTTTGCAGATTTCAACAATGGTAGATTTGTACAATTAATTGATGGAGCAGATAACTCTATTCCTGCCCTAAATGTTGTTGTCGGAAATTTAGTAGGTGCGTCTGAACTTGATGTAAAAAGTGTTGAAATTCTTCCAGGAGCTTCTTCTGCCTTGTATGGTGCAAATGCGTTTAATGGGATATTATTCTTACAAACAAAAAGTCCTTTTGATGATACTGGGGTTAAGGCTTATGGTAAAGTAGGCTTTACTTCTCAAGATGCGGCTGGTGAAAATGGGTATTATGATTTTGGATTTAGAGCTGCGCATAAGTTTAGTGATAAGTTTGCAGTAGAGGCCAACTTCTCCTATTTGCAAGGTACAGATTGGTTTGCCAACAGTGAGGTTGATTTAGACACTCCTGGAGGAACAAGAGAATCTAACCTGAATTTTAATGGACAAAATGTTTTTGGAGATGAAGTTTCTACAAATATTAGAGCCGCGGCTGGAGGTCTTGGAATTGTTCCCGATGTAGAAGTTAGTAGAACTGGATATAATGAACAAGATCTTACAGATTTTAATGCGGAGAGTATAAAAGCTGATTGGACTTTGGCTTATAGACCTTGGGCTAATGATTTTGAAATCTCTTATACTGGTCGAGTTGGTTTAGGGTCTACCGTATTTCAAGCTACAAATAGAAATTTCTTAGATGACTTTTTCTTCCAACAGCATAAAATAGAAGTAAAGAATGAAAACTTCTTTGTGCGTGGTTATGTGAATGCAGATAATGCTGGTGACTCTTATGATTTAGTGTTTACAGGAATCAATATTAATCGAGCTTGGAAATCCGATCAAGATTGGTTTGGAGATTATATTGGTGCTTTTGTTCAAGCTACTCTTGGCGGACAAACAGAAGATGCTGCTCATACCTTTGCACGTCAAGTTGCTGATGAGGTCATTGATATAGGCGGAGACGATGGTATTGAACGTTTAGTTCCGGGTACACCACAGTTTCAACAAACTTTTGAGCAAGTAATACAAGATCCTGATTTTGCTTCTGGATCCAGTTTTCAAGATGAATCAAGATTTTATCATGTTGATGCCAATTATAACTTTAGTCATCTAATAGAAGATATTTTTGATCTACAAGTCGGAGGATCATTCAGAGAAAATAGTTTAAATTCCAACGGGACTATTTTTACCGATACTGATGGAAATATTACCTATAGTGAAGTTGGTGCATATGTTCAAGTCCAGAAAGAATTTGCTGATGAAAGATTGAAATTAACCGGTTCAGGCCGTTTTGATCAGAATGAACTTTTTGATGGCTTCTTCACCCCAAGATTTTCGGTAGCTTATACTGTAGGAGAAGAACGCAACCATAACCTAAGAGCTTCTGTTCAAACTGGATTTAGAAATCCTACAAGCCAAAACTTATTTTTAGGTCTAGATGTGGGAGCTGCTATATTAATAGGTTCAGCACCTAATAATCCTGAGCAATTTGTAAGAAATGTAACCTTGAGCGATGGGACAACAACAACATTTAGTGGTACTCTTGCTTTTGAAAATGCATACACAGCTACGTCTGCTGCGTTATTTGCGGCCACAGGAGATCCGTCTGTTTTACAGGTAGGTAACCTTGACCCTGTAATGCCGGAGGAGGTAACATCTTTTGAAGTTGGATACAGAGGCCAGTTATTTAGTAAAAAAGTAACACTAGATGTAAATGGATATTATAATACGTTTAATGATTTCTTAGCTTCTGAAAATGTTGTTTCACCATTAGTAGGATCTGTATTTGATACTTCAGGTGCATTGGCTTTGGCCAATGGTGATTCTCAAACTTTTCAGGTTACTACAAATTCAGATGCAGACGTACAATCGTTTGGTGCTACCGCTGGAGTGAATGCGCGACTTTTTAGAGGGTATGATTTTGGTGTTAATTATACGTATGCAGACTTTGAATTTGATCAAGATTCAGACCCTGATTTTAGACCAGGATTCAATACCCCAAGACATAAAGTAAAAGCATCAATTGGTAATACAAATTTGTATAAAAACTTTGGCTTTAATGTGGCTTGGCGTTGGAGTGATACGTATTTCTGGCAGGCGCCTTTTGCAGATGGGACTATACCAGCATTCAACACGGTAGATTTGCAAGTAAATTACAGTATACCTAAAATCAAATCGAATTTAAGACTAAGTGCTACAAACCTTACAGGTAATGAATTTATTACAGCAATTGGCCCGGGAGGCGTTGGTTCCATATTTTTATTCTCCTGGACATTTAATAATTTATAATGATTGTAAAAACATATAATGTTATGAAGACAAGATATATCTGGTTATTTATAATAGCTTTAATATTTGTAACCTGTGATAATGATGACGATAGTACTTTTGTATTGGTTGAAGAGTTGCCAGAACTTACAGCAGGGAGTGCAGATTTTTCAACCTTTGTGTCTATTGGTAATTCGTTAACTGCAGGTTTTACAGATAACGCTTTGTTTCAGGCAGGGCAGACGAACTCATTTCCTAACTTGTTGGCACAACGTTTTGCTTTAGTTGGTGGTGGTGATTTTAATCAACCGTTAACCAATGATAATATTGGAGGCTTATTAATAGGTGGGAATCCAATTCCTGGATTTGGACCTAGATTATTTTTTGATGGTGCTGGACCAGCAGGTTTACCTGCAACTCCAACAACTGATATTACTAATAATCCTACAGGACCTTTTAACAATATGGGAGTTCCTGGAGCAACAAGTTTTCAAGTTGTTTTTAATGGTTTAGGAAATATTCAAAATTTACCTAATGCTAATCCATATTTTATAAGAATGGCATCTAGTCCTAATGCATCTATGTTAGAAGATGCTGTTGCACAAAACCCAAGTTTTGTATCACTTTGGATTGGTAATAATGATGTATTAGGGTTTGCAACCTCTGGTGGAGATCAAAATGTTAGTTTTATTACTCCTGAAACCACATTTAATGCTTCTCTACAAGCGATAATGAGCCAAATGGCAGGCAGACAAGGTGTGATGGCTAATATACCTGACGTTACTACGATTCCATTCTTTACAACAGTTCCTTTTGCACCATTAAGTCCTGAAAACCCTGATTTTGGACCTCAAATACCTACGCTAAATGGTATTTTTGGAATGCTAAATCAAGTATATACAGCTTTAGGAATGCCTGAGCGCTCAATAGTATTTTCTGAAACTGCTGCAAGTGCTGTGGTGATTGAAGATGAAAATTTAGCTGATATTTCGACTACGCTAGCAACAATTTTAGGAACTAATCCTGATTTTGCTGCTTTTGTACAGAGCTTAGGATTGCCTGTACAAGCGGTACCTTTAGTAGCTGGTCTATTAGGGACTACTTATGGGCAAACAAGGCAAGCCAATGAAAATGATTTGTTAACACTAACTAGTTTGCCTATAATTGGAACGGTTGATCCAGATAGGTTTAATTTCTTAATGCAAGCTGGATTACCTGCAGAATTAGCAGGTCAATTTTCTGCTCAAGGCATAACTTTGCCTTTGGTAGATGGTTTTGTTTTAATACCATCAGAGCAACAAGAAATTCAGACGGCAACGGCAACATTTAATGCTACAATTGAAGCTGCAGCTAGTAGTGCTGGATTTGCTTTTGTAGACGCTAATACCATTTTAGGAGGAGATCTTATCTCTGGCGATTTTCAATTAACGACTGATCTTGTAACAGGTGGTGCATTTTCATTAGATGGGGTGCATCCAACGGCTAGAGGTTATGCATTGATAGCTAATGAATTCATGAGAGCTATTGATGTAACTTATGGTTCTAATTTTGAAGCATCTGGTAATTTTTACGACATAGGAGAATTTCCAACAAATTATCCACCAGAATTACAATAAAAAACAAATAGATATTCCCTAAAACCCAAGATATATTCTTAGGTTTTTTTATACCCATAGTTCATTTAAATTACATACTTGCTAGTAGTGGTCAACCCCTTCTAGATTACCATTTAATAATAGAGCTTGCCCAAGTAAATCCACTTCCAAAAGCTGCTAGAACTACGGTATCTCCTTCTTTAACTTTCTCTTCTTCCCAGGCTTCAGTTAAGGCAATAGGAATAGAAGCTGCGGTAGTATTTCCATACCGCTGAATGTTGTTGTAAACTTGATCATCTCGTAAACCGAATTTTTTCTGCACAAACTGAGATATGCGCAAGTTAGCTTGATGTGGGATGAGCATATCAATATCTGTAGGTTGTAGCTTATTTTGCGTAAGACCTTCCATAATTACTTGAGCGAAGCGGGTTACGGCATGTTTAAATACAAACTGCCCATTCATATACGGATAGTAAGGTATTTGTTCTTCAAACTTTTTTTCCATTAATTGTGGTACCCATTGTTCGGTGCTTGGACCTTCCAGGCATAGTTCTAGGGCGTGTTGTCCCTCACTATGTAAATGTGATGATAATATCCCTATAGTAGGATCTTCTTCACGAGTTAAGACTGCTGCTCCGGCACCGTCACCAAATATCACAGAAACGCCTCTGCCTCGAGTAGTCATATCCAAACCACCACTATGATTTTCTGAGCCAATCACAAGGATGTTTTTATACATTCCTGTTTTTATAAATTGATCTGCTGTAGCTATGGCATACACAAAGCCACTACATTGATTGCGCACATCCAGAGCCGGTACAGTTTCCATACCCATAAGATGTTGAACTTGCACCCCACAACCCGGGAAGTAATAGTCAGGACTCAGCGTGGCAAAAATGATCATATCAACATCGGCCTTGTCTAGTTGGGCACGTTCTAAAGCAATTTCGGCAGCTTTAACACCCATTTTTGCAGTAGAGTTGCCATCACCTTTTTTAATATGTCTGCGTTCTTTTATACCCGTACGTTCTTGAATCCAAGCGTCATTGGTGTCCATAAGTTTGGATAAATCATCATTGGTAACAATATGTTCTGGAACGTATTTGCCTAAGCCGGCTATTTTGGAATTATACATAGAGTTTTAGGTATTAGTAGTCTATAATATGCTCCTAAAACAATAGAGCAACTATCAAAGATATGTTTTTAAAGATGCTTTGTAAAGAAAGGAACCACTGTTTGCTATGCTTGCATAATAGTTGCATAGTAACCAAAAAAAGTGTGTCTACCACGGCGCACTTTTGAGAAAAACAATCTAACCAATAATCATCACGCAAGCGCATGATACAATTATTACTTTTAGAGGATGACTGCTTTCTCCTTTATATATTTTTTAAAATGATTGATTTCTATATGAGAGCCTAAATCATTCATCAAGTTGTACAATCCAAAAAAACGTTTTATTTATATATAAGAAATGCTTACTTCCTCTTGTTCCATTCATTTTGCGCAATTCGGTATCCTTGCTAAAAGTTTCACTTAGCTCAGTGATCTGATTAAAAAAAGTAGTATCACTACTATCAAAATAATACTGACGGTAGCGCTGGGTAAATAAACTGAGCATTTTATGGAATAAAGCTGTAAAAAACTTTGAATTTGATCCCTTTGAGACAAGATCAATTGTTTGTAATGTTTCATGCAAGATCAATATAAATATTGAACCTAAAATACTGTGGGTGGACCCACAGTATTTTAAATATGCATGTTGCACTTATAACTTGAACTTAGAAAATAATTAGTTAAAGTTAGATCAAATAAGATCAATTAAA
This sequence comes from uncultured Flavobacteriaceae bacterium, assembly GCA_964504555.1. GTDB lineage: Bacteria > Bacteroidota > Bacteroidia > Flavobacteriales > Flavobacteriaceae > Dokdonia. The sequence goes on along the minus strand of CAZDFA010000005.1, from coordinate 27,172 downwards.
GTGTCAGTTTGTCACATCGCTACAAGTGGTATTTTTTTTGACTATTGCTTGTCATAATCTAAAACTGAATAAAAAGTATTTCAATAATATGGCAACAGGAAAAATAAATGTAGCAGTAGAGAATATATTTCCACTAATCAAAAAGTTCTTGTATAGTGATCACGAGATTTTTTTACGTGAGCTTATTTCAAATGCAACAGACGCAACACTCAAGTTAAAACACCTCACCAGTATAGGTGAAGCTAAGGTTGAATATGGCGATCCTAAGATTGAAATCAAAGTAGATAAGGAAGGTAAAAAGCTTCACATTATAGATCAAGGATTGGGTATGACTGCCGAAGAGGTAGAAAAATATATCAATGAGGTGGCCTTTTCTGGTGCCGAAGAATTCTTAAATAAATATGATGAGTCTGCCAAAGACGCTGGAATTATAGGACATTTTGGTCTTGGGTTCTATTCGGCGTTTATGGTGGCAGATAAAGTTGAAATTATCACAAAATCATTCAAAGAAGAACCAGCAGCCCATTGGTCTTGCGATGGCTCGCCAGAGTTTACCTTAGAGGAAAGTGATAAAACCGAGCGCGGTACAGAAATTATCTTGCACATCGCTGAAGATAGTACTGAGTTTCTTGAGGACAGCCGTATACGCGAGTTGTTGAACAAGTACAATAAGTTTATGCCGGTGCCAATTAAATTTGGTATGCGCACCGAGACCTTACCTAAACCAGAAGACGCTAAGGAAGATGATCCTGCACCAACACAAGAGGTAGATGATATCATCAATAACCCTAATCCGGCCTGGACAAAACAGCCAGCAGACCTAGAAGATGAAGACTATAAAAATTTCTATAGAGAGCTGTACCCAATGCAGTTTGAAGAACCACTTTTTAATATCCATCTTAATGTAGATTATCCATTTAATCTAACAGGTATTTTGTACTTCCCTAAATTGGGACAGGATATGAATATGCAAAAGGATCGAATACAGTTGTATCAAAATCAGGTATTTGTAACTGATAATGTAGAAGGGATTGTGCCAGAGTTTTTAACCATGCTCCGCGGGGTGATTGATTCTCCAGATATACCGCTTAATGTTTCTCGTAGCTATTTGCAGGCAGATGGTGCTGTAAAGAAAATATCTGGCTATATCACCCGTAAAGTGGCAGACAAATTAAAGTCGCTATTTACCAATGACAGAGAGGATTTTGAGAAAAAGTGGAATGATATTAAGGTTGTTATTGAATATGGGATGCTTTCTGAAGAAAAATTCTTTGAAAAAGCTGAAAAATTTGCACTCTTTCCTACTGTAGATGATACCTATTTAACCTGGGAAGAGCTTGAAGCGAAAATAAAAGATGCCCAAACCGATAAGGACGATAAACTGGTTGTGTTGTATGCAAGTGATAAAGATGCGCAACATAGTTATATTCAGGCTGCTAAGGGGAAGGGTTATGAAGTACTTTTGTTAGATTCACCGATTGTTAGTCACTTGATCCAAAAGCTTGAAACCAGCAAGGAAAATGTCACTTTTGCACGTGTAGATGGAGATCATATTGACAATCTTATAAAGAAAGAAGATACTGCACTAAGCAAGCTTAGTGACGAGCAAAAAGAGTCCCTTAAAACTTTAATTACTGATACGATTGGGGATACGTCATATACTGTACAAGTAGAAGCTATGGATAGCAGTGCAGCTCCTTTTATGATTACACAACCTGAATTTATGCGTCGTATGAAGGAGATGCAACAAACTGGCGGAGGCGGTATGTTTGGCATGGGTAATATGCCAGATATGTACAACTTAGTTGTCAATAGTAATCATGAATTGATTACTCAGATATTAGAAACCAAGACCAGTAAGAAAAAAGAACGCTTAATCAAACAATCTATGGACTTGGCAAAGCTATCTCAAAATCTATTAAAAGGAGAGGCCTTAACAAGCTTTATCCAACGGTCTTATGATATGATCAAATAGAAGCAATGAAAAAGCTAGTCGCCTTTGCTGGCAGTAATAGCAGTACCTCTATCAATCAGTTATTGGTAGACTATGTAGTTTCCAAATTAGAACACGTCTCTGCAGAGAGCCTCAGACTTACAGATTATGCTATACCGATGTATAGTGAAGACATCGAAAAGCAAGACGGCTTTCCAGAATCTGTTCAACAGTTAAAATCTAAAATTGCCCAAGCAGACGGCGTAGTCATTTCGGTTAATGAGCATAATGGAAGCCTATCTGCCTTTTTTAAAAATATTTTGGATTGGTTAAGCCGTGTAGACCGCAATTTTTTGGAAGGAAAAAAAGTGCTATTAATGAGTACATCACCAGGAGGTCGTGGTGCAGCAGGAGCACTAGCTTATGCACAAAGTTCACTACCCCGTTTTGGAGGAACTATTGTAGAAAGTTTTAGTTTGGCTTCCTTTTATGATAATTTTGATACAACGACCAAGCGATTGTCCAATCCAGAATTAGAAACAGGGCTTAATGAGATCATAGCTTCCTTTTTGGAAGCGGTACAGTCGGCTTAGTCAGCAAGTTCTAATAAAACAATAGGATAAGGAGAGTTTATCTTTGCTTTACCATCCATGACCGTTACTTTTTGGTCTGAATAGGTATCTGTAACGGTATCACCATTTTGAAATACGCTACCTACAGAAATGGTTTTCTCTCCTTCGGGGAGGTCTAAACCTACTACGACTTGATCATTATAGTCATTTTGGGTATAGCTCCTGCTAAATACATATGGACTTTGTGACAGCATTTTATGAGAGCCAGCACCTATAGCTGGATGCTTTCCGCGAAAACGACCTAATTTTTGCCAGTGGTTCAAAATAGCTTTGGTTTCTGGTGTCTCATGGTCTTCCCAATTCATAAAACTGCGCAGCGTGGCGTCGCCTTGTGTACCTTCAATGGTAAGGTCTCGGGCACTTTCATCTCCATAATATACCTGTGCCAAGCCTGGAGTAAGCAACAGTTTGGTGCCAGTTTCTATAGGTTGCATACGGTCTTTGTCAAAAGGGCTGCCATCATCATGTGAGGTGGCATAGTTCATAAAACTTTTTCCCTTAAAAGCAGCTCGATGTATACTGTCATATTTGGTAAATAAAGTTTCATAATCACCTGTTGCATCATATTTGAACTGAAAGTTTATCAGATTGTCAAAACCGTGTTCAAAATAATTTACCGTGCGATCGCCAAGATCAAAATCCTGACCAGAATTTACGCTATAATTGTACACTTCACCCAGCATAAAAAAAGCATTGTTATCCAAAACAAGTTCGGGATTATTGGTTTTCCAGGTCGCAAAAGCCTTTTCTGCTTGCTCGCGAAGCACTACCCAAGCAGCTTCCTCAACGTGCTTGGTCGTGTCTACGCGGTAGCCGTCAATACCCAACTCACGCACATAGTCAGTAAGCCATTTGATAATATAATTACGAGGTGTCTTTTTTAATTCGCTTTGCGCGAAAAAAGAATTCAGTTCTTCCAATTCTTGATCATAACGCCCTTCTACCTGCCATTTTTCAACTAAGTTTTGTGGCAGTTTTACTTCCTGAGTGCTTTCGGTTAAAATATCTGGAAGGTTTTTTACCAAGGTACAGGCTGTTGTGCCGGCATAGTTTGTAAAGTCACAAGTGGGTTCTTGCCTCGCCCAATCCTTACCCCAAAAAGGATCCTGATCCGTAGCTGGGCCGTGATGATTGAGTACAACATCCATTAAAATACGAATGCCATTTTTATGAGCAGTAGTAATCACTTCTTGAAGCTCTTTCATCGTTCCGAAGTTAGGGTCAAGGGCTGTCCAGTCTTTGGTCCAATAGCCGTGGTATCCATAGGTAAAACCTGTGCCTTCATCAACGCCTGCGTGAATTTGCTCAACTACTGGTGTAAACCAAATGGCATTTACACCTAAATCGGTAAAATAGCCTTCTTTTATTTTGCGAGTGATTCCTTTTAGGTCTCCACCTTCAAAATCTCGTAAAACCGCTGTGGGCTTCGACCTGTCAAAATTAACATCATTGCTAGTATCTCCATTGTAAAAACGATCGGTTAGCAGAAAATATACATTGGCCCCTTCCCATATAAAAGGAGCTTGTTCTTCTTTAATAGGTTCTGATTCGGCTTGTTTTTTTGTTTCGATACAAGCTGTGAAAAGTAACAATAGACCAAAAAAGAATAGAAAACGCATGGATGTACTTTTTAATTGAGAATTACTAAGCTACTAAATAGTTTGTAAATTTTCTTTTTTCGCTTTAAGCGAAATACTAGCTATAAACAAGTGCTGTTATCCTTGTTGTAAACTGTATTTTTGAAAATAATATGGAAACCTTAAAATCGTGGATTCTTGCCGCGCGTTTGCGTACGCTACCTTTGTCTGTTTCGGGTATTTTGGTGGGTACTGCAATGGCTGAAAATAAAGGCTACTTTGATCTACAGGTTTTTATCTTTTCACTACTAACGACCATTGGTTTTCAGGTGCTTTCTAATTTTGCCAATGACTATGGCGATGGTGTAAAAGGTACCGATAATTCGAATCGAGTAGGGCCAAAAAGGGCTTTGCAAAGTGGGTTGCTTTCTGCCGCTGATCTCAAAAAAGGAATGGTGGTCACAGGAATTATCAGTTTGATAACAGCTTGCTTCGTAATTTATTTTGCTTTTGGTAACGAGCAGTTCCTACTTTCGGTAATTTTCTTTGTTTTAGGAATTGCGGCGATTGTAGCCGCCATTACCTATACAGTGGGTAGGCGTGCATACGGGTATCGAGCAATGGGTGATTTGTTTGTATTCCTATTCTTTGGTTTGCTAAGTGTTTTAGGATCCTATTTTTTATATGCGAAACAGCTTGAATTTATTCAGCTTTTTCCGGCGATTAGTATTGGCTTACTTTCTGTTGGGGTATTGCACCTTAATAATATGCGAGATCGAGAAGCAGATGCTAAAGTTGGCAAAAGAACAGTAGCGGTCGTTTTGGGAGCCGAAAAATCGATGATCTATCATTACTTTTTATTGATTGGGGCGTTTGCCAGTTGGCTATGTTTTTTAAAGTTTAATGCTGCTGGTATATTTTCCTATCTAAGTATGCTTGGATTTATTCCAGTGATCATTCATTTGTTTTCTGTTAGAAAGCGACAACAACAACAACAACAAACCCTAGATCCTGAATTGAAGAAAATTGCCTTGGCTACCTTTTTTGTAGCACTTCTATATTTTACTATTTCCTTTTTGTGATATGAAGGCTAGCTACACCAAGTATAATCTCAATTTTAAGCGTGCTTCAGGTACTTCTCGAGGTATTATTAAAACCAAAGAAACTTGGTTTTTAAAACTTGAAGATGGCGGCAAGTGGGGAATAGGGGAGTGTGCTGTATTTAGAGGATTAAGCTATGACGACAAGCCAGATTATGAACAACGGTTACACTGGGTTTGTGAGCATATAAATAAAGGGGAGGCTTGGTTGCTCCAAGAGTTAAAAGAGTATCCCAGTATTCAATTTGGAATTGAAACAGCGTTTAGGTCACTTGCAGGCGAGACTCCATATTATATCTATAATGGAGCTTTTTCCAATGGCCAAGAATCCATACCAATAAATGGCTTGATATGGATGGGTGACATTGGCTTTATGACTGATCAAATAGCCGAAAAGTTGACCTCGGGTTTTACCTGTATTAAGTTGAAAATAGGTGCTCTTGATTTTGATACAGAGCTTAAACTATTAGAAGGGATACGCCTTAAATATGATGCTTCCAAAATTATACTTCGTGTAGATGCTAATGGTGCTTTTGCTCCTCAAGAAGCTCCGCAAAAATTAGCGCAATTGGCTCAATATAATTTGCACTCTATTGAGCAGCCTATACGCCAAGGTAATATAGAAGAAATGGCAAAACTCTGCGCAACAACTCCATTGCCTATTGCACTTGATGAAGAATTAATTGGCATCACTGGTGTAACAAAAAAGAGAGAACTACTGCAAAGAATACAACCTCAGTATATCATTTTAAAACCAAGTTTGGTTGGTGGATTTTCTGGTAGCGATGAATGGATAACATTGGCCGAGGAAAACAACATCGGTTGGTGGATTACCTCCGCCCTTGAAAGTAATATTGGATTGAATGCCATTGCCCAATGGACAGCGAGTTTAGACTATCAAGGACATCAAGGCTTGGGTACAGGTGGATTATTTACAAATAATGTACATTCGCCATTAGAAGTTAAACGAGGAGTTTTGCAAATAAACACTAAGAAAGATTGGATACTTAATATTTAGAATATGTATATAGAACGAGCATATAATTCATTGTCAGATTTATGGAGATATATCATAGGTTTTGTTGTAGTATTTGTAATAGGTTCGCAGATCATAGGAACAATTCCAGTTTTTATAGTTTCATTTTTAAAAGCAGATAATCTGAATGCTTTAATGGTAGCTGCCGAAGATAATTTATTACCGTTGTTTGAAGACGATGTCAATTCTTATCTGGTTTTGATGCTAATTCCCTTTGTAATAGGTACAATAGTTCTATTAATTGTGCTTAAATATTTGCACAAACAACCTTTAAAAGAACTTATAACCACTCGTGCCAAAGTGGATTGGAAGCGAGTATTTTTTGCTTTTACAATTTGGGCTATCTTCTCAATTGGCAGTACATTGATCCTATATCAAGTTTCTCCAGAATCATTTATATGGAATTTCAAATTGTGGCCATTTTTGGGTCTGCTAGCTATTACCTTACTCATTCTTCCTATTCAGACGAGCTTTGAAGAATTTTTGTTTAGAGGATATCTCATGCAGGGGATGGGTATTGCGGCTAAGAATAGGTGGTTACCTTTAGTAATAACGTCAGTTCTTTTTGGTCTAATGCATATTTTAAATCCTGAAATAGGAAAATTGGGGTACGCTATACTGATCGTATATATCGCGCTTGGCTTTTTTCTCGGTATAATTACTTTAATGGATGACGGTATGGAGTTGGCGTTAGGGTTTCATGCGGCTAATAATATGACAATAGCATTACTTGTAACGGCAGACTGGACTGCTTTAAGAACGAATTCTATTTTTCTAGATGTTTCTGAACCATCTACATTAGGACAAATAGTTGCGACACTTATTGTTTTGCCTATACTTGTTTTAATCTTTGCTAAAAAGTACAAGTGGTCCAATTGGAAAGAGAAGTTATTTGGGAAGGTAAACCCTCCCGATCAGGTTGATGTGGTATAAAACTTGATACCACTTTACTAGAGATTTAGCTATTTAATTACTTCTTGTTAACTTTAAGTTTAATAGCTTATCTCATCTTTGTTTACAATGAAGCAACAGCATCACTTTGTTAGGGTTCATCCTAAGTTTAAGCTCAATGGTAGTAGTCATACTATCGAGACATTGACACAGCAGGCTCATGTCTTTATTAATCAAGGAGAGCCGTATGAAGAAGAAGTGGGCAAATTTATTTTAGAGTGGCTTAATCACAAGCAAAAAGTTCGTGTACGCACCTCAGGATCTACAGGTGATCCTAAAGTTATTAAGATTAAGAAAATCCATATGGCCAATAGTGCCAAAGCGACTGGACTTCACTTTAAACTACCTGCAAAAACAACAGCCCTTTTATGTCTACCCGCCAAGTATATCGCTGGTAAAATGATGTTGGTAAGAGCGATGATTTTAGGCTGGAATTTGGATTTGGCAAGACCTAAATCCAATCCATTGGATAGTGTGTATAGACGTTATGACTTTTGTGCGATGACACCTTTTCAATTGGATAATTCACTAAATAGGTTGCATTTATTGAAAAAGCTTATTGTTGGTGGTGGAACGATTTCTGCTAGCCTTCAAGCACGTGTTCAAGATGTGGACACCAAAATTTATGAGACTTACGGAATGACTGAGACGGTAACTCATATTGCTGCAAAACGAGTCAATTCTAAAAAGAAAAAAGAGCTCCCTATTCCATTTAAAACAATGAATAAAGTAACTATTGCTATTGACGAACGGAATTGTTTAATTATCAAAGCCCCACATGTGAGTTCAGATCCAGTTGTAACTAATGATATAGTAGATGTTCTCACTTATAAAAAATTTATTTGGCTGGGCCGTATTGATAACGTTATTAATAGTGGAGGAGTAAAGCTTTATCCAGAACAGATAGAACAAAAACTAAATTCAATTATTGAAAACCCATTTTTTGTAGCAGGGGTTCCTGATGATGTATTAGGTCAAAAGCTTACCCTTTTTGTAGAGGATGAAAACCAGTGTAAACTTACTAGTATAGACTACAAAATTGCTAAAATTTCAAGTCTTGAAAGGCCTAAGCAAATCTGCAGTATAGCCCAGTTTGAACGCACCCCAAATGGCAAAATACAACGGCATCAAACAGTTAGAAAAGCGTTTGCTGTAGCTTTTTCATAACAATAGTTCCCTCATTGAAAATAATGGTTCCCTAAAACTGCTTTTTTAACTATTTAAAGTGTCAATATGTTTGATTGAATTTTAAAATCAACATTATGAAAACTTTAATTTTAATTGCTATTTCGATCTTTTCTCAATCCCTTATTTGTGCTCAAAACTTAACTAATGATATTCAAACTGTCTCTTTAAAAACCAAAAACTTGATTACTTATGTATCGGAAAATTATCCTGACAATAGTCAGGACATTATGGTATTTGTTGATATAGAATAAAATGGAATGTCAGCAGAACAAAAATTCTATTTGGAACAGGGTCTTAGTCTATTATTAAGCAGAATTGATGAAGAAGACAAAGTTGCTATTGCGACATATAGTGGAGATAATCAAATTCTAGCTGATATTACAAAGGCTTCAGAAAGTCAATTTATTCTAGAAAAAATGGCCCACTTATTCACTAAGACCAATTTGATTACATCAAAAGATGGAATAGACCTTGCCTACAATTGGGTAAATAAAAATAGAGATGAAGCCCAAGAACGTGTTGTTTTATTACTTCGAAATAATGCCACTGAGATTGCTCAAAAAACTATAATAAAAAGTGTAGTTAATCAAGATGTAGCGCAAACAATAAGCTCTAATACAAAACTTGGTAGCGCAATAGCAATAACCGCATTATCGCTTTTACCAGAATTAATCCAAGTAATCAAGAATTAGGTATCACTTTTGGGATGATATATTCTAACTAATTTTTTGCATCTTTGTTAAAACTGTTTTTATGAAAACTCAGCATATTTTAATTGCACTAGCTTCTTTATTGATGACAGGAACTGTTTGCGCACAATTCAATCAATATGGTAGAATTGCTCAGCGTGGAGAAAGGGGGTATATACCTCCACCAAAACAGATTCCTGTAAAAGAAATAGAACGCCCAGAAATTAATGCCTATAGCGAAGAACGAGCAGTCTACTTCAGTGAGCAATTGGGTTTTGATGCTTTTCAGAAGGAGGTATTAAAAACGTATTTAAAGAATTATTATACAGCTAAGCATGATGTTGAGTTTAATCCTGATTTGAAATATAACGAAAAACTACCCTTGATAAGTAAGCATCAAGAGAGTTTTAGACAAGAGTTGATAACCTTTTTAAAGCCAGAACAGGTTACTTTCATTATGAAAGAAGAGCATTCCGGTAGCAAAGAGATTAAGTCAAAAAGGGAGGGAAAATGGAAAAAGAGAAAAAGGAAGAATAAAGGTTACTAAACTATTCAAATACTTTTCTTTTCATAATAGATTCTTATCTTTATAAGATGAGATATATTTTACCGATAATAATTTTATTTTTAGGAAGTTCTTTACGTGCTCAGCTGCTAAGTGAACGTGAACGTGCAATTGTTGTAGATCAGATTTTAAGTAATAGATTAAATAATCTATTACCAGATCTTATGGATAAAACCCAAATAGATATGTGGGTATTAATATCCAGAGAGTATAATGAAGATCCGGTACTAAAAACAATGCTTCCCGCTACTTGGTTGAACGCTAGGAGGCGCACCATTTTAGTATTCTACAGAAATAAAGAAACAAATACTTTTGACAAACTAGCGATTGCACGATATAATATTGGCGAAGCCATAGTTTCTGCATGGGATAAAGAAAAACAACCTGATCAATGGCAAGCTTTAGTTGATGTTATTCAAGAACGCAACCCAAGAAAAATCGCATTAAATACTTCAGATAATTTTGGTTTAGCAGATGGTCTTGTGCATACTGATAGAAGGGAATTCCTAGATCGATTACCAGTTAATTTAAAATCAAAAATAATAAGTGCAGAACCTTTAGCTGTTCAATGGTTAGAAACCAGAACTGAACTGGAAATGAAATACTATAGGCAATTGGTTGCTGTGACCCATGATGTTATTGCAGAGGCTTTTAGCAGTGGCGTTATTACCCCTGGGGTAACTACTACAAATGATGTAGTATGGTTTATGCGTCAAAAAGTGACAGATATGGGCTTGGAAACTTGGTTTCATCCTACTGTGGATATTCAGCGAGCTGACCAATCTTTAGAAACAGATATAACTACAATCTTAAATAAAACTGGTGGTGAGATTATCCAAAAAGGTGATTTAGTACATTGTGATTTTGGAATAACTTATTTAAGGTTGAATACAGATTGTCAGCAGCATGCTTATGTCCTAAAGGACGGAGAAGAGGAGGCTCCACAATATTTAGTAGATGCCTTAGCCGATGGTAATAAAGCGCAAGATATTCTAACAGGAAATTTTAAAACAGGTAGAACAGGTAATCAGATATTATTAAAATCCTTAAAAGATGGAAAAGATGATCGGTTGCAACCTCAAATTTATACACACCCCTTAGGTTTGTATGGTCATGCGGCAGGACCTACTATAGGAATGTGGGATGCACAAGGAGGTGTTCCTGGTGCAGGGGATTATCCCTTATTTGAAAGAACGGTTTATGCTATCGAATTAAATACGACAGTTACCTTACCTCAATGGGATAAAAAAATACGTGTAATGTTAGAAGAAGCAGGATACTGGGGTAAAGAAGGTTTTGAATATGTAAACGAACGTCAAACAGAATTGCTTCTTATTAAATAATTAAATCATGGCAAAATACATTTTAAGTTTATTAGTCTTAAGTTCTTCTCTTTTTTTTAATCAAGAACGCATTCAGGCACAGTCAATAGATCCCGTGAAAGTTACTTTTTACTGGGATGTATCCTATTCTATGCAAAAACGCAATTTGGAAGGCGAATTTGAAGTGCTGGAAAAATTTTTCTCTTCAAAGCAAAACGCCATTGTGAATTACGTTGCTTTTAGCAATTCTATAACGGGCAGAGAACAGCATAAAGTAAATAATGGGGATTGGACATCATTAAGACGAAGTCTGGAGGGTACTATTTATGATGGAGCTACAGATTTTAATACAGTAAGTTTTACGGATGGTGCACAACACTATATCTTATCTACAGATGGACATTCTATTTATAATGAGCTAACAACTAAAAGTATTATTCCTATTACAGTAATTCAGAGTGTAGCGTCAGAAAAAACTACGAGATTAAAATTATTAGCAAATGGCAGTCGTGGAGGATATTTTGGTAAAATACCTCCAAAAAGTCAATATAACGCAGAAAAAAAATCGATTAATGGAATTGTAACAGGCCGCACAGAAAGCGTTTTAGGTCCAGTTGAAAACGTAAGGATACAGATAGAAGGTTCAGATCAGGGCACCTATACTGCTAAAGACGGTTCTTTTTCATTGGATGTAAGTCAAGGTTCAATTCTAGTTTTTTCCTATGTTGGTAAACAAAGCAAACGAATACGTATTGGAGACAAGAGTACAATTAATTTGAATTTAGATACCGCAGGAGAACAACTGGATGAAGTAATATTGACTAAAAAACGAGAGAGCGAGAATTTAATAAGCACAAGCTATGGGAAACAGAATGCTGATGCTGTAGGCTATGATGTAGATAGTATAGGAGATGATGATATTAAGGATATAAATTCTGATAATGTATCTTCTGCTGTAGAAGGAAAATTTTCAAGTGTTACAGGTAGTCAGGCAAGAGGCTTATCTAGAGCCCAAATACGAACCCAAACAAGTATTCTGGGCAATACCAACCCTTTGATTGTTATAGATGGGATACCCACTGTTCGATCACCTAATGATTCAATATTTAATCAAAATTTAGGAGTAGAAAGCTTTGTAGATCCTGAAAATATAGCAGAAATAACTGTTCTTAAAAGTGCAGCTTCTACCAATAAATATGGTACGTTGGGGGTAAATGGCGTTATCCAAATCACTACCAAAACAGCACAGAAAGCAAAGCTATTAGGTATTAAAAAAGAAGAAGTACCTATAGGTACTACCGAGACATATAGTGGAAATGCTGAGGTTGTTTCTGAACTAGCAGATACGCCATATATTAATGTGCTTAGAGATAGTAAGTCAGTTGATGAGGCCTATAATAGCTATTTACAACAACGAGCTAAATATGGAGATCAAGCTTCATTTTATCTTGATGTAGCAGACTATTTTAAAGGATGGAATAATCAATTTATAATCAATAGAATACTATCTAATGTGTTGGAGGTTGCAATAGATGATATACCCATGCTTAGAGCACTGGCCTATAAATATGAAGTTCTGGGTCAACAAGAAGCTGCTACAACAATTTATAAATACATACTTGATAATGCATCCAATCAAGCGCAGTCTTATAGAGATTTAGCCTTGTCTTATTCAAAGGAAGGTAAGATTGAAGAAGCCTTTGGCTTATATCAACAAATTGGTTCTGGTTCTTTAGGCGCGACAAGCTTTAACGGGATTCAAGAATCTATTATCAAGGAAGCTCGAAATTTTGTTAGTAAACATAAGAGGACCATTTCTACAGCCTTGTTAAACACCAATTACCAACAAGATTTAGAAAAACTGCATAAGCGAATTGTAATCGAATGGAATAACCCAAATGCTGAGTTTGATCTTCAAATTGTGAATCCTCAGAATCGCTATTTCACTTGGCCTCATACCCAAAAGGAAGCTGCACAGCGCTTATCTTCAGAAGCAAACTCTGGATATAATATGGAAGAATTTTTTATCACTGAAGCAGACAAGGGACAATGGGCTTTCAATGTTATAAATTATGGATTATTAAAGGGAGATGTGGGACAACCTGTATACATTAAGTTTACAGTATATAATAATTTTGGAACACCTCAAGAACAGCAGGAAGTTAAACTGGTTAGACTTTCTGAAATTGATAAGGAATTGAATGTTTTAAATATTAAGGTTTGATCCTACTCCTAGGATGAAATGCTTCTACTACTCGAGTTAAGTGTGATCTATCTATATGGGTGTATATCTCAGTAGTGGTAATACTCTCGTGACCTAACATTTGTTGAATAGATCTTAGGTCTGCTCCGTTTTGTAGTAAATGTGTTGCAAAGCTATGCCTAAAAGTATGCGGACTAATGGTTTTTTTAATTCCTGCTTTTATTGCAGTTTGCTTTATGATCGTAAAAATCATTGCACGTGTTAGACCATTGCCTCTTCTATTTAAAAAAAGCGTATCCGAATGTTCTGGTTTAACTTCTTGATGATTTCGATAATGGATGATATAGGAGTTAATGTATTTTTGGGTCACTTTTCCAATAGGTACAAAACGCTGTTTACTACCTTTCCCTGTTGCCTTTATAAAGCCTTCTTGAAAAAAAAGATCCGATAGTTTTAAACCTGTTAATTCTGAAACACGCAATCCGCAAGCATATAATGTTTCTAGTATAGCTCGATTACGTTCCCCTTGTGGGTGACTTAAATCTATTGCCTGTATTAGAGAATCAATTTCAGTTTCAGATAAGGTATCTGGTAATTTGCGCCCAAGTTTTGGAGATTCAATCAGTGTCATTGGATTATCCTCTCGGTATCCTTCAAAAATAAGATAGCCAAAAAATCCTTTTAGACCGGAGATCATACGAGCTTGCGATCTAGGATTTACTGTTTTAGCCAATTCATATATAAAAGACTTAAGATCATTGGTAGCTATAGATAATGGTGTGATCTCCAATTCGTAATCCTCAGTAAATCGAACTAGTTTTTTCAAGTCTAGATAGTAATTTTCTATAGTATTGGCAGCCAATCCTCGTTCTATGCGGAGGTAGGTTTGATAATCCTGTATTGCGGTTTTCCAAGTCAACGCTTAAAAATACAAATCTATCACCACAAAATGACTCGAGCCAATTGAAACAAAAACAGTACTTTTACCCACGTATTTTATACTATGAAACTACTCATTATTAATGGTCCCAATCTTAATCTATTAGGCAAGAGAGAGCCAAAAGTGTATGGTAGTCAAACTTTTGAAGATTACTTTAGCCATTTGCAGTTTCATTTTAAGGAGATTGAACTCTCATACTTTCAATCCAATGTAGAAGGTGAACTAATCTCAAAAATTCAGGAAGGAGCCACTACTTTTGACGGAATCATCCTTAATGCTGCGGCATATACGCATACTTCAGTGGGAATAGGTGATGCTGTTGCCGCAATAATTGTCCCAGTTGTTGAAGTACATATTTCTAATACCATGAATCGTGAAGCCTATAGGCATCAATCCTATATTGCCAAACATGCTAAAGGGGTAATTTTAGGCTTTGGTTTAAAAGGTTATGACTTGGCGATCCAGAGTTTTCTTAGCGAAGAATAATTTTTTTGACTAATTCACTCCCACTAGTTTCATTAATCCGGGCAATTATTTTTCCCTTGCCGTAACTTAATTCTTGTCTAAATACAGAAGAACTTAGCTGCACAATAAGAGTATCACCTTGTAATCGTAGCGACGTTGTGTAATTTTTAAAAGCAGGATTCAAGCCATACCAGATCTCTTCAACACGTACCTGATCAATACCTTTTTGTAGCTTATTTGAAGCAACAAAATCTAGTAATGCTTCTTGAAGTGCTTTTGGGTCTGTATTTCGTTTTGCCATTTATGGTTTTAAATCAAGGGGTTTATAGCGCTTGTAGGTATATGTGAGATTAGCTTCATTTTCTACGGTGAGTTCCTGCCGCGTAGCGCTAACTACAACTTCGCTCCAACTGGAAAAAGCAGTTGTGTAATTTAAAATGACTTCGCCGTCAATAATTTCAACTTCAATAGTTTCTAAAGTAGGATTGGCTTTGAAATTTCCTAATAAATCTACTTGTAACTTCTTTCTAAATCCATGCTTGCCACTAATCTCAATATAATCAATTGTTGGACTTACGCCAAACGTTTTAATGACTTCATTGCCTTGTTTTACGGCACTAATTTCCCAATATCCGGTTAAATGTTCCAATTGGGATTGGGTATTCTCTTTGCAAGAAAATAGTATCAAAACAAAGAGATATAGCCACCCTGAAATTTTCATACTCAAAAGATAGTCAAACAGCTTTAAACTAAATGTATAAATTAAAAATCTTATAATTATTATGAATCTGTTTCACCACAGCTTCAGTACGATCTGGATGGGTGTCACTTATAAAAAGTTGACCAAAATCTTCATCATTGACCAATTTAATAATCTGTGCAACGCGCTCCTCATCTAGTTTGTCAAAAATATCATCCAACAATAAAATGGGGTTTACTCCAGATTGTGTCTTTATAAAATCAAACTGTGCAAGCTTCAATGCTATCAAATACGATTTTTGCTGACCTTGAGAGCCAAATTTTTTAATAGGAAACTGAGCAATTTCAAATTGCAAATCATCTTTATGAATGCCAACACTTGAATATTGTAACATGCGATCCTTATCCAAATTTTCTTCTAATAAATGGTCAAATTCAGCCTCCTGCAATTGACTTTTATATGTTAATTGTACTTCTTCCTTACCAGAACTAATAGTTGCATGTCTCTTTTGAAAAATAGGTGTAAAAGCTTTGAGAAAAGCCTTTCGTTTTTCAAAAATAGGCTTGCCATATTGCATAAGCTGCTCGTTGTAAACCGCCAGGGTGTCAGGGTCAAAAGTATTGTTCGCTGCAAAATATTTGAGTAATGCATTACGCTGGCTCACCACTTTAGTGTACTGCAACAAGTTATTTAAATAGGTTTTATCACTTTGGGCAATAACCCCATCCATAAACTTTCTGCGTGTATCACTTCCTTGGGTAATTAAATCTCTATCGGATGGTGAAACAATTACGAGTGGTAAAAACCCAATATGATCTGCTAAGCGATCGTAGAGTTTCCCATTGCGTTTTATCACCTTTTTCTGACTACGTTTAGCACTAACGATCACTTTTTCATCCCGTTCTTCCTTGTTGTAAAAACCTTCAACCACAAAAAAATCGGCCTGGTGATTAATATTCTGACTGGTTACAGGATTGAAGTAACTCTTGCCAAATGACAGGTGATAAATAGCATCTAGCACATTGGTTTTACCAACCCCATTATTCCCAACAAAACAATTAATGCGTTCGTCAAAATCAAAAGACGAAGCCGTAAAATTTTTGTAATTGACTAAAGAAAGGTTTTTAAGAATCATGGTTTTGTGCCAGTTACGCTTTTCGCGAAAGCGTATTTACTCAAGCATTTTGCTGCTTTTCAAGTACAACATAAAGTAATACAAATTAAGGGATATTTTCTCGGTTAGTAAGCAATAAAAATCCTATTTTTGCGCCACAAATTACAGAAGTAATGGCTACATATAAGAAAAGGGGCTACAAGCCTAAAACTAAAGTAGAAAAGGAAGCTGATGTTATAGAAGATAGCACAACGGCAGAAGTATTTACTTCATTAGATCAAGGTGCATCTAGAACAGAAGAATGGGTAGAGAAAAACCAAAAAGCAATTTTTGGTGTTATTGGAGCCGTAGTCCTTGTGATATTGGCAGTACTTGCTTACAACAGATTTATCGTTGAACCACGAGAGACTGAAGCCGCAGAAGAGCTTACACAAGCTCAAGAAGATTTTAATACGGCATTGACAACTACTAATACCTCAGTTAAAGATTCATTGTACGGCGTTGCTTTAAACGGATCTAATGGGAAGTATGGTCTTTTAGAAATTGCCGATAAATACAGTAGTACAAAATCTGGTAATCTTGCCAAGTATTATGCTGGGATGTCCTATCTAGAAACCAATCAATACCAAAACGCAATAAATTTTCTTCAGGATTTCAACTCCGATGATATGATGCTAGCCCCATTGGCAAAAGGTGCAATAGGGGATGCTTTTTCTCAACTAAATCAGGAAGAAGATGCGCTTTCGTTCTATGAGGATGCTATTGCTGTATCTACAAATGATTTTACTACTCCGCGATTTTTATTTAAAGCTGCAATTACAGCTCTCAACACCGAAAAGAAAGACAAGGCGGTTGATTGGCTTAATCGTATTAAAGACGAATTTTCAGACTCAGATTATGCTAAGCAAGTAGATGTATATCTAGGAAAAGCACAAGCCACAAACTAAAATATTATGGCTACGGCAGGACATAATTTATCTGCTTACGATAAAACAACAATCCCAAACGCGAAAGATTTTCGGTTTGGGATTGTTGTTTCAGAATGGAACTCTGAAATTACTGAAGGCCTTTTTCAAGGTGCTTTTGATGCACTAAAAGATTGCGGAGCCATTAGTGACAATATTGTTAGGTGGAATGTCCCTGGAAGTTTTGAACTTGTATATGGCTGTAAGCGTATGATGCAGTGCTATGATATGCTCGACGCAGTTATAGCTGTAGGTACTGTCATACAGGGAGAAACCAAGCACTTTGATTTTGTTTGCCAAGGAGTGACTCAAGGCGTCGTAGATCTAAATATAAAAGGTGATATACCAGTAATTTTCTGTGTGCTTACAGATAATACTATAGAGCAGTCTAGAGCTCGCAGTGGTGGTAAATTAGGCAATAAAGGTACTGAAGCTGCAATAACGGCCATTAAGATGGCACAACTTCGCAAGGAATCAAAATTGTGATTCCTTAAAATTTATTTGATTCATAAGGGCACATTTTTTGACTACTAAAACCGTATATTTGAATAGTAGGTTATGGGTCCAATTAAATTTACACTTATACGCAAGTTAAAAACCAATAATAGGTATAATTATACTCCGCGGTATTATAAAGGAAAAGAAGATGTAAAGACCTCAGAATATGCTACCAAATTTGACGCTTACGGCGAAAATCTAAACAAGAATGATTATGCTGCCCAATGGAAAGAAGCGCGTATGTCTAGTAGGACACGTGGTAATGTTCAATTCAATGGGACGGTATTGATTATAGCTGCCATTCTTGTTTTGATATTTCTATTTATTATAGATTTTGATCTTTCTATTTTTTCTACCTAGTTAATGACAGATATCATTAAGCTTTTACCCGATCATGTTGCCAATCAAATTGCAGCAGGAGAAGTTGTTCAGCGACCAGCTTCAGTGGTTAAAGAGTTGTTAGAAAATGCTATTGATGCTGGCGCTACACAAATAAAGCTATTGGTTAAAGATGCGGGTAAAACCCTCATTCAAGTGATAGATGATGGGAAAGGCATGTCTGATACGGATGCACGTATGAGTTTTGAGCGCCACGCCACTTCAA
Organism: uncultured Flavobacteriaceae bacterium; assembly: GCA_964504555.1. GTDB lineage: Bacteria > Bacteroidota > Bacteroidia > Flavobacteriales > Flavobacteriaceae > Dokdonia. The sequence continues at coordinate 8,690 of CAZDFA010000005.1, read as the reverse complement.
AAATCACCGCAGCTGATGATCTTTTTAATTTGCATACTAAGGGATTTAGGGGAGAAGCTCTGGCTTCTATAGCAGCCGTTGCACATGTTTCTTTGAAAACTAGATTAGAAGCTGGTGATACAGGGACTGAGCTCATTGTTGAAGGAAGCAAAGTAGTAAGCCAGGAGGTTTGTGCAATGCCTAAAGGGACCTCAATGGCCGTAAAGAATTTATTTTTCAATATTCCTGCAAGGCGCAATTTTTTAAAATCAGATAGTGTAGAGCTACGTCATATTATTGATGAATTTCAACGAGTAGCCTTGGCGCATGAACAAGTTTCTTTTTCGGCTTTTCATAACAAGGGAGAACTTTTTAATCTACCACCGGGGAGCAGAAAACAACGCATTGTGGGTGTTTTTGGTGGAAAGACCAATGAAAAATTAGTACCCGTTGAAGAAGAAACCGATTTAGTAACTATTTCTGGTTTTGTAGTAAAGCCAGAATTTGCAAAGCGTACTCGAGGTGAGCAATTTTTCTTTGTAAATAATCGATTTATTAAAAGTGGTTATTTGAATCATGCGATTTCATCTGCCTTTGAAGGTTTGCTGCACGAAAAGGCACGAGCTAGTTATTTTTTGTTTTTAAAAGTAGATCCCAAGACGATTGACATAAACATACATCCTACTAAAACTGAAATTAAGTTTGATAACGAACATGCTCTTTATTCCATATTGCGAAGCACAGTTAAACACAGTTTAGGTCAGTATAATATTGTTCCAGTTTTAGACTTTGATAGGGATGCTAGCATGGATACCCCTTATACTTATAAGGATAAACCGGTGGCCTCGCCTAAAATACAAGTAGATCGCAATTTTAATCCTTTTGAGAATGTGCCTGACAGGAAAGGTATTGTTACTACAATGCAGTATGAAAAAAAGGATGCTTCTGGTTGGGAAGAGCTATATGAAGGCTTAGATAAGCAAACGATGGACTCTAATGAGCACATGCATACTTTTGAAAGTGATGTAGTCAACACAAATTTATTTGAAAATCAGAATAACAAAGGAATTACTGCTTTTAACACCTATCAATTGCATCAGAAGTACGTGGTAAGCACTATAAAAAGCGGTATGGTTGTGATAGATCAACACCAGGCACATCAACGAATTTTATATGAACAGATATTAAAGCGTCTTACGGTACAGGAAACCGCTAGTCAACAATTACTGTTTCCTCTTGTCTTATCGTATAGCAAAAATGAAATACGTTTGTTGGAATCGCTAAACGAAACTTTAGAAAGTGCCGGTTTTCAGTTTTCTATTGAAAAAAATGAAGAAATGTCAATTACTGGAATACCCAATTTCATTGAAGAAAAGCAAGTCGCTCAGCTATTAGAACAACTATTACATACTATAGAAAACGATGTTCCAGATAGTGGATTTAGTCAAGTAGATATGTTGGCCAAATACACCGCAAAAACTGGTGCCGTGCATATTGGACAAAAACTGAGTTTGGAGGAACAAGAACATTTGGTTCACGAACTCTTTGCTTGCAAAGAATCGCAATTATCTCCTTTTAATAAACGTACCTATATTACCGTAACATTAGATGAAATTGAACGACAATTTATATAATAGCAGGATACGATGGGTAGGATAACAGAAACGGTAAAGGTATTATTGATTGTAAATGTGATCTTTTATTTAGGATCACTGTTTGTTCTAAATCCTGATACGGCCATAAGTATATTTGCCTTGTGGTTTTGGGAATATCCAGCATTTCAGTTTTGGCAGCCCTTAACGCATATGTTTATGCACGATTTGGGAAGCCCCATGCATATCATTTTTAATATGTATGCCTTATGGGCTTTTGGAAGTGCTATTGAAAATAGACTAGGAAGGAATAGGTTTATTTTCTTTTATTTTTCAGCAGGATTAGGAGCAGCATTAATACACTCTTTGGTGAATTATTATAATTTTCAACAAGGTTATCAAGTTTTTCTTGATGCAGGATATACTCCTGAAAAACTAGCTCAAGTCTTGTCAGAAGGTACTGCACCAGGGACTTATTGGAATGATTCAAGAATTCCAATAGAAGTAAGTCAGAAAATGTTTAGTGCATATAATGTGCCAGCTGTAGGAGCTTCTGGCGCAATTTACGGTGTGCTTGTTGCGTTTGCCATGGCATTCCCTAATGTCGCACTTATGCTGTTTTTTGTGCCTATACCCATAAAAGCTAAGTATTTTGTGCCCGTTTTGATCATTATTGACCTGTTTTCTGGTATTACTGGATTTTCAGTTTTTGGGCAAAATATTGCAAATTGGGCACATTTAGGTGGAGCACTGTTTGGCTTTGTTATGATGTGGTACTGGAAAAAGAATAGTTTTAATCAAAATAGATGGAATTAAGATGGCAGCAAATTCATTCCTTTTTCAATATAAAGCAGCCAATGTAGCAATTAAGCTCATCGTCATAAACACAGCCGTTTATATTGGGTTTAACTTGGTGAACTGGATTTTGAAGCTTCAAGGGATTGGACTGCAACAATGGTTTGTATTGCCTAGTGAACCGCTAGAAATACTAAAACAACCTTGGGGTTTTATAACCTATGCTTTTTTACATGGTGATTTTTTTCATATTCTATTTAATATGATTTTTTTATATGTCTTCTCGAGATATGTGCTTAACTTATTTAATGAAAAAAGATTACTTACCATATACTTTTTAGGCGCTATTGCTGGAGGGTTATTATTTGTACTTGCATATAATTTATTCCCTGTACTCACAAATAAGACTGGTTATCTTTTGGGTGCTTCGGCGGCAGTTAATGCGATCATCGTTTTTATTGCAACATATACTCCTAATAGTCCTATACGTATTTTATTTTTTAACTTAAAATTATGGCATATTGCTGCTTTTGTAGTATTAAGAGATCTATTAACGTTAAATGTTTCAGATAATACTGGGGGACTTATTGCTCATCTTGGAGGTGCTTTATTTGGGTATATTTATGCGCAACAATTGGCTAAAGGGAACGATATTGGAGGCTGGTGGGAAAGTTTAATAGACAATGTAGTTTCTTATTTTTCTAAAAGTAAAGTCCCGGTAGGGCGATCATTTTCGACTAAGCGATCCAAAATGAGAACGGTGCATAAAAAAGCAAAATCCAATACAACTTTATCTAACACATCACGTTTTATCAAATCTGAGAAACAACAAAAAATAGATGCTATTCTAGATAAAATTGGTAAGAGTGGTTATGATAGTTTGACGAAGGCAGAAAAGGACTTTTTATTTAAAGCAGGGAAAGAATAAAGACTGCTTTTTTGGCGTTTTAATAGAAGACAACTACAATCAATTTTGGGGAAATTCAGATTTTTAAAAAAAATTAGTTACACCTTAAATAGCGTACTTGCTGTTGTTACCCTTTTTGCATATGTCGCGGTTTACATTCCGCCTCATGTTTTTTCTCCAATTGCAGCGCTGGCTTTTATTACACCTATATTAATTATTGCCAATATTCTTTTTGTGAGCTATTGGTTATTTGTAAAGAAAAGGCGCATGTTTCTTTCGCTATTGGTTTTAATTTTGGGAGTACCAAAACTACCTTTGATGTACCAATTTGGGGGGAATAATGGAAATAGTATAGCCGATCAAAGTATAACGATAATGAGCTATAATGTAAAATCCTTTAATGATAAAGGATGGATTATTGAAGAAGATTTGGATAAAAAAATAATAGGATTAATTAATGAAAAGCAGCCAGACATTGTCTGTATTCAAGAGCATAATAAAAAGTACAAACTAGGTAAAGATCAGTATCCTTTTCAATATGAAAAACTGACCAATCAAAAATTTGAATTCGGACATATTATTTACTCCAAATACCCGATATTAAATTCAGGTTCTTTTAATTTTGAAAAGTCAGGGAATAATATTCTTTGGGCTGATATTGCTATAAAAGGGGATACTGTTAGAGTTTACAATGCGCATTTGCAATCTTTTAAGGTTCCTGCAGATTTTGACAAAGCCCAAGCCAACTCAGAGCGTTTTTTGCGTCGGGTTCGCAGTGCGGTAATAAAGCAGGAACAGCAGGTAAAGGAGTTTGTACAGCATGAAAAGGAAAGTCCTTATCCAGTTCTTGTTGCAGGGGATCTTAATAATACGGCATTTTCCTATTCCTATAGGCAAGTAAAAGGAGATAAGCAAGATGCTTTCGCGAAAGCGGGAAAAGGCATTGGTTATACCTTTTTATTTGATTGGTACCCTGTTCGAATAGACTTCATATTGGCAGATCCCAAGCTTATAGTAAGCGATTTTGAAACCTATACCATGAAGTATTCTGATCACTATCCGATTATGAGTACAATAAGTTGGGATTAGCTAAATGTCTAATTCCAATTCTTCCAAATAGGATAGGGCAGCTGGGCCTTCATTAAATAGCAAATCCAATATTGATAGATTTGGGAGGAAACCGTGTTTATCACCAAAAAGTTGATGATAAGGGGTTAAGTCAAATTGAGGTTCTTTTTTTGCTTTTACCAAATGACGTAAGTCTTTTTGTAGAGGTTCTTTTTCATAGGAAGCAGTATGATGTATTTCTTTTTCTAACTGCAAACAATCTAAGATTCTTGTATGGCAAGCCAGATTAAAATCCTGAAGAAATTCATGTGCTGTATGATACAGAGAGTGCAGGTTATCCTCAAAAAATTCAAAGAATGGGGAACTTTGATAGGCTACTTTGAGTGAGCGCCAATGATCACGTTGCCAATGAAACTTATTTTCAATTTTCACTTCTCGCGTGAGTTGATGTCCAGAGTCATTTTTAGCATGAACTATTGGAATATTTAGGGCTAATAAGCCAGTTGCTGTAGCAATTTTTGTTCGTGTGCGATAAGACTGTTTTTGAAAGTTATCGCATACCTCATAGTAAACAACACCTGCTTGCACAAATGCTGCGTAATGAACAATAGATCCAAAATAACTAGGATGTAGGAGTATAGTCTCCAAAATTATTGGGCATTTTTAGCCTTTCTCGCTTTTAGAAATCTGCTACCAACAATATAAAGACCAATTAGTATCAGAAAATGAATGAAGTAACTTTTGCGCTCTCCAGAACCTCTAACAGTACTAAACATCCTATCCCAACGAATTCTATTAAAGAAGCCCTTCTTATTTTTATCAAGACTCAGCCAAATAAATACTGGTTTTCCAACAACGTGATTCCAAGGAACATAGCCCCAAGAACGCGCATCCTGTGAATTGTGCCTATTATCACCCATCAGCCAGTAATAATCTTGTTTAAAGGTATATTCAGTTAACGGTTGACCATTTAACGTCACTTGATTCCCTTGAATAGCCACTTTTTGTTCATTACCCATTTCAATACCTTCATAAACTTCAATAATGCGTTCATAATATGGCAAGGTTTCAGGAGTAATTTTTACAGTTTTTCCTTTTTCTGGAATGTATATTGGGCCAAATTGATCAATGGTCCAATCATTGCTTAAGCCATTTGGGAATAGGTTACTAGAACTACTTCCTTCGGAATAAACATTTTTTTCTATACCAAGAATATTAGAATTATTTTTAAGCTTATTGTATGATTCATCAGTTAGATGAGCAACATATCTATAGGTGCCATTTTGCAGTCTGGACGGCGGTGATATATCGGACATATCATAACGTTCTGCATAGAATTGAGTGGGAATGACACTTAATGGGCCTCTATCAGATTGGGTAAGTAATTCCTTAGAATAAATGGTATAGCTAAACTGCAATCTTGCTCTATCAGGTAATTCATTTTGCTTGCCATTAATATATACATAACCATCCCGTACTTCAAGCGAATCACCTGGCAAGGCTACGCAACGCTTAACATAATTGGATTTTTTATCAATAGGTTTTAAAACACTACCACGCATACGTCCAGGAGTAATGTCTACAAGCGTGTCTACTGGCCAACTAAAAACAACGATATCATTGCGTTTTATTTTTTGAAAACCTGGTAGTCTAAAATAGGGGAGTTGCGGAAATTTAGAATAGGATTTGAACTTTTTGTTATTTATGACTGGTAGTGAGAAAATACTATCGTGAAGCATTGGAGTAGCAACAGTAGTCATTGGTGTACGAGCACCATAATGAAACTTGCTCACAAACAGAAAATCGCCTACTAATAATGACTTTTCAAGAGATGAAGTAGGGATGGTAAAAGGTTGCATAAAGTACGTATGCACTAGGGTAGCAGCAACTATAGCAAATAAAATTGCGCTTACCCATTCACCATTTGTACTTTTAGGTTGTAAATCTCTATTAGGGATATAAGCCGCATTTGTAGCATAATTGATGTAGTACAGATAAAAGCCAAGAGTAAATATGACCAAAGCTGTGTCTTTATAGGTATTAAAACCAAAACTCCTTGCCATTTCTACCCATACCACAATGAACATGATAATATTAATTATGGGAACAAAAAGTAAAATTACCCACCAAATAGAACGGTTGATAATTTTCATTAAGACTACGGCATTGTAAATAGGTACAAAAGCCTCCCAAGCTTTACGGCCGGCTCTTACATACAGTTTCCATGTACCAAGCGCGTGAATTACTTGTACTGCAAAAACGAATAAAATCCATTCGGTAAGTGTCATTGTTCTTAGTATTTAAGACGATAAGTGCCTAATTTGTCTAGCTTGTTACGCCATTAAGAAATGTTTAATACATCGCGCATCGAAAATACACCTTTTTTCCCAACGAGCCACTCGGCTGCAACTACTGCTCCTAATGCGAAACCTTGTCTAGAATGTGCTTCGTGCTTTATGCTAATAGTGTCAATAGTACTTTGATATTCAATCTCGTGAGTACCTGGTACTGTGCCTATGCGTTTTGAAGTAATGGGTATGGTTGTTTCATTTTGGACATCTGAAGAATTATCATCAGATAGCATCCAATCAGTATAGTCACTTTCTTGTAAGATGCCTTTAGCAAGTGTAATTGCTGTACCACTAGGAGCATCTAACTTTTGTGTATGATGTATTTCTTCAAGACCAATACTATAACCTTGTTGGCCCTTCATAAGTCGTGCCAAGACTTTATTAAGTTCAAAGAATAAGTTGACGCCAACACTAAAATTGGATGCATACAAAAATGCACCATCCAGTTTTTTGCATTGTGCAGTTATGTGATCAAAGTTATCAAGCCAGCCAGTAGTGCCAGAAACAACGGGTATTCCAGCTTCTAAACAATTACCAATATGTGTTGTGGCAACCTGAGGGACACTAAAGTCTATAGCTACATCAATATTTTCTGGATCCAATTGATATGCAGTTTTCCGGCCAATTATTAAGGTAATATGATGACCACGGTCTTTGGCAATAGCTTCTATAGCTTTGCCCATTTTGCCGTAGCCTAAAAGTGCTATGTTCATTGTCCTAAACGGTAAGAAAGTTTGACCCCATAGTTTATATTACGTTGCTGCATAGGGTCTATGTATAAATCTGGCTGTAATGTGAGATCGTCAGTAATACTAAACTGAGATAAATGTGCATCTACATTGGCTTCCAAAATTTGTAATAAGTAGATGCCAACTGTTATAATAATTGCAAGATCGCGTTGTTCTCTTAAAAAATCTTGAGAGTCAATTAGTCCTTGTTGCGAAATAAGTTCGACTGACTCTCCCAAGTCATTAATGATAGTGAATTCATCAGGTTCACCTGCTAATCTATTGCGCAGTGCTGTTCTAAAACGGTTAAACTCATTACCGTTTCTAATGGAAAAAAAAGCTCCTGTCCCTAAGGCAGCATAAACGATTGGAATTTTCCAATAATCTTTATTGTAGGCTTGACCTAAACCTGGGAGAATGGCTGAATAAAAAGCTGCTTTAGAAGGTCTTAGTGCATCTTGTTGAGTAAGAAAGAGTTGTTTTTCTTGAGAAGCCGTTGTAGTGTCAGCCACCTTTTCGGTAGTTTCTTTTTCGTTTTTTTCTGGTTTATTTTCTATTTGTTCGGTTTCCTGAGCTAATAGACCAAAACTAAAAGTCAACAAGAAGAAAAAAACTGGAAGACACTTGGTGAATATGTGCGTACTATTTGGCACTATTATTAATTAATTTCTTTATACGATTAAAATCCTCTTCAGATGAGAACGGTATGGTAATGCGACCATTGCCTTTTTTAGAAACTTTAACGTCTACTCTGGTTCCCAAATATTCAGCAAAATCTTTAATTCCTTTTTTGATGAACTTAGGTATTTCAATTTTGGGTTCTTCTTCTGGACTGCCCTCACTTTGATATTTTTTAACCAGTACTTCCGTTTGTCTTACTGATAGCTTATCAGAGATTATTTTTTCATAAATATCCAATTGATCACCTTTATTATCTATAGTAATCAATGTCCGACCATGTCCCATACTTATAAAACCATCTCGCATTCCTGTTTGTACAATGGGGTCTAGTTTTAACAGTCTTAAATAATTGGCAATAGTTGAACGCTTTTTACCTACGCGATCGCTAAGTTTTTCTTGGGTTAATTGTATTTCTTCGATTAACCGTTGATAAGAAAGTGCTATTTCTATTGGATCAAGATCCTGGCGTTGAATATTTTCAACTAATGCCATTTCCAGGCTTTCTTGATCGTTGGCTATACGAATGTATGCGGGAATGGTTTTATTATTAACAAGCTTTGAAGCGCGATAACGGCGCTCACCAGATACT
>CAZDFA010000004.1:0-50767 GCA_964504555.1 uncultured Flavobacteriaceae bacterium | reverse complement strand
ATTAAACCATTTTAAATTCAATAGAATATACGAAAATTAATTCACTTTAGGACTATTTGCGGATATACAAATTCATCTTAATGAAAACTATTAAATTTGTGAAACTTATGTTAATATTTTATTAGCAACCGCAGACTAACTAAACCGATTATGAAAAGATACCTTGCGCAGTATATTCTACTGCTAATTACGTGCCACATTTACGCTCAAGGAACTATAAAAGGCTCCGTTGTAGATGGCCTCACCTCAGAACCACTTATTGATGTAGTCGTGTCTTTAGAAGATACGCGTTTTACAACTAGAACAAATCTGGATGGAACTTTTGCTCTTACAGGTGAATTGCCACAAGGCGATCAGATATTGGTTTTGACTAGAACAAGTTATGTAACCAAAAGATTGCCTGTAATAATTTTACGATCTACTCCTTTAGAATTATACAATATACCTTTAAATGGAGATATCACATTAGAACAGCAGCAAATTGGAGTAATTTCATTGAGTGATAATGAGATTACTGGTGACAATGATGATTTAGGGAATTTTAATGTGTCTGGCTTACTTTCTGCTTCTAGAGATGCGTTTTTAAGAGCTGCAGCCTTTGATTTTAGTGCTGCTTTCTTTAGGCCTCGGGGTTTAGATAATGCCAATAGTAAAGTGCTTATTAATGGCATTGAAATGAATAAGCAATTTAATGGTAGACCACAATTTAATAATTGGGGTGGCATTAATGATTTGCAACGTAATCAGGAGTTTGCTCAAGGTCTTGCTCCTAGTGAATATGCCTTCGGCGGTTTTGCTGGTACAACCAATATAATTTTAAGAGCATCTCAGTATAGAAAAGGAGGAAGCATTTCCTATGCAAGTGCAAATAGATCGTATACGGGTCGGGTAATGGCTAGTTATGCTTCAGGACTTCAGGCCAACGGTTGGTCCTATGCATTTTTGGCTTCTAGGCGTTTTGGTGATGAAGGATTTGTAGATGGAACTATTTATGATGCCAATTCTTTCTTTGGTGCAGTTGAGAAAAAAATAAATGATCAACACAGCATAAATTTCACTGGTTTTTTTACTCCAAATAGAAGAGGTAGAAGTACGGCTATAACCCAAGAAGTTTTTGAATTAAGAGGTCGGCGATATAATCCAAACTGGGGATTTCAAAATGGAGAAATAAGAAATACCAGAGAGCGTGATATCCAAGAACCTGTCTTTACATTAAATCACTATTGGAATGTATCAAAAAAGACCAAAATAAATACCAATTTGGGCTATCAATTCGGCACAATAAAAAATAGCCGAGTTGATAATGGCGGTACTAGACTTATTACTACACCTGATGGTCAAGAAGCTTTTATAGGTGGAGCCCGAAATCCGATACCAAATTTTTTTCAGTTACTACCGAGTTTCTTTTTACAAGACCCAAATCCCACAGCAACGGATTTTCAAAATGCTTTTTTGGCTGAACAAGAATTCATAAATGATGGTCAATTTGATATTGAAGCTTTGTTTAGGGGAAATGCTATTTCTGTAGCCAATGGAGGTAATGCGATTTTTGTGATACAAGATGATGTGATTCAAGATACCCAATTTTCGGCTAATGTTATATTAAGTACAGCAGTTTCAGATAATGTAACGGTTAACGCTAATGTGGCTTACCGTGGTTTGAATAGTGCAAATTTTGCTGAAGTTGCAGATTTGTTAGGAGGCAATGGTTATCTGGATGTTGATTTTTTTGCAGAAGATGATGTAACCAATAGTCTGGGTGCTGGTGATGCGGCGCAAAGTGATCTCAGAAACCGTAACAGAATTGTAGGAGTTGGTGATCGCTATAAATACAACTATGAGATTGATGCCAATGTTATTTCTAGTTTTGGTCAGGCACAATTTAAATATAATAAAGTTGACTTTTTTGCCAGCGGTTCTTTAAGCAATACTAGCTACCAGCGCAATGGCTTATTTGAAAATGGAAATTTTCCAGGAGCGCGATCTTTTGGACAAAGTGAGCAACTTAGTTTTACCAATTTTGGTTTGAAAGGCGGAATAACCTATAAACCAACAGGAAGGCATTTGGTGACATTGAATGCAGGGTTTGCAACCCAAGCACCTGGAATTAGGAATTCTTTTACTAATGCTAGACAAAATAATGATACCGTAATAGGTTTAGAAAGTGAAGAAATCACCTCGGCAGATCTCAGTTACGTCTTTAGATCTCCGATAATAAAGGCTAGACTTACAGGATTTTATAATACATTAGAAAATCAGATAGACATCAACTTCTTTTTTACTGAAAATGCTCAGGGAGCTGGAGATGGGTTTGCCTTTGTACAAGAAGTACTAACTGGTATTAATACCAGACGCATTGGTGCAGAATTGGGTTTTGAAGCACAAGTTACCCCTACAATAAAACTAAAGGCAGCCGCTTCTTTTGGTGAGTATGTTTTTACCGATGATGCTAATCAATATTTGGCGGGGGATGATTTTCTAGGACAGGAATTTATTGACGAAAACCCTGAAGGATTTCCAGAAGGTACTTTTGTCATTGGCGATGGAGATGTAGCCTTAGAAAATTTTCATGTCGCTTCTGGTCCTGAGCGCGTGGCACAATTAGGTTTTGAGTATCGAGATCCTAATTTTTGGTGGGTTGGAGCTACGGCCAATTATTTTGATAGATCTTTTATAGATGTAAGTACATTGCGTCGTTCAGATGCCTTTATTTTAGATACTGACGGTCTTCCAATTAATGATTTTGATCCTGTTCTTGGAAGGGAATTTTTAAGGCAGATAGATTTTGGAGATTATGTGCTTATAAATTTAGTTGGCGGAAAGTCTTGGAAAATAGATGATTATTTTGTGGGCTTTTTTGCAACCATTAACAATGTTTTTAATGAACAATTTATATCCGGTGGTTTTGAACAATCTCGGATAGCGACCTTTAGAGAATTGCAAGCAGAGACCAATGCTTCTGGAGGCCCATTATTTGGCCCACGCTTTTTCTACGGCAATGGCGCCACCTATTTTGTAAACGTATATTTTAGATTTTAAAAAATGACTAATTTTAGTATAAAGATGAAAAGAAAGAGTTTTATACAAGCATTAGCAATTGTAACAACCATGTTGACAATAGTGAGTTGTGTAGAAGACGATTTTGATATTCCTGAAATTTCTATAGAATCACCCAATCTTGATGGAAGTGAAATCACCTTAGGTGCGTTTTCATCATTGTATGAACAAGCACTTTTTGCAGAAGCGGATGATCTTGGTTTTCTAGATGGAAATGGAGAAGTAATTGATGATGCTGGATTGGAAGAGTTGAGAGATGGTTTTCAATTCACCTTTCAAAATGATGGGGGTGATGTATTTATGTCTGGTTATGTAATCTCAACAGATGAGTCTGGCAATTTCTTCGAAGAATTAATTCTTCAAGATACCCCAGAAAATCCAACCGTCGGGATTAGGCTTTTAATAGATATAAATCCGCTCTTTACGCGCTATGAAATAGGAAGACGCATTTTTGTAAGACTTAATGGATTAGTTGTAGGTATATCAAATGGAGTGCTTACTTTAGGTATTGAAGGTGGTTTTATAGAGGCAATTCCAAGCTTTGATGAAGAAGATCGTATCATACGTGATGTAGAGGTTGCTACTATAATCCCAAGAGTAATTGCTTTAAATGAACTCTCCGATGAGCTTACTAACCTTTTTGTAATGGTTGAGAATGCTCAATTTAACAGAGATGATGTTATAAATGCTAACTTAACCTACGCCGGTGAACCAACAGATGAGTTTGATGGTGAGCGTACATTGGAGAGTTGCGTAAATAATGGCAATATTGTTTTTAGCACAAGTACTTTTGCAGATTTTAAATCTTTATTATTGCCTACTGGAAGAGGATCTGTAACCGGCGTTCTTACGCGTGATTTCTTTGGTGAAGTTTTTAATTTTGTAGTTAATGATCCGTCTGGAGTAGTTTTTGATCAGGAAGATCGTTGTGATCCTGAAGAGGTAGACTGTGGGTTATCTGAAACAATTGGCAACACCATTTTATTTGAAGATTTCTTTGAGGATCAAGATGCCAACGAACCAATTATGGGCAACGGTTGGACAAATTATATAGAAGAAGGAACGGAGACTTGGGAAGCCTTTTTTAGCACTACCGGGAACGTTTCTCTAGGTGTTTCGGCACGGGTAGGATCTTTTAAGTCTGGTGATGCCAGTACTATAGCTTGGTTAATTACTCCACAAATCAATTTTGACACTCAGGATGGAGAAACGCTAAATTTTATGACCTCCAATAGTTTTGCAAATGGCAGTACCCTAGAGTTATTATTTTCTAGTGATTGGGATGGTGTTCCTGAAAATATACCTGTCGCAACTTGGGATATTGTTCCAGCGGCTTTTATTGTAGGAGATGACGACCCTTTTACAGAATGGTTTCCTTCAGGCAATGTTAGCCTTGATTGTATAGAAGGACAAGGCTATTTAGGCTTTAGATATATTGGTAGCGGTGACGCAAACTTTGATGGCACCTATGAGTTAGATGAGATACAGATTCAATCTAACTAGCATATTTATATTATAATACTATTCTCGACCCTTTGAAATTTTCAGAGGGTCTTTTTATTTAAGTGAATGCTCAACTATTTTTAAAAATACAGTACACTGGGAAGTGATCACTGTATCCGCCTAAATAGCGCCTGCCAGCATAGGTTCTAAAAGGATTTCCTTTGAATTTACCTTTGTATTCAGTAAGGGATTTGTCATTAAATATCTTGGATTTGTAATAATACAGTTTATTGTCATTAATATTCATAAAATTACTAGAGAGAATAATCTGATCAAACAAATACCATTTAAAATCATGATTCAAACTTCCTTCATAACGGGTCAATAAAAAGATCATAGGGTTGTACAAATCCTGTTGTACTAAATGATCTTTTACACTCTCACTATGAGGATCATCATTAAAGTCACCCATCACCACAATACGAGCATCGGGTTCTTCTTCTTTAATAGCATCAATAGCTCTTCTATTGGTAAGCGCCGCTTGTATACGATTAGGCCTAGACTCCTCTTCGCCACCTCTTCTTGAAGACCAGTGGTTTACCAATACATGAATACGTTTGCCAAAAAGCAAGCCACACACATATAGCACATCTCTTGTATAGTCTGGAGAGCCATCTTCAGATTCAAGATCTACACGAATCGGCTTACTTTCTAGTACTTCAAAGTGGTTTTTTCTATAAATAAGGGCACAATCAATGCCTCGTTCATCAGGAGAGTCAAAGTGTGCAATATCATAATCGTATTTCTTGAGTTTCTTTGTATTAATAAGATCTTCTACAACAGACCTGTTTTCTACTTCGGCAACACCCAATAAACTAGGCGCACTTTTCGTTTCTTTTTCTCCTATTTGTGCAATTACACGACTAAGTTTTTTGAGCTTTCGATTATATCGATCAGGATTCCAATTTTTATACCCTTCAGTAGTATAATCGTCATCATATATTACGGGATCATCTTTGGTATCAAATAAATTTTCGAGGTTGTAAAACCCAATACATACTTTTTTAGGTAGGTGTCTCACTTTCTCTATTCTACCTGCATACCGTACATTCTTATAATCACTCATTATCCCTCTTTTTTACTGCAAGCGAAAATACTAAAATGCATGCTACTAGTTTTTCTACCTTTGTTCTTTATGCTCGAAAAGAAAATAAATCAATATGAGAAGGTAGTATTGGTGGGATTAGTAACCCGATCTCAATCTGCCGAAAAAATGACCGAATACCTCGACGAACTCGAGTTTTTGGCCTATACAGCGGGTGGCGAAGTTTTGAAACGCTTCACGCAAAAACTAGATATGCCCAACCCAAAGACCTTTATAGGTTCAGGAAGGATGGAAGAAGTAGCAGCCTATGTTGACGAACAGGAAGTAGGAACCGTAATTTTTGATGATGAACTTACACCGGCCCAACAACGCAATATTGAGCGTATCTTACGATGCAAAATAATAGATCGCACCTATTTAATCCTCGATATTTTTGCGCAACGTGCCCAGACCAGCTATGCACGTACTCAAGTAGAGTTAGCCCAATATCAATATTTATTACCTAGATTAACAGGTCTCTGGACACACTTGGAGCGTCAACGAGGAGGTATTGGTATGCGTGGTCCTGGGGAAACGGAAATTGAGACAGATAGACGTATCGTAAGAGATCGCATTTCGCTTTTGCGAAAAAAAATGACCGCCATAGACAAGCAAATGGCGGTACAACGTGGTAATAGAGGCGCATTAGTACGAGTGGCTTTAGTGGGGTATACCAATGTTGGGAAGAGTACCTTGATGAATACCATAAGTAAAAGTGAGGTGTTTGCCGAGAACAAACTCTTTGCAACCTTAGATACTACAGTGCGCAAGGTGGTTATTGGCAATTTACCATTTTTATTAAGCGATACAGTAGGATTTATTCGCAAACTACCTACCCAACTCGTAGAATCCTTTAAAAGTACTTTGGACGAAGTTCGTGAAGCCGATCTCTTATTGCATGTGGTTGATATTTCACATCCTCAATTTGAAGATCATATAGCTTCTGTCAATAATATTTTAGATGAAATTCATAGTGCAGATAAGCCTGTACTTATGGTTTTTAATAAGATAGATGTGTATAACCCAGAACCTTTTGACGAAGACGATCTAATGACAGAGCGTACTTCTGCGCATTATTCATTAGAAGAATGGCAACAAACCTGGATGGCAAAAACCAATGGCGATGCTATTTTTATTTCTGCGCTAAATAAAGGAAATTTGGAAGCCTTTAGAAAGAAGGTTTATGAACGCGTACGCGAAATACACATTACGCGTTTTCCTTACAATAATTTCTTATATCCTGAGTACGATTCATATAATCCAGAATAAAAAAAGCAACCCTTTGAGGATCGCTTTTGATATGTTTATGAATAACGTTTTATTAGAACGCGTAGCTTAAGCCAAGGGTCCAAAAAGTCTGTAAAGGATTGTCTACGGCATCATCATCAATATCAAAAGGAGTAACTCCCTCTGCTAGTTGGTTATTTGCAAAACTTACAGCTTCTTGTCTATTACTTCTTAAACCAAAATCAAAACCAACACCAATCTTTTTCCATAGGGTATAGCCAAAAGTATTGGTCCACGCCCAATTGGATAGGTTATCTACATCTTCATAACTAATAAAGGCAGAAAAATTGGTTTTAAAATTAATAGGGCCAATAAATGTAGTGATTTGACGGGTATAGTCTGCTACAATTTTAGCCCCTAGCGAAGATTCAAAAACGTTATCTCCATCTGCAAATACAAAATTGTAATTGGCAGGGTGGATAACTACAATGAGGTTGGGAATCGGAGTCCAAGTAAAACCAACACCTACATCTAAATATCCAGGATCATTGAAGTCATTAAGGACTGTTGTTCTATATTCTGCCAATCCAGAAACCGCCCAAGTTTTACTAAGATTACGCCCATAATGTGAGGTAAGCGTAAATATATCTGTGGTCGGTTCAAAATTTTCGCTATCTGTATCGATACTTCTGTCATCAAATCGAGTCCAAGACAAATTAAGGAATCCAGAATTTCTCCAGAAGAATTTTTCTTGGATTAAGTTCGCGTAACCATTAACAGTAAAACCAATATTACCTGCAGAGTTATCAGGAGCAGATTGTGTAAAAGCATTACGTTGCTCTGTGACACTACCACCAATTGTTCCAAATATGGCTTTTCTCCAACCTGGGAGTGCATCTATTTGGGCTTGCAAGGCATCTGCCCGTGCCTGAATGGCAGCAATGGAGTCTTTCTTAGGAGCAATAAGGGCTTTGAGTTCGTCTTTAGTTTGTGCTTGTGTTAAACTATAGCATAAAACTAAAGCTAGTATTAGAGTTTTTTTCATGATCAATTGGATTTTATAATTGCTGGCAAATATATATCTAAATTCAATTTTTGCTTAAAAAAATAACGAATAGAACTATTACACCGTTCAACGGTTAAAAATTGTTTTTAATCTAGTTCTTTGGTTTTTTATACAAAGGCACTGACGAACATGCCTCTCCAAACATCAGACTTTTGGCAATAGGTTGGAGCTTTTGGATAAGTAAGAGATAAGCGTTTTCTGGTACGGGTTTATTGGCACAACCTTTTATAATGACGGGAACATCAGCGTATGGGCTTGTGTCCAGTTGATTGATAATTTCTGAAAAAAGTTGAGTTTCTAATGCTTCAAGTGAACCCACCACCACACGTTTTGCCATTCCAGTAAGTTTTGAAGCAACCAGCATATATGCCCAAGCTGGGACAATCGCATCGGTACTGCAATATAAATTGACATAGGCATCCTTATAAATCGGCCAGTCGAATTGTTCAAGGCTTTCGCGAAATACTTTTTCTCGCAAAATAAAGCCTTGATCTAACCATTGTGCAATATCCATAGACAGTCGCTTCCCCACCGGATACAACTCTTCCAGATCAAAGGTGATTAGTTTACTTTTCGATACTCTATTTACTATTTCTTCTTTCATACTTTAACTTCCACAGAGGTGGAGGTCTTATCCACCTAATAGAAATAGTGATCAATTCAAAAATCTTCCGCCTTCGTGGAAGATTTTTGAATATATTAGTTTTCCATTTACAACATCCCTAACTCTAACTTGGCTTCATCACTCATTAAATCCTGTGACCAAGGGGGATCAAAGGTAATTTCCACCTCACAATCGGTAACTTCTTTTAGAGATTTTACTTTATCCTGAACCTCTTGCGGCAAAGACTCAGCAACAGGGCAATTGGGCGAAGTCAATGTCATAAGGATTTTCGTTTCATAATCTTCATTGACAAACACATCATAGATCAAGCCCAATTCATAAATATCAACCGGGATTTCAGGATCGTAGATGGTTTTTAAAACGCGAACAATTTTTTCGCCTAATTCAGTGGTATTTATAGTGACTTCGCTCATAGCAGTGTTTTTTTAGTTCAGTTGGGTTTTATATGCCACAGCATAGAGTTTTAATTGTTTGATCATACTCACCAGGCCATTGGCTCGCGTTGGAGATAAATGTTCTTTTAGGCCTATTTCGTCAATAAATGCTGTATCTGCATCAATAATCGCATCAGGAGCCTGACCAGAAAAGGCGCGAATCAAAATCGCAATAATCCCTTTGGTAATAATAGCATCACTATCTGCAGTAAAGGCAACCTTACCATCCTCCATATTGGCGTGTACCCATACTTTGCTTTGACAGCCTTTGATGATGTACTCATCGGTTTTATATTGGTCATCAATAAGAGGAAGTGATTTTCCCAAATCAATCATATATTCATAGCGCTGCATCCAGTCGTCAAACATGGAAAACTCATCAATAATATCTGCTTGTATGTCTTGAATACTCGGCATAAGCTATATTTTCAAAATACAAAGATAGTGCCCAAGGCGTAAACTGACATTGTGGCTTAACTCCGCTTTAGGAAAACCCGCTAAAGTGTTGTTAATTATGATATTGTATTAAATTTCAATAGTATTTTAGTTGATAAACCATTCATTATGAAAAACCAATCTTCACTATTAGTATGTATTGCTACTTTTTTCCTATCATCAATTTTATATGCTCAAGATTTAGATTTTGAGTTTAGCAAATATGAAACCACTGCCAAGGTTTGGGGTTTTTTAAAATACTATCATCCTAAAGTAGCATCTGGTAAGCTAGATTGGGATCAAGAATTATTTAAACTGTTAAACGAGGTAGATAAAGTTACCTCCTATGAGGAATTATCTCAATTATATACCAATTTGATAGAAGAACTTGGTAAACTAAAAGTTTGCAAAAAATGTAAAACGGATACTGAATATTTTGATGAGAACTTTGATTTGTCCTGGATAGAAAAAGACAAGAATCTATCACTAGATATTGCTGATAGGTTGAGATACATAGAAGAAAATAGATATCTAGGAAAGCAACATTATATGTCTTATGGAAGGTATAAAGAGTTTTCTGTAATAAATGAAGTGATTTATGACGACTTAGCCTTTACAAAACACAATAACCTACTTGGCCTATTTAGATATTGGAACATTATTGCCTATTTCTACCCCTATAAATTTCTTTTAGATCAAGATTGGGATGTTGTTTTAAAAGAGATGCTTCCAATTTTTTCTGAGGCAAGTACTAATAAAGAATTTGAATATGCAATAAAACTTCTAGTTGCCAAAGTTGATGATAGCCATGCGTGGGTAACATTTAATACGGAAATACCTAAATATTTCCCGTACAAAGTAAAGCACATTGAGGATAATTGTGTTATTTCTGGTTTTTTTAATGCTGAAATAGCAGAAAGAGAGGGGCTGGAGTTAGGAGATATTATCTTAAAAGTTGATGGTGAAAATATTCAAAGTAAAGTTCAAGATACCCTTAAAATAACTCCAGCTTCCAATAAAAACTTCAAGGTTCAGCGTACCTATTCCAAAATTCTTAGTGGTGGTCTCAAGGACAAAATTCTCTTAGAAATAAAAAGGGGTGATTCTATTTTTAATAAAGTAGTTTCAAAATATAATTTTAATGAGTTCAAGTATTATAATCCTCCAAACGAAACAGCTTGGAAGGAATTAAATAATAACATTGGTTATGTCAATATGCGATTACTACAGATAAAACAGAGTGCAATTGCTATGGAAGAATTATGGGAGACAAAAGGAATTGTTTTTGATTTAAGAGGATATCCCAAATTTAGTTTGCATTCTTTATCACGGTTTTTGAATTCAGAAGAAAGAGATGTTGCAAGTAGTATGAAAGCAGAGCTTAAGTACCCTGGAAGATATCTATGGGAGAATTCTATGTTAAAAACAGGTCACAAAAAGAACAAAAACCCATACAAAGGAAAAGTAGTCATTCTTGTAGATAACCAATCTTTAAGCCTTTCTGAGTTTACTGCAATGGGCTTACGCACAGCAGATAATGCCATCATCGTTGGAAGTCAAACAGCAGGAGCAGATGGCAGTAATACTGTATTCAAATTCCCAAGAGGATTTAATACTGCTGCAACAGGCAAAGGTATTTATTATCCAGATGGCAGTCTATCACAACGAGTAGGCGTTAAAATAGATATTGAAGTTAACCCTACAATAGAAGGATTGAGATTAGGTAAAGATGAAGTTTTAGAAAAGGCGATTGAAATTATAAAGGGAGAGTAGAAATGATTACAAGACTAGTTTACGAAAGCATCATCACCGCCCGTTTTACACCTGCTACTAATGCATCTATTTCTACTGTAGTATTATAGAAGGAGAAGGAAGCGCGTACGGTTCCTGGTATTTGATAGTAATCCATAATAGGTTGTGCACAATGATGTCCTGTGCGTACAGCGATGCCCAATTTATCGAGTATGGTACCAATATCATACGGATGAATGTCCCCAACATTAAAGGAAATAACCGCTGTTTTTTCAGGAACGGTGCCGTAAATTTTAAGTCCGTCAATTTCCAGTAGTTTTTTGGTAGCGTATTCCAAAAGTTCATTTTCGTATGCGGCAATGGTATCAAAACCAATGGCATTCATATAATCCAAGGCAACACCAGTAGCAATCCCGCCACAAATATTAGGTGTTCCAGCTTCAAACTTATGGGGGAGACCCGCATAGGTGGTTTTTTCAAACGTAACGGTTTCTATCATCTCGCCGCCACCTTGGTATGGAGGTAATTTCTCTAACCATTGCTCTTTTCCGTAGAGTATGCCTACTCCTGTCGGTCCACAGATTTTATGTGCAGAAGCAACATAAAAATCAACATCTAGGGCTTGTACATCAGGTTTGATATGCGGGCAGGCTTGTGCACCATCTATAAGAACTGCAGCACCTATTTGATGCGCTTTATCAATAATGGTTTTTATTGGGTTTATACTTCCCAAAGCGTTAGACACGTGGTTAACGAAAACGAGTTTGAGATTAGCTGTTACCGCTTTCGCGAAAGCATCCATATCCAATCCGCCTGCTGGCGTCATCGGGATGACTTTTAAAGTAGCCCCAGTCTTTTTACATAGGATTTGCCAAGGAACTATATTGCTGTGGTGTTCTAATGCTGAAACGAGCACCTCGTCACCTGCTTTTAGCAAGGATGAAAAACCACTAGCCACTAGATTGATCCCGTGTGTTGTTCCTGAGGTTAAGATAATCTCGTGAGCCCTAGCGGCATTAAAATGCTGCTGTATTTTTTTTCGCGCAAGCTCATACGCATCTGTCGCTTGTTGTGAAAGATGGTGAACACCTCGATGTATATTTGCGTTATAGTTAGAGTAGTAATTTACTATAGCATCAATTACCACTTGCGGAGTTTGTGAGGTAGCCGCATTATCAAAATAGATCAAGGGTTTGCCATTGACTTCTCGATTTAGGATTGGGAAATCCTTACGGATCTTTTCGACATCAAATGTGGTATGTTGAGTGGTTTTGCCCATAAATTAATTTCCGCAAAAGAGGAAATCTCATCTCCCCTATCGCAATTGATCTTAGTTTGAAAAATACTTCCGCCTACTACGCGGAAGCAGATGAATCATAAAAGTAGATTCTGATAGCTATCGGAATTCATACTTCTAAATATCAAAACCAATATTCACTCCAATCTTATTGGCAATTTGCTTGGTGATCCGCTGTTTTAGTTGTGGGATTTTTACACTTTCTAAAACGGTATTGGCAAAAGCATACATCAATAAGGCTCTAGCTTCTTTCTTGCCAATACCACGCGAACGCAAATAAAATAAGGCGCTTTCATCCAATTGACCGATGGTACAACCGTGTGAACAGCGCACATCATCGGCAAAAATTTCTAATTGCGGTTTGGAGTTGATCGTGGCCTTATCATCTACTAAAATATTATTGTTAGACTGATAGGCATTTGTTTTTTGAGCGATCTTATCTACAATTACTTTCCCATTAAAAACACCTGTTGATTTTTCATCATAAATGCCTTTATAGTCTTGGTGACTTTCGCAATTAGGTTGCTGGTGATGTACTAGGGTATGATGATCTACGTGTTGCTTGCCCTCAATAATGGTTACTCCTTTTAATATGGAATCCATATACTCTCCTTTTTGGTAAAAGTTGAGATTGTTGCGCGTTACATTACCGCCTAAACTAAAAGTATGTACGGAGACAATACTTTCATGATGCTGTTCTATATAGGTATTATCTACCAAAGAAGCGGTTAATTGATCGTTCTGTATTTTATAATAATCAATCAAGGCACGCTTTGCCGCGAAAATTTCAGTAACACTATTGGTAAGTACCGCATTTTCGGTAAGGCTCTGGTGACGTTCAATGATTTGTATTTCGGTATTTTCTTCGGCAATGATCAAGTTGCGCGGCTGTCCCATAAAAGCTTCATCCACACCTGTGGAAAAGTGAATAATCTCGATAGGTTTATCTACTACCTTTCCCTTGGGTATATTAATGAAAGCTCCTTCTTTGGCGAAAGCAGTGTTGAGCGAAGTAAGACTATCTTCTTCTGCAATTTTATTGAAATAGACTTCTATAATAGGTTTATACTTGCTTTTAGTCAGGGCTGCACTCATGGTACATACATCAATACCGTCATGTGTAGTTGATGATAAGTAAGCGCTAAATACACCATCTATAAAAACGATCTTATAGGTATCTACATCATGTAAGAAGTACTTTTTGACATCCTTAAAATCCAAGGCCTTGGCCTTCTTAGGGAATAGGCTATAGTCTTCCTTAATAATGCTATTAAGTGATGTATATTTCCAGGCTTCCTGTTTTTTGGTAGGAAATCCTTCGATCTCAAAATTTTTGATGGCCTCTCCGCGTAAATCATAAATTGGAGAATCAGGGTCCAAACTGTCTTGAAAAACGATATGGGAGGAAACTATTTTTTCTTTTAAACTCATTCTTCTAGGGTTTCATGTTTAAGGTTTCAAGTTGATAAACTCTTAAACTTTGTTCCTTAATATTCTTTCTTGTTTAGATAACTTATAAAATTGGAAATTCTTTTGCTTATAGATTCGCAGTCACCTATCAATTTTTAAAATTTGTTTCATCTATATATTCCCAATCAAATAATCTATATACTCGTGATCTTGTTTCACCTGCAGAGGCCTTGGCTATGGCCAAAAATTAGCAAAACTCCATATTTCCATCTCGTTCAAATCCCTCAGCAATATTATCCATTATAGATCCTGTAGAACCACATATTTGGTCTTTAAGTTTAAAGTTTTGAGCTAATTCTGAGGATTTGGAAAGTTGAATTATTTCTTGGCTTGGACTTCGAGCATCTTGCCAAATTTCTAAATCTTCAAAACGCTTTATGGTAGCCACCAATTAAAACTTTGAACGTTCTATACAAGCTCTTCTTTTAACCAATCATACCCTTTAGCTTCCAACTCAAGGGCCAATTCTTTGCCTCCAGTTTTTACGATTTTTCCATCCATTAATACGTGTACTACGTCTGGAACAATATATTCTAAAAGACGCTGGTAATGGGTAATTACTAAAACCGCATTGTCTTCACTTCTTAATTTATTAACTCCATTGGCAACGATACGAAGAGCATCAATGTCCAGACCAGAGTCGGTTTCATCAAGGATAGCTAGTTTAGGTTCTAGCATGGCCATTTGAAATATTTCGTTACGTTTCTTTTCGCCACCAGAGAATCCTTCGTTTAAAGAACGAGATAAAAACTTACGATCAATCTCTAATAATTCTGATTTCTCTCGAATAAGCTTTAGCATTTCACTAGCTGGCATCTCTTTTTCGCCTCGAGCCTTGCGAGATTCATTAATCGCTGTTTTAATAAAATTAGTAACTGATACTCCAGGAATTTCAACTGGATATTGAAAGGAAAGGAATACGCCTTCATGGGCTCGTTCTTCAGGATCCATTTCTAGCAATGATTCACCATTTAAAAGCACATCACCACCAGTTACTTCATACTCTTCTTTTCCAGCAATAACTGCAGAAAGCGTACTTTTACCAGAACCATTTGGTCCCATTATAGCATGAACTTGTCCTGCTTTAATCTCCAGATCAATTCCCTTTAAAATATCTTTATCATCTACACTAGCGTGTAAGTCTTTAATGGTTAACATAGATTTTTGTTTATCGTTGTTCTAACTTCCTGACTCTATTTTTACAATTTCATCGTCAGTAGGCTCTGATATCTCAACTATTTCTTTAATAACTACTTGTTCTTCCCATACATTTTCTCCAGCTTCAAAAGCAGGATTAGGCTGAATAACCGCTTTTATAGTAACAGGCACCATATCATAAGAGTTTCTTTTTTTTGGCACTGTTTTTTTGGCTAATTCTTCTGCCATTAAATCTCTTTTCACACCATATATATAGCTTTTCCCTTTAAAAACAGCAGCTTCATTATCATAATAAAATTCGCCTTTCAACTCCCTGACTCTTTCACTACCTACAGGTGTTGCTGGTACAGTTATAGATTCGGTTTTTTGGATGTCTTTCTTACAAGAATTTAGAGAAACCGTAAGAGTTAAGGTCAATAAAAAGATAGTTTTTCTCATTAGTTTAGTGATTTTGGTGCCTTTGGCATTTTTGCAAAGTCGGCAGGCTCGTGTTGAATGATTACTTGAGCATTACTTGCTTTCGCGAAAGCTTCAAATGCCATTATTGATTTTTCTGACTCAGGAATATCGTGATTGAACTGCGGTACAATCTTTCCCTCTCTATTTTCTTCAAAATGATATAAATCACCTGTTAATAGTGTAGGGCCGCTCTCTGGCAAATCTAAAAATAGTGACTGATGCCCAGGAGTATGACCTGGAAAGGATTTTATTATTACAGAACCATCTCCAAAAACATCGTGATCTCCTCCCAATTGATAGGCCTTTGTAAGCTTATCAAAGCTAGATATATCGTAAAAAGCATTGCTTTTTATGGCCTCACCTCTAGCAAAATGGTACTCTGGTAGTTGTATTAACCAGGTGGCATCTCCAAAATGATTTGCAGCACCTGTATGATCAAAATGTACATGAGAGAAAGCAATGAAGTTTACATCTTCTGGCTTTACATTAATGCTGGCTAATTGGTTTACTATAGAGTCCTTTCGGCTAACAGTAAATGCTCCCCCTTCTGGAGTATAGGGGTCTTGACCCACTAAGCCTTCCGGCAGCCCTGTATCCCAAAGTAAAATTCCCTTTTCATGTTTTATAACATAAAAGGCATCAACTAATTCTTTGGATTCACCTTTGTAAGTATCTCCTTGCGCAAAAAGACTAAGATCGTTTGCTGAAACGCTACCACCATCAAATGTATACAAACTCACTTGTGGTTTTGATGGAGTTTCTTCAGTGGTTTTTTCTGTGGCATTTTCTCTACAACTAGAGATCAAAACAAGTGTAATTAAAATGGCGACTATCTTATTCATGGTTTTGCTTTTTCGAATTTACGCACCTGTCTGCTGTCAGGCAGGTTCGCAGAAATTTATCCAACACTTCCTTCTAAACTAATCTCTAAAAGTTTTTGCGCCTCAACGGCAAACTCCATCGGGAGCTTGTTTAATACTTCTTTACTAAATCCATTTACAATTAGAGCGATAGCTTTTTCAGTATCAATACCTCGTTGATTGCAATAGAAAATTTGATCTTCTCCAATCTTACTCGTAGTTGCTTCATGCTCTATTTGTGCACTTTTATTTTTAGCTTCTATATAGGGGAAGGTGTGTGCTCCACATTCATTCCCCATCAATAAACTATCGCACTGAGAGAAATTACGTGCATTTTCTGCGCGCTGACTTATTTGAACCAATCCACGATAGGAGTTTTGAGACTTTCCTGCTGAAATACCTTTAGAAATAATTGTACTCTTTGTGTTTTTACCAAGGTGAATCATTTTTGTTCCCGTATCGGCCTGTTGGTAATTATTAGTAACAGCAATGGAGTAAAACTCACCAATAGCGTTATCTCCTTTAAGCACGCAACTAGGATATTTCCAGGTTACAGCGCTACCTGTTTCTACCTGTGTCCAGGAAATTTTAGCATTCTTCTCACAAAGACCGCGTTTAGTTACAAAATTGAATACTCCTCCTTTGCCTTCGGCATCACCAGGAAACCAGTTTTGTACTGTAGAATATTTGATTTCTGCATCATCCAGAGCGATCAATTCAACCACTGCTGCATGTAATTGATTCTCATCGCGGCTAGGAGCGGTACAGCCTTCCAGATAGCTTACATAGCTACCTTCATCTGCAATCACTAATGTACGCTCAAACTGACCAGTACCTGCTTGATTGATTCTAAAATAAGTTGATAATTCCATAGGGCAACGAACGCCTTTTGGAATATAACAGAAAGAACCATCAGAGAAAACAGCACTATTTAATGCGGCATAAAAGTTATCACGTTGTGGCACGACAGTACCAATATATTTTTTGACCAGTTCTGGATGTTCTTTAATGGCTTCAGAAATAGAACAAAATATAATACCCTTTTCTGCAAGCGTTTCTTTGAATGTCGTAGCAACCGAAACAGAGTCCATTACTATATCTACTGCTACACCAGCCAGTTTCTTTTGCTCGTCAATGGAGATGCCCAGTTTTTTAAAGGTTTCCAATAATTCTGGATCTACTTCATCAAGACTCTCATATTTGGGTTTGCTATTAGGTGCAGAGTAGTAAGAAATATTCTGGAAATCGGGTTTGTTATAATGTACATTGGCCCATTCTGGCTCTTCCATTTTTTCCCAATGCCTAAAGGCTTCCAGACGCCATTCGGTCATCCATTCTGGCTCTTCTTTTTTCTTAGAAATTGCAATAACAATTTCTTCATTGAGACCAACAGGGAAGGTATCAGATTCAATATCAGTATAAAAACCGTATTCGTATTTTTTGGTTTTTAGTTCTTCTCTTAAATCGTCTTCGGTATATGCCATAAGATGAAGTCTAGATTTATTTTCTTTCGCTTAAAGCGAAAAACTTTCACCACAGCCACAAGTACGCTGTGCATTGGGATTATTAAATACGAAGCCTTTGCCGTTAAGACCTCCGCTATATTCTAAAGTTGTTCCGATAAGATATAGGAAACTGCGTTTGTCTACAATTAAGCGTACATCATTATCTTCAAATACCTTGTCTTCATCATCCTGTGCCTTATCGAATTTAAGATCATAAGAAAGACCTGAACAACCGCCACTTTTGACACCAACACGCACATAATCTGTGTCTATATTGAAACCGTCTTCGCTCATAAGACCTGCAATTTTATTACGAGCCTCTGGTGTTACTTTAATCATAATGATTCTAAATAGTTTGCAAATATACGGCATAAGTGGTTTCAAGTCACATAACCTAACATTATTATAACATATAAATGCATAGGAAGTTCTTATAGGACAAGTCCTATTTTTTAGGGCATAACCACAAAATTTTACGCAGTACTATTTTTAATTACGACTAGTGGAGGAAACTTACCAATTCTGCATAAAACCAATGCCATCTATGGTAACAACCCCTTTTAAAGTTTGATCAAAAACAAAGTCAATTTGTTTTAATCGGGTGAAATCAAAAACAGGATTAGATTGTGCCGTCTCTGCTAAAGGGAATCGAAAGAGTTGAAATACATTTTCAGATTGGCTCTCATCAGTAATGAAACTGGCTTTCCAATGTTTGACTTCAATTTCGCGTTGCAAGGCAGAAAAACTGCTTAGTAAAAATTGTACCGTCTGTCCATCATGATCGGTTAGTTCAATGGTAAAGTCAATAGGCTGTTCTTTATCATCTTCGGTGTTCTCTTGTGCTTCTTCGTCATCTGCTTCCTTTTTTACATCGGTTTCAATTTCTTTACCATCTTCATCGCTGTCTTCCACCCATTTTCCTTTGGATTTTGGATTGGAATCAATAGTTGATTCAGCCATGGAGAAAACCAATACAGCCGAACTATCAAGTGACATATCTCGTGCTTCAATTTTTACAGAATAGTGTGCACGAATAGAATCTGGAAGTATGGGTTTGTCGTTCTCATTTTTGGGAAGCGAGTCAATCAGTTTTTCATTATAATGCCAACCAATCACAGCACCGCGACTTCCTTTTTTGCCCCATTTGGTCTGGATTTCTTGCTCTTTCCAGACGGTGAGGTTGCTTCCAGAAATGGTTACCGAGTCTAAGCTTGCTGTAGTGACATCAAAATCTTCATCATAGTGAGCAAGATGCCAGGTATTGGCATCGGCAAATTGGTTAAGAAAGATGGTTTCAGGTAGCCAATCTCTTCCTGCCCGCGCATCTGCAAAGAGGGGGAGGTATTCTAGCTTGTCTTTGAGGGTGACTTCAAGAAAAGCACTTAAGTAGACTTTTGCAATTTCACGCTGTTCCTCTTCCGGAAGCAATTATTTTAGGTTTAATAATCGAGTAAAGGGAACACTCACGTCATTATTTCCCCAACTGGTATTGAATTGTCCATGATTAGCTCCTTGAATATAAAGCCCTGATTTGAAATAATAAGTGCTATCGACTTGGGTAAAGGAAACACGTTCATACTGTCTTACTCCGGCAAAAGAGGTTACATCAGCATCTTGTGACCCATGGAGGACAAAGTAATTTATATCTTTTAGAGCAGAGCGGGTATTGCCGGGTTGATACTGCCCATCAACCGGAGCGATAGCCGCAATGGATTTGATGTTGTAGTTATATCCAAGTTTTTGAGAGACATCATCTGGATAAAAGGGGAGTGTATTTAATAGCGCAGAGTGCCCTACAGCTTCCCCGCCACGAGAATGTCCTATTAAAGCCAAACTTGTAGTGTCAACCTTATTAAAGAATAGATGTTCTTCATCCCGATTCCAATTATGCCACTGGCGCAAATGCTCCAACAATATCCAGCCTCTAGCATCATTTTCTTCTTCTAAACCTCCTAAAAGATCAGTCCAAGAGCTATTGATAAAATTTTCATCAATAGATGCAAAGATGATTCCACGCGAAGCAAGATGTTCGCCTAGATAGGCATATCCAGTATCAGAATAGTCTTGCATGCCGTGATTGCCATGAACTATAATAGCCAGCGGGAAAGGCCCATCTCCTTCAGGATACCATACATAGGCGTTGAGGGGTAATGATTTTTCGTCATGACCCCAATAGTGTTCCCGATACCAACCTCCAAAACCACTCCAATTGTCAATAAAAGCGACTCCGTTAATCGAGTCTGTTTTTAAGGTTGCCTCTTCGCCAAACTCTTTACGGTGCTTGTCTTTTCCACTTCCGTAGGTAAGAGTTTTTACAGGATATCGCCCTTTTTCTGCTGGTGAAGACACCTGAATATGAGGAATTTTTTCTGCATTTAATAAAGCAGCATTAATAGGTTGTTCTACATCAAAACCAGCCGGGATATACAAAATAAATGCAGCGATATAAAAAGAAAAACCAATGAGCAAACCAATGATGGTGGCAATTTTTCTAATTATAGTTAAATTTTTGAATCCTGTTTTAAATAACACGCCTAATCCTGCTCCTAGCAATGCAGTACATATGAGAAACAAAGCTGGCATTACGCCATCAAAAGCTAGAAATTGAAAAGTAAGTGGAATACAGATGAGGATGGCAAGTCTAAATCGTTTGGGTATCGCATAGGTTTTTGCAATAACCACATTGGCTAAATAAGCTGCTAGTATTAGGAGTCCAACAAAGAGTATAAAAAAAACAAACATCCAGGGGTCACCCAACCCTAGGCACATAATAATAATGGAAAGGGCAAATAGTATTCCTGAGCACCAATAAAGAGCTTTGATCGCTCCTGTAGTAGCGTTGGCTCCTGGAGTAATAGCCTGTATTTTATTCTTTATCCAGGCACTTATGGCTTTGATTCTTTTTTTCATTATTGGTTGTTCAGATTGATTGACTAGAATAAAGATGCCAAATGATCAAGAAAGTTACATTAAAAATGTATAGAGCCTATCATGTATATCATTTAGGCCTGATAAAGTTCATATTTTTGTTTGGTTGAATGAAAACTAAAAATAGTTTGCGGTATATATTATTCTATCTTCTTATTACAAATTCAGTATGGATAGGATTAGGTCAACAGGACACTTTAACCACCCAACGTTTAGATACTATATTGCTCCAATCCACTCGGGTGCTAAGTGACCCTCTTAAAATACCAGCAGCTATCAGTATCTATAAAACTGATCTAACCGCAACTTCTAGACAACAAACTGCCTTGCGGGAATACCTATTTGATATCCCTGGTGTGTTTACCCAAAATGCCAATAATTTTGCGCAGGATCTACGCATTTCCATTCGCGGTTTTGGCGCACGATCGGCCTTTGGAATTCGCGGAGTCAAACTTATTGTTGATGGTATTCCAGAAACTACCCCAGATGGTCAAGGGCAATTGGATAATCTTAACCTAGGGATAATTGATCGTATTGAGGTCATTAAAGGGCCTAGTTCATCTCTTTATGGCAATGCCTCGGGAGGTGTGATAAGTATACAAACACAAGATTTTAAAGAAGCTTACGCAAAGACACAAGCAGCCACAGGAGCCTATGGCTTTCAGCAGTATCAGGCAACAGGTGCATTGGGAAAAGAGAATGCCAACTATGTTTTGCACGGAAGTTTTGTACGGTCTGATGGGTTTAGAGATCAAAGCGGATTTGAGCAGTTTAATTTCAATGGAAAGGGGAATTTCCGCATAGATGAAAATCTAAAAATCACAGGAATACTCAACTACAGCAACAGCCCTGTAGCTCAAGATGCCGGTGGATTAACCCTAGAAGAGGTGGAAGCCAACCGCCGGCAAGCTCGTGATAGTAATGTAGATTTCCAAACCGAAGAAGTCGTACAACAACTCAAAATAGGAACCAGCCTCACTTGGAAAATCAATAACCGCTGGCAATTAAATAATTATCAGTTTTATAACTACAGAGATTTTAATGGCTTGTTACCATTTGAATTTGGAGGTATAATTGATCTAAATCGCAATTATATAGGCCACGGGTCGAATATTGATTTTAAACTTCCTAAGAACACCTTAAAAGTCGGATATGACATTGGTTATCAAGACGATTTGCGTAGACGATTTTTTAATCTTGAAGGTGAGCAGAGCACTATTACCTTAGATCAAGATGAACAATTTACTTCTGTAGCTATTTATGCCTTGGATCATTTTAAAGCTGGGAAGTGGTTATTTACGGCGGGATTGCGTTATGATTATAATCAAATTACTATTGATGATTTTCTTATTGATGATGGAGATACTTCTGGTGACATCCTTTTGAATACCATAAACCCTAGTGTCGGGGCTAGTTTTGAGTGGAAACCTAATCAACAAGTGTATGCTTCTTTTTCGACCAGTTTTGAAACACCTGCGCTTTCTGAATTGTCTACCGACCCAATTAACGGTGACGGATTTAACGAAAATCTCGATTCGCAGCGAGCTACCAACTACGAACTTGGATTAAAAGGTGCAATCGCTGACAGGTTGCACTATCAATTAGCCTTGTTTTTAATCAACACTCAGGATGATTTGGTGCCTTTTGAACTAGAAGCGTTTCCCGATCGCTCGTTCTTTCGCAATGCTGGAGAAACCCGAAGGCGAGGTATTGAACTAGAAGCACAATATGCTTTCTCGAAAGCGTGGAATGCCTCAGCATCATTTACTTATTCCGATTTTGAGTATCGTGATTTTGTATTACCCAATGGCGATTTTACGGGAAATGTTCTGCCAGGAATTCCGCAAAGCACTACAACCTTTCAATTGAGTTATGGAAAGGCTACTGGACTGCAAGGAGCTTTACAGGGAAATCTAGTAGGTCGCTTGTATGCCAATGACAGTAATGAGGTTGTAGTTGATGGCTATGAACTCATAAATCTTAGAATTGGCTATATCTGGAATCTTAAGCGAATTCAAATACAACCATATTTTGGGTTCAATAATATTCTGGATGCTCAGTATACCGATAATGTACGAATCAATGCCTTTGGCGGTCGCTTTTTTGAACCTGCTCCAGGGATTAATGGATATGGGGGCGTATCTCTGAATTTCTAAATATAGAACGTTCATTGACAGGTTTCTAATTTCGATTTCATCCCGATTACTATCTGGATCGATTTCAGATGATTGTTCTTCCCTATCTTTACGCCAAATGACCGACCTACAGATTTATCTAATCGCTAGTTTAGGAGCTATGCTTGCTGGAGGGATCAATACACTAGCGGGAAACGGAAGTGTAATTACCTTGACTATTCTTACCGAATTATTAGGCCTACCGCCAAACCTTGCTAATGGAACAAATCGTATAGGTGTGTTTACACAAACCAGCGTGGCGGCCGCAGTATTCTATAAAAATAGAAAGCTTAATCCTGCCCACATCAAGAAATACTTATGGCCAATTTGTCTAGGAGCGATTGCCGGAGGGGTTTTGGCCCTCAATATCAGCAATGAACATTTTAGGGCGGTATTTCGCTTTATGATGGTATTTATGTTGATTGCCGTTTTGGTAAAACCCAAACACTGGTTAAAGGCCACAAATGAGAACTTTAAACCAAAACTAATTATCTGGATGCCCTTACTTTTTGTACTGGGTTTTTATGGTGGTTTTATTCAGATGGGAATGGGCGTTTTTTTTCTCATTATTATGGTTTTAGGAATGCGTGTCAATATTATAGAAAGCAATGCTTTTAAAGGTTTGGTCATTGGTGCATATACACTTATTGTCATAGGCATGTTTCACTTTCAAGGACTTATTGATTGGAAAATAGGAGGTATTATGGCTATAGGGCAAACCCTAGGAGGTTGGTTAACCGCACGTTTTGCTAGCAGAAGCAAATGGGCAGATCAGGTAGCCTATTATGTATTGATTGTGGTGCTAGTCGCTGCTATTATAAGGATATATTTTTGGTAAATGTCCTCCATCTACATCCATATCCCCTTTTGTAAACAGGCTTGCCATTATTGTGACTTTCACTTTTCCACCAGTATGGGGAGAAAAGCAGAGATGATTCAGGCAATCGAAGTTGAGTTGGTCATGCGTAAGGAAGAACTAAAAGGGCAGGAAGTAGCTTGTATTTACTTTGGTGGCGGGACACCATCGATACTAGAAAGTCAAGAAATAGAGCGCATTCTTGATACTATCCAGAATAATTATAGTATAAATAAAAGCCCTGAGATTACCTTAGAGGCCAATCCCGACGATCTCAATGTAGAAAAAGTAAGAAGCTTAACGGAGTCTCCAATCAATAGATTAAGTATTGGGGTGCAATCCTTCTTCGGGGAAGATCTGAAATTGATGAACCGCGCCCACAATGCACAGGATGCACTTGCCTGTATTCAGTTGGTGAAGCATTATTTTGAAAATTACTCCTTGGATTTAATTTATGGTATGCCAGGCATGTCAAATGACCGATGGAAGGCGAACGTACAACAAGCTTTAGATCTTGATGTACCTCATCTCTCAGCCTATGCTCTTACCGTAGAATCTAAAACGGCACTGGCTCATTTTGTCCAAAAAGGAATAATTAAACCTTTAGATGATGATCAAGCACAAACCCATCATAGTATACTTTGTGATATGACGGAAACAGCGGGTTATGAAAATTACGAGTTCAGTAATTTTGGAAAACCTAATTACCATTCTAGAAATAATATGGCCTATTGGGAAGGAAAAAGCTACATAGGTATTGGTCCTGGAGCACATAGTTATGATGGCAAACGTCGCGCATGGAATGTGAGTAACAATCCTAAATACATCAAATCCATTCAGGAAGAAAAATTGCCTCAGGAAATAGAAGTGCTTTCGCTTAATGATCATTACAATGAACATGTTATGACCCGCCTGCGCACTCAAAAAGGGATATCTTTAGGTGAGATTAATCAATTGTTTGGTGAAAAGTTCAAACAATATCTTTTGGATCAAGCGCAAGATCATTTCAAAAATGAATTACTGCTTATTGAGAATAATCAAATTACAGTTACTCGTAAGGGTAAGTTCCTAACCGATGGCATTGCTGCAGATTTGTTTTTGGTGAATCTTTCCTAAACTTAGTTTGAAAATTCAAGAATGACAACTATATTCCTTTAATTAAAAGTAATCCAATGAAGAATGGTTTTATGAAAGTTATTGTTTTCGTTTCACTAGTAACTGTTGGTTTTTTAGGTTCTGCATCAAACGGTAAGGATGCAGTATATATAGATGATGGCAATTATGGCCAAAACGAAATAAATCTAGGTGATTTAATTCAAGAAGATGTGAAAATTGTCAATGCAATCAATGATCTAAGAGCTTTGGATCCTCAAGAATTAGGTGCAGGGCTTTCTAATCAAAGATTAGTATTCGTTAAAAATCACAGTAATGTTTTTGACTATGGCGGAGGCTTTTTCTATTGGAGGCCAACATCTGTATCTATAAGCGATACAAAGAATAAGGCTTTAATGGATAATGATGGTACCGTCATTCATACTTGTAAAAACAATAAAGGCTTTTGGCAAAGAGAGAATTCACAAAGCTATTATAATGTTTTATGGTTTGGAGCTCGGTCAAACCATAATGGAGGCACTCAAGTCAATCCTGAGCTAAATAGATTGGCGTTTCAAAAGGCCATTTATTTTGCATCCATAAGATCTAGTTATGTTTCAAAATTGGGAAAAGCTAAAGGGACGGCAAAGTCTGCGCCTACTATCTACATCCCATTTGGAGAATATGAATTAACAAACTTTGGAGATTCTCAAGTAGTTCCAGCCTTGGTTAGTAAATGTGCAGATAGGTCATCTTTTAATAATTATCCACCACATCAATTTGGTGCTCAAAGAGGAAAGGCGGTTTCGATAAAAGATGAATTAACAGGTGTAACCATAAAGGGAGACAGAGCTACAGTTTTTGGTGAAGTAGATTCCCAAGGAAATTTAATTACAAATGCCTTCTATTATGATAATGCGAAAAATCAACATACTATTGAAGGTTTAGAGTTTGTTGACTTTAACGAGGCAATAAGCTTTGACACGAGTAATACTTCATTGACATTGTTTAAAGTAAAAGATTGTTCTTTCTTTAGTTGTAATTTAGGTATTACTTCAAGGCAATATCAATTTAGAAATAGCAAGGGTCAAGATGATGGAAGTCGATCTACCAATTTTATAATTGACGGTGTCAAAATGCATCAAGTTAAAAGAATTATTGAATCTACGACGGACTTATTGTTAATTCAAAATTGTTTTTTTAACCAATACAAACCAGACCGTAATAAAGGAGAATCCCATCAGCCAATGATGTTTATTAATTCTGGTGCTACTATTTTGAATTCGATTTTCATACCATCCAAAGGAGATTTGAATGTAGAAGGAGCTTATTGGATAGATTTTAATTTTACTGAAGATCCAAAAAGTCGCTATTTAAATATTATAGGCAGCAGATTTAGTGGAGAAAATGGTGGTATTTCTGTTGTAAAGGTGACTGCTGCTGCCAATAGTTTAAATGCTAGTGTTTTGAGCCAGACGAACCAAGTCTTTATTTCGTTTGTTAATTCAAAGTTGCATAGTGCTAGAGGGGGTGCAAGTAATGGATTTAATGGTGAAGGAAAAGGAGGAATTGTTACCCTGGCAGCCATAGACGATAATAAAGATGGTGTTCTAAACAGTACCGCTACGCCAAACTTGATAAGTTTCTATAATACGACTAGTCTTATTTCTGGTAGCATTGATCGACTAGTAAACAATCAAATTATAGTCTCAGAAAATGCAAAACTACCATTGCATTTTAATAAGGAGGAGGATTTCTCCTTTAAAATTTTCATTGATCAACAATCCATGCAGGCATATGACAAAAACTGGAGCTTCAATAATAGCAATTGGTTTCCAGTAGGTGAAGAATTACTTCCATACTTAAATAGGCAGACACGAGGTCATTTGATGAATAGATTACAAACACTATCTGCAATTGAATTCAGCTCTCCAAGTATATTAAAAGGGAATAAAATTGCAATTAATGCAGATTCTAAAAACTCTTTAGGGCAAAATACCATTAATAATATAAGCCATGCGCTACCTGGTGATAAAGTGACCTTTATCGGATCACAAATTGAGAACAATGACAAGGTCCTTTTCTTTAATCAATTATCCAATAGAACCAACAATCCAAAAGAGTCAATTTTTATATTATCTGAAGGAGATAAGTATGAACTTGGTGAAAACGGTATTATATCATTTATTCTACTTGATAATGGTAAATGGTTGGAAATTAGTAGAAATTAATAGTTCAAATCAAAGGTAAGTTCAATAGTTACTGGCATAATAAGTGAGTGCAATTATTTTAGTAAATCTTTGCTAACGCAACTATAGTTAGTATCAAGCATCTTGTAACATAAGGCCGTTTTGGTATACCTATTGATACTTACAGCGACAAACCATCAATTCATATGAATATAACTATTGATTTTGAAAGTAAGAGTTATAAGGCAGACTTGTCAAAACCGATTGACATTTCCATTCCTATATCTACTAATGAAAATCCAATCGCCTGGTATTTAGATATGCCAAAAATTGAACCTGTAGTTATCGATGGTTGGGTAGGAAGTGTCAAAGAAGGTGCTGTAGTCAACTTTAATAACATTGCCTTTAATCCGCACGCACACGGGACGCATACAGAAAGTATAGGGCACATTACCGAAAAGGTTTATAATATAAATAACCAACTTAAAAACTTCTTCTTTCTAGCTGAAGTTATTACTGTTGCTCCTGAAATTAATGGAGAGGACAAAATCATTTCCTTGAAACAACTCAAGTATCTACTTAATGGGAAGTCACCAAAAGCAGTTGTGATCCGTACCATTCCCAATATGCGAGAAAAGAAAACACGTAAGTGGTCTCATACACATTGGCCCTTTATAGAAGAGGCTGCGGCAATTTATTTGAGAGATTGCGGTATAGAACATCTCCTAGTGGATTTACCAAGCGTTGATGCAGAAGAAGATGGAGGTGCAGTAAAAGCACATAAGGCCTTTTGGGATGTATCAGGAAAGCCCAGACTACAGGCTACTATTACAGAAATGATCTACGTTCCTCATGTTGTAAAAGACGGTTCTTATTTGCTTAATTTACAAGTTGCAGCATTTGAAAATGACGCTGCGCCTAGTAGGCCCGTACTCTATGCTATTAAGCCAATTCCCTAGTAATCCAAATATTAAATATGAGCTATGAAAAACACCATTAAACTTGAAGAATTAGCGCAACTTGTATTGGGATTTTATGCGTTTGCAATGCTGCCTTATGCCTGGTGGTGGTTTTTAGTCTTTTTCTTGGCACCCGATATTGGGATGTTGGGGTATGTAGTTAACAATAAAATAGGCGCTTTTTGTTACAATCTTTTTCATCATAAAGGAATTGCCATTGGGATCTTCTTCCTTGGTTCGTATCTTAATAATACTGTATTACAAACCATAGGAGCGATCCTCTTTGCTCATGCAGCTTTTGATCGCGTTCTTGGCTATGGTTTGAAATATGAAAAAGGGTTTAAATTCACCCATCTAGGCGACCTCTCGTGATCAATCGTATGCTTTAAGATGTCGTATCTTTTAGTAGCCCTATGGAATATGTAGTTGGCTCGTTGCTCAGGGCAATAATCACCTATCTCGTTTATGACTATTTAGCCAAGAAAACTAAACCCGAAACCAAAGCACAATCTGTCCTTTTAATGGAACGTATTAGAGCGGCTTGTAAGCTCATTTCGGTAGATACTGGCATTAAATTTACGATAAAAAAGGGCTGGACCAACCCAATTACGAGTACCGATTTAACAGAAATCTATAAGGAAACTAAGCAACAAATTATAGATAAGATACCAGAAGCGGTCTCTTTAGCGAAGCTAAAAAACAAGCCTTAGGAACTATTGATTTAATGGAAAATTAGTACAAACCATTCGCTAGAAACTAGACTATACTCTTTTAAAACTGCATCACCCCAAAGTGAAAGAATTGAAAGAACAAATCAATAAGTGATTAATACATAAGGAGTTGTTATAAAATATAGCTAAATTTAGCAATGGACAAATATAACAGCATTAGGCTAAAAGTTACTTGATATTACTGCCTGGTAAAGCGTATACGAGAAGGGGCATTTTCAAAACCGCAGCCTCCATCCCATCCATTAAATCCTTCAACAAACCATAATTCAAAAACTGAATCATCAGCTACATTTATAGGTGCTATTTCATCTCCAGGCCCTAGTAACATGCCTGGAGAGTTTAAATCGCATTTTCCGTCGCTTTCACTATTGGCAGCAAGTTGATTCTTTTCCATAATGACTCCCTCACAAAGGAAAGTAAACTCATAAGGTAAGGGATCAATATTGAAAAAGTCAGACAAGATATGTTCCAGTTCAACAACTCTTACGTTTGTTGAATGCCCAGTCATAATCTCTACTAATTCAGGTTCTCCAAAACTTGGTCCAATAGGGCCATCGAATACACTTTCATATAAATAGGTTCCAGTAAAGAGTATTGGATCAATAGGTTCTATTACATTTATAGTATAACAAAATGGTGAACTGAAAAACCCTTGAGCACCTATAATTTGAGAATTAGCATCATTAACAGAAAATGAAAGCCCATTGGTAAGATTGAGAGCCAATCTTACTAAAAACTGGTCACCACAAGAAATTTGTGAAGATTGCATTCCTGTGGCCTGCAGAGCTTCTGAAAAGCTTATTTCCAATTGCGTTCTCAATAAGTCAGTAACGCTATTTCTTGTAAATAAATCGGGTGTAATGGTTCTTAATAATACTTCTTTGGTAGGCGTGCCTTGACCTCCAGAAGTATTGTTAACTAGGTATGATATATAGACTTGTACATTTTCCAATATATCTCCTCTTGTAGCATCCTGTTCTTCGATATTTACACTAAAAGTGCTTTCCAGGTTATCGATATCAAAATGAGAATTCGCAAAAGAAATTGTTCTTAATACGGCTCCATTTTGAGGCTCAACTATATTTCCAGGGGTAAGTATAGTATCCTCAGAACAAGAAGTTAAAGACCCTATACAAATTAAGCAAAGGAGTAAAATATTTTTCATAAGACCATTCTTTATATAAATTTAGTAATAAATTAAACCTAAAAGTAACTCCCGACAAAAGTTTACTAAAATCAAGATTATGAGCTATATAAATAAGATACCAAACAATACCTTCTATCAAATCCTTTATGGTTTATAAAAGGTATATTTTTATTCGAATATCTGTAAAGTTGTTTAATTTTAGTATACGTTAATTTTAAGTATAAATGTATTTACATTTACGACACATTTTGAAGTGATAATATTTGCTAATTAGCTTTCAAAGCTCCACGTAATAAACAAGGTACAATTTGCAATAAATGTGGTTTTAGTGATCACTGTTGGAAAAAGGATAAATAGAGTTATGATTGCAAAATCGTTTAAGTTTGCTACATCTTTGACTTGAGGTATGAAATAGAGCTATGTTTTCTAATGAGTACAACTAAATAAGATTATTATATCCTGTGTGGAAATAACAGATTACGTACAGCTGGCTACACATTATAAAAAAGTCAAGTGAAGACATAACTAAGGAAACATTAAGAAGGGGGCGTATTTTTATTAGCAATGCAAAGCGAAATTTGCTAGGAAATTATCATAAAATTAAAGACCATTCCTCACAAAAACCGTTAGGATGAATATCGAACAGTTTAGAACGTACTGTATTGAGAAAAAAGGTGTATCCGAAGGCTTCCCATTTGATGATAAAACATTGGTATTTAAAGTCATGGGGAAGATGTTTGCACTTTGTGGTTTGGAGCATTTCCCAGCCAGAGTCAATTTAAAATGTGATCCAGATCGTGCCATTGAGCTGCGAGAAGAATATGATGGTGATATTATTGCAGGTTATCATATGAATAAGCAACAATGGAATACGGTAACATTAGAAGCCGTGCCAACTGAGTTACTAAGGGAATTAATTGACCACTCTTATGAACTCATCATCAATAAATTCACTAAAAAGCTTCGTGCTGAATACGACGCCCTTTAAACCTCAAACTAGTTAATGAATACACCTTCGCAATTTTATAAAGAGCAATTAGAACAGCACAGCAAAACACTTGATCATACCAAAAAACAACTGAATACTTCCAGTCTCATTAGACTTCTTGTATTTCTAGGAGTTGGTTTTGCAGTCTATTGCTTTTGGAGTATAACACCCTTAGTAGTAGGCGCTGCAGCTCTTGGAATCATTGGCTTTTTATTGTTGCTCACACGACATGGTAAACTACAATACAAACGCGATATACATAAGTCATTAATGGATTTATGTGAAGTGGAACTTAAGGTGTTAAATCGAGATTTTTTAGAATTGCCTGACGGCGAAATCTTTAAAAACCCTAATCACCATTTTAGTCAGGATATAGATCTTTTTGGAAGAGCATCCTTCTTTCAATATATCAATAGAGCAGCCCTAGCAAGTGGAACCCAACATCTGGCAAATCTTTTGCGATCTAATGATATACAGGATATTACGTTGAAGCAAGAAGCAATAAAAGAACTTGCTCAACTCCCTTTCTGGAGACTCCAATTTGCTGCAATGGCTTCATTAGTAAAAACTGAAATTGCGGCAAGCAAAGTGGTTAATTGGCTTAAAAGTTATACGCCTTTTGTTCCCAAAAACATAGGAAGCTTAGCCATAAGTTTCTCTATTGTCTCAGTGGTACTAACAGTTATTTATTTTTTGGGATTGATCTCTGGATGGATCGTTTTTGCTTGGTTTTTGCTTGGATTAGCTATAACTGGTCGATTCCTAAAAAAAATAAACACCCTGTCGGCGTATACCAGTCAGATTCAAAGCACCTTCGAGCAATACTACAAAATCGTTGCCCATATTGAAGATCAGGAAATGTCCAGCACATTGCTTTCTACAAAACGAAATCACATCATCTCCAAAACCGAAAAGGCGTCAGAAGCTCTAAAGCGATTTTCAAAACTGCTCGATGCTTTGGATCAGCGCAACAATATGCTCATTGGGGTACTCACTAATGGATTCTTTTTGCGTGATCTAAATATTTCAAGTCAAATAGAATCATGGATTGCAATTAATCGACAATCAGTAAACCAATGGTTTGAAGCGATTGTCTTTTTTGATGCCTATAACAGTTTGGGAAATTATGCCTTTAACCATCCTGAGCAGCAGTTCCCCGAAATAACTGATACAGCAACTGTACTGGACACAAAGGCCGCCGGTCATCCCTTACTCAATCCAGAAAATTGTGTGTATAATGATTTTAATATTGACAATGAACAGTTTTTCATCATTACCGGAGCTAATATGGCGGGCAAAAGTACCTTTTTGCGTACTGTTGCTTTGCAAATTGCGATGGCCAACGTGGGATTACCCCTTTGTGCACAATCCGTAGTCTACAACCCCATAAAGTTAATCACCAGTATGCGCACCACCGATAGTCTTACCGATGATGAAAGCTATTTTTATAGCGAACTAAAACGCCTTAAATTTATTGTCGATACCATTAAAGAAGATCGATACTTCATTATCCTCGACGAAATATTGAAAGGAACCAACAGTACAGATAAAGCCATTGGCAGCAGAAAGTTTGTCAACAAATTGGTCGCTTCTAAATCTACAGGAATTATCGCTACCCACGATTTGAGCCTTACTAAAGCGGCTGATGAATTACCCGAAGTAGAAAACTACTTTTTTGATGCCCAAATCACCAATGACGAACTCTATTTTGACTACACCATTAAGGATGGTATTTGCCAAAATATGAACGCCAGCTTTTTATTAAAGAAAATGGAAATTGTAGATTAACTATGAACAGAGATGAACTGTTTAGCAAAGCGCAAGTAATATTTATGGTAATCATAGCGTTAATCGCCATAATTATTATGGTAGACTTCAAATTTTCCAGTAAAACAATTAATGCCAAAGTAATATCCAAAGAACGTGTATTAGAAAATAAGCAAAGTACCGGACGCAATTATTACTACGCTAAAAAACTTGTAGTTAAGGACTATGTTATTCAAGTTTCAGAGGATTTTGCAAACCAAACGCAGGTAGATCATTCCCTTGATTTTGATGTTTCTTTACTATTTAATGAAATCAATAAAGTCACTAATCTGAATACAGGATCAAGTGAAAAATACACTTTTAGGTGGATGACAGGAGGTGTTATTCCCTTTGTAGTCCTTATTATATTATGGTTTGGTTATAAACGAAGAGACAAACTCAACACCCTAGTATTTGTAGCAGAAGTCGTTTTAATCATCGATTTTGTTTTTCTACTGAACTAAATAAGAGTGCTTAAATTAATTACTAATCGGTTGTGATGTAATATCGCTGTTGCAAAATTGTATCCAGACCCAAGACATCAATGGACAGTTTAACACAAATCGTACTCGGCGCTACTATAGGTCAAGCCACTTTAGGTAAAAAAGTAGGTAATAAAGCCGTACTTTGGGGAGCCGTTGCAGGCACCATTCCCGATCTTGATGTCATTGCACGTTTCCTTACCGATACCATCACGGCGACAGAAATACACCGAGGCTTTAGCCATTCCATCATTTTTTCAGTATTGGCAGCACCCCTGTTTGGGGGACTCGTGTCTAAAATACATCACAAACTGGATGTCGGTTGGCGCGATTGGACCCAACTCTTTTTCTGGGGTCTATTCACTCACCCGCTCCTCGATGCCTTCACCACCTGGGGCACCCAACTTTTTTGGCCCTGGGATTGGAAGCTCGCCTTCAACAGCATCTTCGTCATCGACCCACTCTACACCCTGCCTTTTCTCATTTGTGTTGTTTGGGCAATGTCTAAAAAAAGGGACTC
The DNA here is from genome assembly GCA_964504555.1 of uncultured Flavobacteriaceae bacterium. Lineage (GTDB taxonomy): Bacteria > Bacteroidota > Bacteroidia > Flavobacteriales > Flavobacteriaceae > Dokdonia. Next base: position 16,963 of record CAZDFA010000004.1, on the reverse strand, counting down.
CCTGTCGCGAAATCGCATAAACTCCTTCGGCCTATACCTTAGTACTGGATATCTACTATTTACCTTAGGTATCAAGTTTTTCGCTCACAAGCAGTTTGTAAAAGCATTAGAACAACAAGGGATTCCCTATACTCAAATTTCATCAAGACCTGCGCCCTTAAATACCATCCTGTGGAATGCCAATGTAGATACTCCCGATGCCTATCTGGTAGGCGACTATTCTTTTTTTGATAACCAACCCGTACAATGGAAGCACTACCCCAAAAATCGAGAAGCTACCAAAGTATGGGTTGCCAAACCCGAAATACAACGCCTAATTGATATTTCAGAAGGCTGGTATTTTCTGGAAAAAGAAAACGACACATGGATTTTCAATGACCTACGTTTTGGTTTGATCCCTATCGATCCTAAACATCCTCAGTTTGTATTTCGCTACAAACTAAAAGAAGAAAACGGCCAAGTAATAGCCACGGAAGACCGACCTCGACCAGAAAACACAAAAGCTGTTTTAGAAACGCTATGGAAACGTATTAAAGGGAACTAGTCAAAAGAGATATTTTAACCTCTCCCACGGGCAAAGGGCTATTTTTTCAAAGCTTTTCAATACCTTTAAATCGCAATCTAATTTTTAAAATAGATGAAAATAAACTGGAAAGGCGTGATGCCTGCCGTAACTACCAAATTCACTCCTCACGATCAACTCGATCTTGACCTTTTTGGAGTGAATATCAAAGCGCAACTGAACGCGGGTGTTCATGGCATTGTATTGGGCGGCACGCTTGGCGAAGCAAGTACCTTGAGTGATGAAGAAAAAAGCATCCTCACTCAGGAAACAGTAAAATTAGTTAACGGCCAAGTTCCTGTATTGATCAATATCGCAGAACAAACTACCAAAGGAGCTATCAATGCCGCCCATAAGGCCGAAGAAGATGGGGCCAATGCACTTATGATGCTCCCTCCTATGCGTTATAAAGCAAATGACGCTGAAGTAGTTGCCTATTTTGGTGCCGTAGCCCAAGAAACCAGCTTGCCTATTATGGTCTACAATAATCCAGTAGACTATAAAATTGAAGTGACTTTAGATATGTTTAAAAATATATTGCAATATAACAATATTAAAGCTGTAAAAGAATCTACACGAGACATTTCTAATGTAACAAGAATCAAGAACGCCTTTGGTGATCGCTTAAAAATTATGTGTGGGGTGGATACCCTAGCTTTAGAATCTCTATTAATGGGAGCCGATGGCTGGATTGCTGGGCTAGTAGATGCCTTTCCTGCAGAAACTGTAGCCATTTATGAATTACAACGTGTTGGCAGGATTGAAGAAGCTATTGCCATATATAGATGGTTTTTACCTTTGCTAGAGCTGGATATCAATCCGCAATTGGTACAGAATATCAAACTTGCAGAGGTACAAGAAGGTATCGGTTCAGAATACGTGCGACCTCCACGTTTGCCATTATCTGGTAATGAACGTAAAAGAGTCTTGCGTATCATCAAAAACGGCATCGCCTCCCGACCTGAATTACCCCATTTTAAATCTACTTCTGCTTAGGCGGAAGTCTCATAATATCAAATCATAGCATTAGTATGATCAACGGAAAAAACCATATCGGCTACACCCAATCAGCTCAAGGTGAAAACACCTATCAAACCCTCAACCCAAAAACCAATACCCCAAATCCCTGGCAGTTTCACGAAGCGACCAATCAAGAGATTGATAGTGCTGTTCAAAAAGCCCATCAAGCCTTTCAGGACTATCGATCTATTACTGGAGCCAAACGTTCTCGTTTTCTTCATGCCATCGCCGATGAAATCGAAAATCTGGGCGATACCCTAGTTACTACCTATATGCAAGAATCAGGACTACCCGAAGTACGTGCAAAGGGTGAACGCGGGCGTACTGTAGGACAGCTTCGTATGTTTGCCGATTATATTAAAACAGATCAATGGCGTAACCCCACTATTGATACCGAACAAGGTGATTTACGCCAACTTTTAATTCCATTGGGGCCTGTGGTTGTGTTTGGAGCAAGTAATTTTCCGTTGGCCTATTCCACAGCGGGGGGCGATACCGCCAGTGCTTTGGCTTCAGGTTGCCCTGTGATTGTTAAGTCGCATCCTATGCATGCTGGTACCGGAGAATTGGTTGCACAGGCTATTAGCACAGCCGCCAAAGATACTCGGATGCCAGACGGCGTATTCTCTAATCTCAACAGCGCAGGCATCGAAGTCGGGGTGCAATTAGTGAAACATCCACAAGTCAAAGGGGTAGGCTTTACGGGAAGTATCAAAGGTGGTCGGGCCCTTTATGATCTCGCAGCGCAGCGTGACGTGCCTATTCCTGTTTTCGCCGAAATGGGGAGTATTAACCCCGTGATTATTACTCAAAATGCCTTGAAACAACGATCTGAAAAGTTGGCACAAACCTATGCTGAATCCATCACTTTGGGGGTCGGACAGTTTTGTACCAATCCAGGGCTCATTTTAGGAATTGCCAGCCCTGAACTTGATATATTCATTTCAGCGCTAGGTAAAAAAACAACAGCAATTCCATCCTATTGTATGTTGCATCCTAATATTAAAAAGACCTATAAACAGAAAGGCGATGCCATAATCGCAGAGATAGAAACTACAGTAGTAACTACTTTTGAAGATGTATTGGAAACCAATGAAGCTAACGCAAAAATTGTAACTGTTTCAGGAAAAGCCTTTCTCCAAAATCCACGATTACATCAGGAAGTTTTCGGGCCTTTTTCGATAGTAGTACAATGCGATAATGAAGCACAGTTGATAGAAATAATTAATGGACTGGAAGGGCAACTCACAGGAACTATCATAGCTGAAGATGATGATATACAAAACCTATCAGTGATTGTAGAAAGCTTGCAGAATCGAGTAGGTCGTATTATATTTAATGGCGTGCCAACAGGTGTTGCAGTTGTGAATGCGATGACACACGGGGGGCCTTATCCCGCCTCAACCGACAGCCGTTTCACAGCAGTAGGTCATCAGGCTATCAAACGTTGGGCAAGACCCTTTAGCTATCAAAATTTCCCAAAGGAGTTATTGCCAGATGTTTTTAACCATTAATATTCTTTTACAATTCAATACCTTAATAGGTCAATCATTCTTTCATCTGCTTTAAAAAAGCAATCACCTTCTCCGAAGACATTTCGCAAGGCTTTAGAAGGGTTTTATTGGAAGTCACATAAAGATTTAGGCTTATGAAATCAGTCCCTTGTAGTTCCTCTGCAAAGACTTTAAAAGACTTCCCATTGTTGAAGGTGCTTTTAGTAAGTCCATAGGTTTTGTTTTGAAACTGTACGGTGGTATAGTCTTCGGGAAGAGATTGGATAATGTGTAGGATTTCCTCCATGATCTATGCCTTTAAGGCTTTAAGGACTGCGGCTTTATAATACCCGCCAATAGGAATTTCCAGTTCGCCAAGCTCGACATCCTGTTGGGTAAAGGCCGTTACAAAGTGCCGATTCACCACATAAGAGCGATGCACTTGCATAAAGTAATCAGGCAGCTGTTGGGTAAACTCCCGTAAGGTAATTTTGACCACCAGTCCTTTCTCGGCAAGATGAATATTGAGATAGTCCTTATCACTTTCAACATAGCGAATCTCATCCAACACCACCTTAACCTGCTTCTTGTTAATAGACACAAAAAGATGATCTGGTGATGCAGCAGAAACTTCAGTCGCACGCTGAGATTGCGGTCTGTCCTGTACTTTAGAAACGGCTTTAAAAAACCGTTCGAAGGTAATGGGCTTGAGTAAGTAATCTATAACCTCCAGATCATAACCTTCTATTGCATATTCCCTATAGGCCGTAGTAAAAATTACTGGCGGTAATGGTGAAACCGTTTTCATAAAATCAACACCTGTAAGTAAGGGCATCTGGATATCCAGGAAAATAAGATCGACCGTTTGTGTTTGGAGAAAGCTAGTGGCGGCTATTGCATTCTCAAAAGAGCCAGCAAGTTCAAGAAAGGGTGCCGCCCGAATATGGGTTTCCAGTAACTCCCGCGCCAGCGGTTCATCATCAATCACGATACATTTAGTCAATAACATCAGTTGTATTTATACGTAAAGCTACACAATACCAACCATCTTCGGGGGGGGGGTCACTGTATAGGAAAAATTACGATAAATCAAACTGAGTTGTTGCTTGATATTACGTATGCCTATTCCTTTGGTATAGCCCGTTGCATCATTTTGCTTTTCCGGCGGCAAAGTATTTTTAACGGCAAAAAAGAGCTCCTGACCATCCTGCTTTAATGCTATGTGAATCTTAGGTTTTGCAATGTCACTACTGGCCCCGTGTTTAAAGGCATTTTCAACAATAGAAAGTAGAATCAACGGTGCAATAGGTGTCTTGGGGGTATAGTTTTTCGCGCCTGCCTGGCGACCAGAAAGGAAAGCGATATCCAACCGATCTCCATAGCGCAACTGTTCCAGAGCGATATAGTTTTCTAACAATTTTACCTCTTTTTCTAGCGGAACCAGACGGTCATTGCATTGGTATAGCATATAGTCCAGCATGGCCGAAAGGGTAGCGACGGTCTCGGGGGCTTTGTCTGACTTCTTCAACGTAAGTGCATATAAATTGTTGAGAGTATTGAACAAAAAATGGGGATGAATTTGTCCTTTGAGCATATTGAGTTGCGCGAGGTTTTTATCCCGTTCCAGTTGCAGGTTTTGACGTTCTACCGCATTCTTGCGATAGATAAGTCTATCAATAGTCATAAGGAGGGTAGCCGTAATCAGGGCTGGAATATAGCCTTCAAACAGAAAGGAGACATCACATAGAATTTCCCAAAGGGATTCCTGCCAAAATTCGCCTTCCCGAAATAGGGATTCATACACATATACATTAATAATCCTATCAAGTACCCCAAGCCCATAAAACATCCCAATGGTAAAGACCCCAAAAGGAATGTGCCAATGCTTCCCGTACCATTTTGAAAGCAGCACATCATTAAAGATATAAGCCGCCAGAATCATCATAGGCAGGCGGCGAATGTTTTGCAGCAAAATGGTATTGAAGGTCTGGGTATTTCCCTCCTGAATAAACTGAATGACTGTAAACCCCAGCAATAACCAGATCCAGAATTGTATCTGGTAGCTATAATACGTTTTCTTTTGGCGAGTGTCCTCTTGCATCATACTCAAAGATACAAGGCCAATTGATTTCCTGCTTAAGAAATCGACACATACTGGACTATCGATGTCAAAAACAGACTTGGCGAAGATCAATGCGCTTCATCTTGTGTAAAAAGGTATCTGTCCCTGGGTACTCTCGTACTGCCGATTTTTTAAAAATCACACCCTCTTCCTATAGACTTTTGCCACAAACAAAGCTCTTATGAAAAAAATCAAAAAACGCATTGGGCGAACCTTAGGGGTCCTTTTCGCCCTTTTTGTCATCTTCAATATTTACTATTTCTTCACCTGGACCAAAGCTCCGGATCGTTCTAAGGAACAAATCACTACTGTTGTACAGGATCCCGCTTTTGCGAAATCAATACCCGGGCAACCGACTACCTGAAAAGCGTCACCCAAACCCTGGATGCACCGTCTTTTTCTGTAGCCATCGGTTATCAGGATAAGGTCATCTGGTCTGCAGCAACGGGTTATGCCGATGTGGATAACCGCAAACCTGCTACGCCCCATACTCAATACCGTATAGGAAGCACCTCCAAAGCGGTGACAGCTACAGGTATTGCCCGCCTGGTCAATGCTGGAACATTAGATCTGGATGCTCTTGTAGGCGATACGATTATCAACTGGCCTAAAAAACGCTGGAACTTCTCAACCCGACAACTACTAAACCATACTGCAGGTGTGGGAAACTATGAGGATTTTGAATAGGGCTCCTATACATATACCGTGTGCAATTGTCACCAGTTCAATTCGGTAACCGAAAGCCTAGATGTCTTTAATAAATACAAGCTCTTGTACGAACCAGGTACCGCTTTTCAATATTCCACCTTTGATATTAACCTGTCTAGTGCGGTTTTGGAACAGGCATCGGGACAAGAATTTCTACCCTTTATGGACTCACAGGTTTTTGATCGTCTTGGGATGCAGGCCACTTACGCTGATCATGCTCAACCCAAAACTGAACACTTCGCGACCTTCTATCAAATATGGGATGGCTATTACCGGGAGTACCGCAATTTTGAGATTAAATACGATGTAAATATGAGCTACAAATGGGCTGGTGGTGGATTTATCTCCACCCCTACCGATCTGGTAAAACTAGGCAATGCCTGGTTGAATGATTCAACCTTTATTAGCCAAGAAACGGTCAAAGAATTCTGGACGCCTGCCAAACTCAATACCGGAGAAGTGAACTGGCAGGAATATGCCCTTAGATGGCGTTCCTATCTCAACTATTCCAGCAAAGAAATTGGCAATGAAAAACCCCTATAGATGGTGCATCATGGTGGAGTGAGCAAAGGATCTATGAATTTTCTGGTAATCTTTCCCAACTACAATTTGGTCATTGATGCGTCTATCAATGCCCGCACTCGTGAATTCTCAGAATTTACCAAAGAGGTGCGTGTATTGGCCAATTTCTTTTTGGAAGCTATCGAACGACAGGAGGTTGATTTGTATAAGGAGATTAAAAACCTGAATCAATCATAACGAGAAACTGCCCGTTGCAGGTTCTTGTATATTCTTTTACGTAAGCTTGCCGGTGCTATTATTTCTATATTGTCTCCAAAACCAAGAATCAATCGTTCCAACTCAAAATTACGCTGTACCCTAATACTAAAAGTTGCACCCCGATCATCCTGCTTGAGTATCTGTTGAGATTTGTGAAAAGGTTTGGTAATCACATAAGGGGGCGTTGCTCGTATTCTCCCTAAAAATCACCTCCTCCGGTTGCACGTTTTCTGAAACAGTGACACCCACAATATCCTTATAATAGATATCCCCATTGATATTGAGATCAAGATAGGTGAGTTCAGAATCAGCTGTGGTAATGCTCAAAATACGATCCAGTGCATAGGTCGTGAGGCGTTGCCCTTTATGATTGACAGCCAGTAAAAACCACCGATTATTAAACTCCTTGAGCAATTGAGGATGGATGGCAATCTCGCTTTCCCTTTTGGCTTTAAAAGAGCGATAAGTGATCGTCAACACCTTTTTGAGCAATATGGCTTGATACAGTGTATCAATATGCTCCAGGCCTTTGAGTTGCTCATTTTTATCCAGGTGAATGATGGCTCTATTGTTGTATTGTGAGGCATAAACCGAATCTTCCAGCCGTTGCAACACCCCGTCCATCTCTTTAAAGAGGGAAAAGTCTTTAAACTCACGCAGCAAGGCAATGGCTTCATTCATGACCTTCACATCATGATTAGTCACCGGGATGTTTTTGATGCTATAATCGTCTTCGGCATAGCGATAGTATTTGTGGTCATAGACTTCAATAGGTGCATTATAACCTAGCTTATCGCTACGCATGGTCTGGATATCCAATTAAAAAAACAACAATGGGAATACTGGTAGATAAATACTTGTTACAAGCCTTAGAGGCTTACCCTTATAATCTGGAAGAAACCATAGAATCTTTACAATATGCATTATCCTATGATGATAAAAACCCAATGGCTTTATGTTTGATGGGTCGCGTATATGCCGAACAATTAGGTGACGATGAAATGGCCAAAAGCTATTACGAGCGAGCATTGACCCAAGATATTCATGCAGTAAAAATCTATCCTAAATACATCAATGTATTGCTGTGGAATGAAGACTATGAAGAAGCCTCAACCCTCATCGACTTTGCGCTTACAGTTAAAGAAACAGATAAAGCGGTAATGTATCTAAAAAGAGCCATTTTACTAGAGCAAAAAAGAGATTATAAATCAGCTCTGGCGGCATTAAAAGAAGTGAAAAATTATGCGTATAATAGTTCATTCACAGCGAATTAGATGATGAGAAAAAACGCATAAAGGATAAGTTACCTAAGAATAAAAAGAAATCTGAAACCAAAAAAACTAAATAAGCATCAGATAATTTTGCATAAAAAAGGGAGTCCATATTGACTCCCTTTTTATTTCGTTATGCCGCTTTTGGCTTATGAATCAGATCAAATAATGGGCATCGTTTACAGCGCTTATGTTCTCCTTTCTTGTACTTATCACAGCATTTAGTTTTACACTCTTTAGGCAAATCAATAGATATTGACTTTTTCTTTGCCTTTTTTGCTGCTTTCTGTTTACTCTTTTTGCCCATAGTAAATTATGAAGCAAAAATAGTTATTTTAATTCAATCTAAATAAATAAACAGTAAAACTTATGGCCTTTTACTCTGCTTGATTTTGCGCAGCACTTTCTACAGTAATTTGCTGGATATCACGATCAAATAAATAAAGTCCGCCTTTATCATCACCAATCAAGTTGATTTTATCAAGTACGGTGCGGGCTAATGCCTCTTCTTCAATTTGTTCGGCCACATACCATTGCAAGAAATTATGAGTGGCATAATCTTTTTCATTTAAGGTAATTTCAACAAGGTCATTGATACTTTTAGACACAAAAATTTCGTGGTCATAGAGCTCTTGAAACATTTTTTGAAAGGTACCAAAGTCTTTTTTGGGTGCTTTCAAATCAGACACAACCGCATGGCCACCACGCTCATTTACGAATTTTACCAGCTTGAGCATATGCATACGCTCTTCATCAGAATGTCCGTACATAAATCCTGCTACACCTTCCAGACCGTGAACCTCTGCCCAGGATGCCATAGACAAGTATACCTGTGACGATTCGGCTTCTATTTTAATTTGATGATTTAATGCTTCTTCTAATCTTTTTGATAACATATTTTTTCTATTTAATTCCCCTAGACAAAAATAAGAGATTAAAAGCTTCTTAGACTATCATAACCTTGCCGTTTGCCCTTATATTCCGTTATATAAATTTAGTCTTAGTAAATGCATTATCAATTATCTCCTGCACAACGTCAGGATTTAATAGTGTACTGGTATCGCCTAAATTGCTTGTATCACCTCCAGCTATTTTACGAAGAATTCGACGCATAATTTTACCAGATCGTGTTTTTGGCAAACCGCTAGTAAATTGAATCTTATCTAACTTAGCAATAGGCCCTATTTTTTCTGTGATCAGTTGATTGATCTCTTTTCTTACATTATCGTGCTTCTGATCCTTACTAGAACCCTTAAGGATTACATAGCCGTATAAAGCATTCCCTTTAATATCATGCGGGAAACCTACAATAGCACTTTCTGCAACAGCCTGATGTTCATTAATAGCGTCCTCAATAGGGGCTGTCCCTAGATTATGCCCAGATACAATAATCACATCATCTACGCGACCGATAATACGGTAGTATCCTGTCGCATCACGCAAGGCACCATCACCTGTAAAATAATGATTGGGATAGGCCGAAAAATAGATATCCTTATATCGCTGATGATCACCCCATATCGTTCGGGCAATAGAAGGCCATGGGAATTTAATACATAAACGCCCTTCTACCTGATTTCCATCAATAGTCTGCCCCTCTTCATCCATAAGTGCCGTCTGTATTCCTGGCAAAGGCAAAGTAGCAAAAGTTGGTATAGTAGGTGTCACATAAGGTATCGGTGATATCAATACACCGCCTGTCTCTGTCTGCCACCAAGTATCTATAATGGGCGCCTGCCCTTTCCCGATATTGTCATTATACCAATGCCAGGCTTCCTCATTAATAGGTTCACCTACCGTACCCAAAACCTTAAGAGACGACAAATCATAAGGCGTTACAAAACCCAAGGACTCTTTCGCTAAAGCGCGAATAGCAGTAGGTGCTGTATAAAATTGATTGATTTTGTGCTTTTCTACTAACTGCCAAAAACGGCTCCAGTCTGGATAATTAGGAACTCCCTCATACATTACACTAGTTGCACCGTTTAACAGAGGACCGTATACAATATAGCTATGTCCTGTAATCCAGCCTATATCTGCCGTACACCAATACACGTCATTCTCTTCATAGCGAAACAAGTTTTTAAATGTATAAGCTGTGTATACCATATACCCTCCCGAGCTATGAACCATTCCTTTTGGTTTTCCGGTAGAACCAGAAGTATATAAAATAAACAAAGGGTCCTCGGCTTCCATCACTTCAATAGGACAGTTACCAGAAGCTTCTTCCAACAACGGGGTTAACCAGGCATCTTTTGGCTTCAGTTTAATATCACTATTAATACGTTTTACCACCAAAACGGTATCCACACAAGAACAGGATTGCATAGCGGTATCTACAATACTTTTCAGATCTATGGTTTTGTTTCCGCGAAAAGAACCATCGGCTGTAATCACTAGTCTACACCTAGCATCATTAATACGCGCTGCAAGTGCATTCGCACTAAAACCTGCAAAAACCACCGAATGAATAGCTCCAATTCGTGCACAGGCTAAAACCGAAATTGCCAGCTCTGGTATCATCGGCAAATAAATGCAAACGCGATCTCCTTTTGCGACCCCTTTACTCTTCAGTACATTGGCCATTTTACAAACCTGATTGTGCAAGGCGGTATAACTTATATGCTCCGAAGCTTCATTAGGATTGTTCGGTTCAAATAAAATAGCTGTTTTATAACCTCTAACGTCCAAATGCCTATCTAAACAGTTTTCGGTAATATTTAATTGGGCATCCTTAAACCACTCCACTTTAGGTACTGAAAAATCCCAATCTAAGACCTGTTTCCAAGGTCTTCGCCACACGAAATGTTCCTGTGCAATTTCTTCCCAAAAGGCTTCAGGTTGATCTACAGATTTTCGGTATTCAATAAAATATTGCTCTAAATTTTCTATATGATATGCGCTCATATTAGTTTGCTAATAAAAAAACTAAAGTTAAGAAGTTTAAAAGGATAATTTAAGTTAATCCTTGTCTAAGAAGCGATCCCGTGTAGACGATGGGTATTGGTAACTGCGCGTTCATTTATTTATCCAACCAGGCATTGCATTGCCTTTTGCGCATAAACTGATCGTAATACTGCATAACTAGAATGCTATATACGCAGCACTTCCAATGTTTCACCTACCGCGTAATTGATCGCAAGTTCATGCTAAACTAGGCATCAAATACTTCATATAATGCCAATATCCCTCGAGCATATACAAGGTGTCATCGTGATCAAGATGGCTACAAAACCTCTTGCTTTCTTCAAAGCAGGCTAGCGTTTATAATCCAGATTATCAAAGTCTATCTCCTCATGGGTAATAAGCGAATGTGGTAAGCTATAGAGGTTTTTGTTTCGCTTGGCGCTAAAAGGATGTAACGTTTTTGCCCTTCAAATTGAAAATGTAAAATATTAGCCCAGTTAATATCAACATGGTTAAAGGCGTGGCTGTTTTCGCCTCCAAAAAAAGAATAGACAACTGCTTTAAAAGCCGAAGTCCAATGTTAAAAAATCTAAAATCGTCTTTCAACTTGGGTACGTGCTTTACTGGAGTTTCACCATAAAACGGTACTTCTCGCTTGCCAGCGATTTCCTTGATGTAATCTAGATTTCACTTCTTGTAAGCAGGCCTATCTCGAATAAGACCTACCTAGAATCGAGCTTAATTTACTTGAGTAGACTTATTTTTCGCCAATTCGTTACGGTTAATTTTATGTTCTGGACGTGTCCATCTTGGTTTTTCGCCAAGAGCTTCATAATTAGAGTCTTCTGCTTCAACAGTTTGAGGCTGTTTCTTCTTTACAAAAGGTTTCTGCGGATTTAACCCTAACAATTCAAACATCTTCATGTCTTCATTGACATCTGGATTGGGCGTGGTGAGTAACTTATCCCCTGCAAAAATAGAGTTGGCACCAGCAAAAAAGCACATAGCTTGCCCTTCTCTGCTCATTTCAGTTCTCCCTGCTGATAAGCGCACTTGCGTTTGCGGCATTACGATACGCGTGGTAGCCACCATTCTAATCATTTCCCAGATTGATATAGGTTCCATTTCTTCCATAGGTGTTCCTTCCACCGAGACCAACGCATTTATTGGCACGCTTTCTGGTTGCGGGTCCAAGGTTGCCAAAGCAACAAGCATGCCTGCACGGTCGGCTACTGCTTCACCCATTCCAATAATCCCACCACTACACACCGTTACATTGGTTTTACGCACATTAGATATAGTATCCAATCGATCTTGATAGGCTCGTGTGGAAATAACATCTTTATAATAATCTTCTGATGTATCCAAATTGTGATTGTATGCATAGAGTCCTGCCTCAGCTAAGCGTTGAGCCTGATTTTCAGTGACCATTCCTAGGGTACAACATACTTCCATATCCAGCTTGTTAATGGTTCTAACCATTTCAAGTACTTGATCAAACTCTTCTCCATCCTTTACATTTCTCCAGGCAGCTCCCATACACACTCTTGAGCTTCCAGCAGCTTTGGCTCGCAATGCTTGTGCCTTTACATGAGAAACTGTCATTAGATCATTACCTTTAATATCGGTATGATAACGCGCGGCTTGCGGACAATACCCACAATCCTCTGGACATCCACCTGTTTTTATCGACAATAGAGTAGACACTTGTACTGTATTGGGATCATGATGTTTACGATGAATGGTTGCTGCTTCATAAAGCAACTCCATCATAGGTTTATTATAAATAGCTAAAATTTCTTCTTTAGTCCAGTTGTGACGAATTATGCTCATAGCTCAAAAATAATAAATAAGTAGTTTTCAATTGCGCTATCCTGGACAAATGTGGTAAGGACTAAATTATATTCCTTCCAAAAGAATACTCACCGCATTACCTCCAAATCCCACAGCGTTTACCAAAACCCTATTTATTTTCCTGTTACTTCTATTAGCCTGGTCCTGGAGGTATGGGATCGTAATAAATTTTTGACGTGTCAACATATTAATGGCCATAGCCATACTCAATATGCCGCTAGCACCAAAAGTATGTCCAAGCTTCCATTTATTGGAAGTCAATAAAGGCAAACGATCTCCAAAAACTTCTTTGATCGCATTCATCTCCGCTTGATCCCCTTTAACCGTACCTGGAGCGTGTAAAACTATTGCATCAATATCATCTGGACCGTCAGCTGTTAACGCCATTTGCATTGATTTTTGAAAACAAGACCCATTCGCCGATAAGGAAGCAGCATGGGTTAAAGTTTCTGTAGCATACCCAATACCTGCTATGTATGCCAATGCATTTTCTTTTTCCCCTAATTCCAAACACATCGCTCCAGCACCTTCTCCTAATACCATCGTGTTTTGTTTTTTTGATAAATCCAATGAACGACAGGGAAATTCGGTCTCCAATTTATCTGGTGGAAAAAGTTTCATCGCCCTCATTTGGGCCAAAGTAAAAGGCGTCAAGGCAGCTTCAGAACCTCCAACTAAAAATTTACTTGCCATCCCTGACTGCAACCATGCAATACCATTAATTAGCGCGTGCAAGGCGGTGCTACAGGTTATGGAATGAGAAATATCTGGGCCTATAGCCTTTAAATCCTGAGCTACCCAAGTGGAAATATTGCCCAAGGTTGTTGAAGGAGAAGCGCGCACGGGACTTTTATTGGTTTGCACAAAATCTGTATGGTACTTTTCAAACAATTGTGTGGCACCACGAGAGGAGCCTATATTTATGCCAAAATCACCATCTTTCCAACCTGCTTCATTTACCGCTTGCCTAGCTGTATAAATAGCATACAATACCGAAGGGTCTAGATATTCATAGTTTGGATTTTTAGTAGAAAGTAATTTTATTTTTTTCTTCTGTTCTTCAGGGATTGTGGCCGTAAACTCCTCTAGGTTTTTATCCCATTGGACACAACTATCGGGCTTGGAATAAGCTTGCCAGCTCTCTGTCATTTCGCCTAATGCAGAAAGGGTTGCTATGGCCGTAATTGCTATTTGAGTTTCTATACTAAGGTTACTTTATAAAAAACAAAAATACAAGATGACCTCACTACTACCCCATAGCTTCATAAAAATTTTAGATTAACGTGTAACCTATTTAAACCCACAAATACATATAGGTAAACCTATTTATTATGACCGATTTTAATAATAGCCTAATAGAACGCCCTAATTGGTGGAAACGCAACTGGAAATGGTTTGTGCCAGTGGGTGGATGTCTTACATTAATTGTAATATTTATAGTAGCAATTGGGCTTGGCGCTTTTGGTATAATCAATAGTGTTAAAGAAAACACCAGTTATGATGAAGTGCTTGCCAAAGTGATTCTAAACAGTGATGTAGCACGGGAATTAGGCGAACCTATTGAAAAAAATGGCATAGGTAGTTACAAGTTCAACTATTCCAATGGTGATCAAACTTCAAGTGCTGTAATTCCAATAAAGGGGTCTAAGGGAAAAGGTGAAATTTATGTAACTACTACAGGTCCTAAGGAAAATCCCGTTTACAAAAAACTTGAAGTTTATATTGAGGCAAAAGATAGTATCATTACTATGATGCCTCTAAATGAACATGAACAATAGTTAGGACTAAAATTCCTCTAGAACAGAAGTAATTGCTTTATATATAATATCCAATTGCTCATCTTTGATAACATAAGGCGGTAGCACATAAATGGAATTACCTAAAGGCCTTAAACAGACACCGCGATCCATAAAGAAATCATATAATTGTTGACGCTCGGTTCCATATCGATCCATTGGGACATCCAATTCAAAAGCAAGAATCACACCTTTCACCCGCACATTTTTTGCTTTTGGGTGCGTTGTTATGCTTTCCGCGAAAGCGGAATGTCGATGATGAATATGAGTAATCTGTTGTTGAATATAGTCTGATTGTAGCAAATCAATGCTGGCAATCGCCGCAGCACAACCTAATGGGTGGGCACTATAGGTATGTGCGTGGAAAAATCCTTTGCTGGTCTGCTCGCTTAAAAATCCATTGAAAATCTCTTGAGAACAGCTAGTAATACTCAATGGAAACATCCCAGCAGTCAATGCTTTACTTAAGCAGATGATGTCGGGCTTATACTGCAACTGATCTGAAGCAAAGGTGGTACCTGTTTTACCAAATCCAGTCATAATTTCATCGGCGATACACAGTACATCGGCCTGTTCACATTGGGCAATGAGAGTATCAAGACCTGAAGCCGTATGAAACTGCATTCCGGCTGCACCTTGAACCAAAGGTTCAAAAATAAAGGCCGCACAGGCATTGTTTTGTAAATAGTTGTCTAAAGCCTCATGCACTTCAGCATGATTATCTCCTTGCGGAGTGGGTAGACGAACCACTTTGAGCATAAAATCCTCAAATGGGGCGTTGTATGCTGCAATACCTGAGGCACTCATTGCTCCAAAAGTATCTCCGTGAAATCCGTTTTCGAAGGCAATAATCGTATCTCTTTTGTCTCCTTTGTTATGATAGTATTGAATCGCCATTTTAATTGCAGCTTCAATTGCCGTGGAGCCATTATCATTAAAGAAGATTTTCTGTTGATTGGCAGGTAGCAACGGCATAAGTTTTTCTACTAAGCAGATTGCGGGTTCATGGGTAAATCCACTAAACATAACAAAATCCAGTTGCTCCATTTGTCTTTTTATGGCCTCAATAATTTTGGGGTTAGCGTGGCCATACATGGTAGTATACCAGGATGCAATCCCATCGATATAGGTTTTACCATTTGCTCCATATAACAAAGCACCTTCTGCCTTAATAATTGATAAAGGTGCCGCAGCCGTTTGATGTTGGGTCAATGGATGCCAGATGTGTTTTTGATCTAATTGGGCGTTGGTCATTTCTTCTACTATTCGTGACTGCAAACTATAGGTTTTTAATGTTTTCTTCAAATATGGCAGCATATTCTTTCACCACAGTTTTATCAAAATAAGGTTGTTCATCTATGCGGCCAATAATAGGAACTTGTGTCATTTTTTCAATGATAGCCTCTGTAGTAGGGTGCTCATTGCCAGAAAAAATAATCCCTGCGATGGACAATTTTCGTTGTTTAAGTGCTTCTACCGTAAGCAAAGTGTGGTTAATACTGCCCAAATAATGTCTAGAAACGATAATCACTTTATCTGAAGGTTTTATCAAATCAATAATTAGTTGATTATCATTAAGTGGGACTAACAATCCACCTGCTCCTTCAATAACTAAGCTATTTTTTGTTTTGGGTCGTTTGATATCTTTAATAGCAATCCTCACTCCATCGATAGCCGCAGCAGCATGCGGACTCATAGGAGACTGCAATGCATATGTATTATCGTAAAATTGCGATATGTCATTGGAAATTAAGTTTTTGACTTTATGTGTGTCTGAATATGCTAATTCTCCTGCTTGTACAGGCTTCCAATAATCTGCTTGTAATGCCTCAACTATAATGGCTGAAGCTAGGGTTTTGCCAACTTCAGTAGAAATGCCAGTGATGAAATAAGAACTACTCATCTATACTAAATTTATGTTTACAATTTTCACATCGGTATTGATACCTTGTATAAAAGCGCAGTGATCCATATAGAAAACCTATCATAAGTGACCCCAAAGATTTAAAATCAGTCACCGTAGCGTATAGCTGTATCTGTTTTTGATTACAATTAGGGCTAGCTATTTCTTCAGCTAAAAGGCGATATTTTATGATTTGGGCTTCGCAGGAGTATTGAAAATTAGCTATTGTCGTTAATTGAGGTTGCATAACAAAACGTGCTTGAACTAAATCTATATTAAAGATTTTTCTTTAGTAAATCAAGAACTTCAAGAATTTCCGCCTTAGTATTAAAACTATGCAAGCAAAAGCGCAGACGTTCTTTTCCTTTGGAGACCGTAGGGGATAGAATGGGTTTTACAGTAAAGTTGTTCTGATTCAGCTTTCGCGAAAGCATTTTTACTCGATCATTCTCTGGAATAATGGCGCATTGTATCGCGGCATGACTTGGAATGAAATATTCATACAATCCCAAATCTTCTGCTGTACTTCGAAAAAGATTTATGTTAT
>CAZDFA010000003.1:0-51216 GCA_964504555.1 uncultured Flavobacteriaceae bacterium | reverse complement strand
TTGAGCATTGGGGCATAGACCAGCGGATATATGATGAAATTACAGGCGAACTCATTGACGAAACTACCCTATCACAAGACGGTGAAATTGATATAAGCGATTTAGAGTTTTTTAGAAGGTTTCCTTTTTTCAATGAAATCGTGTCTTTAGTCACACCTTTTGGTATTGGGTTGGATTTTGGAGTAGATGGAGAGTCTTGGTTCTTTGATTTAACAGATTTTACGCCTATACTTAATGGTGATAAAAGAGTACTCATTACCCTTGGCGGTCAATTTCAAACAGAGTTAGATCTTGAATTTTTATTCATTGTAGGCACACCTCCTCGCGACGTATTACAATTTGATCAAATTTGGCAAGGATCTAATCGTACAGGAGGTAACCCTGGAATACCTGTTGTCGAAATTCTTGATGATTTGGTATATGCTCCTCTTGAAATGCCCCTAGTGGCAGGAGCTAGTGAGTTTAAGTTAAGATCATCTATTACAGGACATGGAACACTTGGTGAATTTCCTCAAAATGGTGGTTTAGTCGAACATATAATTTCCATAGATGGACAAGAACAATTTGTTTGGGATATTTTTCGAGAATGTGGCCTAAATCCCATTTTTCCTCAAGGCGGCACTTGGTTATTTAATAGAAATGGGTGGTGCCCAAGTCGCCCTACCCTAATAACGGAACAAGATCTCACGCCCTTTGTAAGTGCAGGAAGTATGCTTAATATAGATTACACTACCTCTATTCCT
Source organism: uncultured Flavobacteriaceae bacterium (assembly GCA_964504555.1). Lineage (GTDB taxonomy): Bacteria > Bacteroidota > Bacteroidia > Flavobacteriales > Flavobacteriaceae > Dokdonia. The sequence goes on along the minus strand of CAZDFA010000003.1, from coordinate 50,473 downwards.
CCAGGAGGAATAAATAATAATTACAGATACCACGCGGCACATCAAGTAGTTGCTTATGGACCTCCTAATTTTAATCAAGATGCTGCAGTAGTGCAAATTGCTGCTCCAAATAATACAGCTGATTTTAGACGCGTAGGCAATAGCTGTGGAGCTCCAATGATAACTATAAGAAATACAGGTGCAACCTCCTTAACAAGCCTGACGATAACCTATTGGCTAAATGAATCTATTACACCACAAACTTTTGAATGGAGTGGCAATTTGGCCTTCATGGAGGAGGCTCAAGTAGAACTACCTGCAGTAGAAGAATTATGGTTTGATATTCAAAATGCCAACAATAGATTTAATGTAGAAGTATCTAACCCCAATGGCGGGGCTGATGACTATAGTTTTAATAATATAATGTCATCTACAATTGACGTCCCAATAGTTATCCCCAATGATATGGCGGTGTTCATTAGAACAAATAATGCCTTTACTCAAAATAGTTATACCTTATTTGATGGTGATGGCAACATAATAGGATCCAATGATTTACCTACTGCAAACACAAACTTTATTGATGACTATAGTTTAGAAGATGGTTGCTATAGGCTAGTTATAGAAGATACGGCAGGCGATGGTCTAAGTCATTTTGCGTCTACAGCTCAAGGAAATGGTTTTGCAAGAATTGTAAATCCAGGAAACACTGGTATTATTGAAATACTTGAAGATGATTTTGGAAGTGAATTAGGATTTAGCTTTACTACAGATTTCTTGTTATCTACTGAAGATTTAGAATTTGCAACCAGTATTAAACTTTACCCTAACCCTACTTCAAATTTTGCAACAATTGAAGCTAATGACCTTAGTAATACAGCTATTCAATTAGTAGATATAGCTGGACGCGTTATCGCTCCAACGATTAGCTCAAGATCAGAAGGAAGTGTTACTCTTAATCTACAAAATTTGTCATCGGGTGTTTATTTTGTAGTTCTTGAAAATGAATTAATAAGAACTTCTAGAAAAATAGTAGTACAATAAGTGGTATAAATAATTTATACACGAATTAAAAAGAACCGTGCTTAAGCGCGGTTCTTTTTTTATTTTCATTGTTCATCCAAGAGTACTGCAACAAAGGTTTCAAATTCTTTCTTAAAAGCTACATGTTTATCTCCTGTCGCTTTCCCATTAAAACCTGTATGAATGCGCCTCACTGCTCCTTTTTTATCAATAAAAATAGTAGTAGGATAGGATAATACGTGATTGAGCATCGGTAACTTTTCTTGCGCTAGTTTTTTGTCCTCAGTTCCATATTGCGCCAAAAGTATTGGGTAAGTAATCCCCAATCGATCCTTAAGTCGTTGAATACTTACAAAGGCCTTTTCAGGAGTAGGCGCATACTCAAAAGCAAGCGCAATGATCTCTAAATCCTGATCAAAATGTTCATTTAGATAATTTACATAATATTTACTTTCTTCTAGACAATTGGGACACCAGGTTCCCATAATCTGTACCAGTACAACCTTATCCTTAAATCTATCATCCTCCAGTGATATCATGTTACCATTAGCATCAGGAAATGAGAAAGCCATTCCGTCGTACCCCTCTTTAATGTAGGTAAGCGAAGTTGCATCTGGCAATTCATAATTTGGATTTCGCTTTGCGCGGAACGGTTCTTTAAAATGATTGCCACTGTAAAATGTACCTATTAGACTATCGCCTTCAACTTGGGCTGTAAATAAAAAAGCATGTGCTCCATCAAATGTTGACAGTTTTAATCTGTCAACATCCACAACTCCTTGTAAATACCGATAATCCCCTGTTGTTGTTCTAAAGGTTCCCGTAACAAGATTTCCATTTTGACGGAATGTGCCTTTGGCTATATACCTATCGGCTTCGTTATCCGGACTAAAAACCGCTTCCCAATTTCCACTAACATTTTCTGATGCAGTACTAGCTCCAGGAAAGCGTACTGCTTCGCCATATTGCATAGTAAAAGGCACTACCCGATCGAGACTTGGTTTGATAAAACTGCCAGTAACCAGTGTCCCACTCTTATTAATCAAACCATCAATATACCCCTCAAAAACAGGTGTTTGAAACCATATACTATCTCCTTTTATTTCAACTTCATCTACCTTAATAACCTCTACATCATTATGAATGGTTAAACTATTATCATTTAAAACTTTGACATTAAATGGCAATTGTTCATTGTCCTGTACCATAAGAGTCGCTAACCAATCTCCCTGCTTCAATCTAGCTATGGTACTAGTTGATTTTTGGTTTCTTTTTGTTTCGCACGAAAGTGCAATAACACAAAGCATATAGATTACAATTCTTCTTATCATAACGTAAATAGGGTTAAAACGTGAATCTACTAAAAAACCTACTAGAAATAGGGATACTTAGTATATTTGTTGCTTCTAAAATCTGACAATGAAGATTTCATACAACTGGCTAAAGCAATTCATCACATTAGACTGGGAGGCTGAAAAAACTGGTGAACTACTTACTGATTTAGGCCTTGAAATAGAGGGAATTACCTCCTATCAAAGTGTACAAGGAGGGCTTGATGGCGTAGTTGTAGGGGAAGTACTTACTTGTAGACAACATCCAAATGCTGATCGATTAAAATTGACAACTGTTGCTATTGGGCAGGAAGAAACTTTGCAAATAGTTTGTGGAGCTCCTAATGTTGCAGCAGGTCAAAAAGTTCCCGTAGCGACTGTTGGAACTACCTTATATACTGCGGAAGGTGAAGCTTGGAAAATAAAGAAAGGAAAGATACGTGGTGAAGAGTCTCATGGTATGATTTGTGCTGAAGATGAACTTGGCCTGGGATCTAGCCATGATGGGATTATGATCCTAGACGAAAATCTTGAGCCTGGTACTCCTGCTGCTAGCATATTTGATATAGAAAATGACTCTATCTTTGAAATAGGTTTAACTCCCAATCGAGCAGATGCTATGAGTCATTTAGGTACAGCGCGTGATCTTAAAGCAGCTCTATTACGACAAGAAATAAATTCATCCCTAATTACTCCTTCTAATAGTGTTTTTAAGGTAGATAGCCGTATGGCTAAGGTTGATGTAGAAGTCTTAGAGAATGAGCGTTGCCCCAGATATGCAGGTGTTACTATAAGTGGTCTTAAGGTGGCCAATTCTCCCAATTGGTTGCAAAATAGGCTCAAGGCAATTGGTCTCTCACCTATTAACAATGTTGTAGATGTTACCAATTATGTTTTACACGAATTGGGACAACCATTGCACGCTTTTGATTTAGCCAAAATTAGTGAAGGTAAAATAGTAGTTAAAACCTGTGAGCCAGGAACGAAATTTACAACCTTAGATGAGGTAGAACGTGAGTTACACGAAGATGACCTTATGATTTGTGATGCACAAAAACCACTGTGTATTGCAGGAGTTTTGGGCGGCATAAATAGCGGGGTGACTGAAAATACTTCGGCAATTTTCTTAGAGAGTGCTTATTTTAATCCAGTATCTGTACGAAAAACGGCAAAAAGACACGGATTGAATACAGATGCTTCCTTTCGCTTTGAGCGTGGTATTGATCCTAATATTACAGAGTATGCTTTAAAACGAGCAGCACTGCTAATACAAGAAATCGCAGGCGGCGAGGTAACTAGTGATATTGTAGATATATACCCAAAAAAAATAGAAGACCATCAAGTATTTTTAAACTTTGATAAGGTAAGCTGCCTTATCGGAGAAGAGCTCCCAAGAGAAACCATAAAGAGCATACTTACTTCCCTGGAAATAAAAATTAATAATGTAACTGAATCTGGAATAGGCATGACTATTCCTGCATTTAGAAATGATGTAACCCGAGAAGTTGATGTGATTGAAGAGATACTTCGTGTTTATGGCTATAACAATGTAAATTTTGGTAATAAACTCAATGCGACTATAGCCAATGTTTCAAAATATGAAGATCATTACATACAAAATCGGGTGGCACAACAATTGGTGGCACAGGGGTTTTATGAGATAATGACCAACAGTCTTACCTCCGAATTGTATAGTCAAGATTTTGAATATCTTCAAGAGGCTCATAATGTTACCTTGTTCAATCCCTTGAGCACAGATCTCAATGTACTTCGTCAAACAATGATAGCTTCAGGATTAGAAGCCATAAAGCACAATCAAAATCATAAACGTTTTGATCTAAAGTTTTTTGAGTTCGGAAAAACCTATCATCAATATAACGACAAAGAACGCAAAGAAAACAAACACTTAGGGGTGTTTGTAACCGGAAAATTGGAAGCCGAAAATTGGATTGACACACAAAGTTATAGTAACTTCTTTTATATGAAGGGTATTGTTGATAGTATTCTTGACTTGCTAGGCATGCAGCAAGTTCAAACTAATTGTACTAGAGAAAAGTGTTTTTCAGAAGGACTTGATCTCAGTCTTGGCAAAAACCGACTTGTTTCCTATGGCTTATTAAAAACCAAAGTGACAAAAACCCTTGAAATAGACTCTCCAGTATATTATGCCAATTTTTATTGGGATATTATTTTAAAACTCCTAAGCAAAAAGGCCATTAAGTATACTGAAATTCCAAAGTATCCATCTGTACGAAGAGATTTTGCCTTACTTCTAGACAACACCATAGCGTTTGATGATCTCGCTAAAGTGGCACGTCAGACAGAAAAGCACTTATTGAAAGAAGTAGACTTATTTGATGTATATCAAGGAAAACTTCCAAAAGGAAAGAAAAGCTATGCATTAAAATTTATTTTCCAAGACGATAAAAAGACCTTAACTGACAAACAGGTTGACAAGGTGATGCAAAAATTACAGCAGCGTTTTGAAAAAGAATTTGGTGCAAATCTCCGTTAAATAATATATCCATAAGTTTTTTTAGATTCTATGTACCTTTAAGCAAAAATACATCTTGCTCAAAAGAACTAACATCCAAGAAAAATTAGACGCTGTACGGGCTAAAACTATTAGTGATGCCGAAATTTTAATACAGGTTAAAGCTATTTTTAAAAAAGATACCGATCGTGAGCAGACCATTTTAAATAAATTGTCGAGCGGTAATACAAAGCAGTTCAACACCTTTAATACTGATTTGCTTGATGCAAAACGTATTTTTCACAAAAACCACATTAAAAAAATATGCGTTGATTATAGACTACGGTTTTTAGACAGTAGTCTTTTTAAGGGAGACTATCCACAAAGAGCTTTAGATGAGATTAAATACTTAGAAAATACTCATCAAACACAACTGGAAGAATTTAAGATTATAGCGCCATCTAAGATGTTTATCCTCTACAAAACCGATGACCCCCTACTCTTTGCGCCTATAGGAAATGATTATTACTATTTAATTCATAAATGGGGTAATGACTTACACCCTTTTAGAAAGTTGTTTATGTGGCCTTATAAAAGATTTGAAAATTTAGTAGTTGCTATTTTCTTAGTTAGCATTTTATGTACTATGCTAATCCCTGATGGATTGTTGAGTAAAGAACAAAGCTCTCAACAGGATATAATGGTATTTTTGTTTATATTTAAATCTGTTGCCGCTATTGTATTGTATTACGCTTTTGCTCAAGGCAAAAACTTCAATACGGTAATTTGGAATAGTAAATATGATAAAAGCCGATGAGTATATTTCCTAACTCTGAATACACTAAAGTTTACACTGGAGCACAAATCCCAGCGCAATATATTGAAACGATCCTGGAAGATGCAGGCATTCCTTGCATTATAAGAGATGATGGAGAAAGTGCACGAAGAGGCGGCTTTGCCATATCATACTTAAATGAGGTCGTGATTCTAGTTAAAAACACAGATATCATTAAGGCAAAACAGCTTATTAACAAAGCTGTTGAAGAAATGGAACAACAGGGTTAAATAACTCTTATATCATAGATATCGGCCTCATTCTAGGAATACATTTTTTCTCGTAATTCCTTTACTTTTTTGTCCGTCATATACTCTTCAAAATTCATATAACGATCTATAACGCCATTGGGTGTTAATTCTATTACTCTATTGCCAACCGTTTGAGCAAACTCGTGATCGTGAGTTGTTAGCAAAACAGTTCCCTTAAAATTTTTCAACGCATTATTAAATGCAGTAATCGCTTCTAAATCTAGATGGTTAGTAGGTTCATCCACCATTAGGATATTAGCACGTTTCATCATCATTTTACTAATCATACAACGTACTTTTTCTCCTCCAGAAAGAACATTAGATTTCTTTAATGCCTCTTCACCGCTAAAGAGCATCTTGCCTAAGAACCCACGCAGGAATACTTCTTCCCGCTCCTCTTCGGTTTGCGCATATTGACGCAACCAATCCACCAAATTATCATCAGACTCAAAATATTCTTGGTTATCTAAAGGTAAATACGACTGTGTTGTTGTTACTCCCCAATCATATTTGCCTGTTTTAGCAATTTCCTTTTCATTAATAATCTGATAGAACGCTTGTGTAGCCCTAGTATCTTTCGAAAAAACAACCACTTTATCTCCCTTTGCTAGATTAATATCAATATTCTTAAAAAGGGTTTCATCATCAATAGAAGCCTCAAGTCCCTGTACATTCAAGATTTGATCCCCAGCTTCTCGATCACGCTCAAAAATGATTCCTGGGTACCTTCGACTAGAAGGTTTAATTTCTTCAATATTGAGTTTGTCAATCATCTTTTTTCTAGATGTAGCCTGTTTAGATTTTGCCACATTGGCACTAAAACGAGCAATAAACTCTTGTAATTCCTTTTTCTTCTCTTCGGCCTTTTTATTTTGCTGTGCTCGCTGTCTAGCTGCTAGTTGAGAAGACTCATACCAAAAGGTATAATTACCACTGTAATGCGTAATCTTACTACGATCTATATCTGATATATGGGTACAAACACTATCTAAAAAATGACGGTCGTGAGAAACTACAATGACGCAATTGTCATAATTTGCCAAGAAACTCTCTAGCCAATGAATTGTTTCATAATCTAAATCATTGGTAGGCTCATCCATAATTAAGACATCTGGATTACCAAAAAGTGCCTGAGCTAGTAAGACACGAACACGTTGTTTTCCATCTAGGTCTGCCATAGAGGTATAATGCAGATCTTCTTTAATTCCAAGATTTGAAAGTAAAGCAGCAGCCTCGCTATCCGCGTTCCAACCATCCATTTCTTCAAACTGCACCTGCAATTCGCCAATGCGCTCGGCATTTTCATCAGAATAATCTGCATACAATGAGTCTATTTCCTTTTTAATGGTATATAAAGGTTTATTACCCATAACTACAGTTTCCAAGACTGGAAAATCATCATAGGCAAAATGGTTTTGCTCCAATACAGACATGCGTTTGCCAGGTTCAAGATGCACCTTACCAGAAGTAGCTTCTTGCTTACCCGATAATATCTTTAAGAAAGTAGACTTCCCTGCACCATTAGCACCTATAATACCATAACAATTACCGGTAGTGAAAGAAGTATTAACTTCATCAAACAAAATACGCTTTCCAAACTGAACCGATAGATTAGAAACTGATAACATTTTAATAGTTTTTGAGGGGGCAAAAATACCTATAATCCTTTATTTTTAGAAGAAGCATTCATCTTTATTGGTTTTAACTAGGTATTAACATGGGATTTTGGGTTATAAAGTTATTTTTGGAAAAACTCAATCATATTTTTAAGTCTATTTAAAGTTGCTAACTATGCGCTTTTCAAACCTTTTTGGCTTTCTTGCGGCGAGTATCTTGTGCTTGTCAGGTTGCGTAGGTGTTGGCAAAAAGGCCAATGGCACCTATCTTGGTGGTGAGATTGTAAATCCGAGATCCAACATTCTTACCATTATAAAAAATGATGTGGTCATTGATACTGTGCAACTGGATGCAAACAATAGATTTTTATACGAATTTGACAACTTTGAATCAGGATTGTACAATTTTGTTCACGCAGAAGGTCAAGTATTACACCTTGAGGAAGGTGATAGCTTGATGTTACGATTAAATACTGTTGAGTTTGACGAATCGCTATCTTATACTGGCATAGGTGCAAAGAAGAATAATTTCTTAATGGATCTGTTTCTACAAAAAGAAAAAGAAGACGGCAAACTAAATGATTTATACCAGCGTCTTCCTAAAAATTTTGAATTAGCACTAGATTCTATATACGAAATTAGAAAAGCTATGTATGCTAATTTCAAATCAAAAAACACTGTTTCTATCGAGTTTGATAAAATGATGGATTTGGCATTGCGCGTGCATAATTATCAACGAAAGGAGCAGTACCCCTTTACACACTATTCTAGAAATAAAATTGGTTTTATAAAAAACTTGCCTGATGACTTTTATAGCTTTCGCGAAAGTATAGACATGAATGATCCTAGTATGGAAGAGTTTTATGGATATATTGCTTATCTAGAAAATTATTTTAATCATCAAAGCTTTTTACAATATGGAGAAAATTTACCCTATAATATATTTTCTTATCACCATAATATTATAGAGATCAAACTTATCGATAGCTTGATTTCTAATCCTGACATTAAAGATCATTTGCTACGTCGTCTTGCCCTTGTCTTTATAGCAAATAACAATGAGATGGGGCACACCGACGAGATTTATGATGCATTTGATAAAAGCACCCATAAATCCAGTACCAAAAAACGTATAGAGCGCGTATTTATGGCTAATAAACGGATGCAAGCTGGACACGTAATACCTGACCAATTATTGGTAGATGCTGAGGGTCGACTTGTCACCCTTCACGATGTCATAGAAAAACCTACAGTTCTTTATTTTTGGTCTATGGACGCCTTGGCTAACTCTTTTGATCATATGGAGAATGCCCATAGGCGTAGTCAAGAATTACGCTCAAAGTTTCCAGAATTTGATTTTGTAGGTATACACATCAATGTGGCGAATGACTTAAACAAATGGCAAAAAGCGGTTAAAAATCATAAATATCATATTGATCGGGAGTTTCAATTCAAAGATTACCGAAAATCACTACGAGATTTAGTTGTACTCAATCACCAAAGTAAAACATTGCTTTTGTACCCTGATGGAAAAATATACAACAGCCATTCTAACCTTTATCAAGTAGGTTTTGAAGATGAATTATTGGCTTTTCTCAATCAATAAAAATTTTAATTTCCTTTCTTATAATCTGTTAAGAACTTAGCTAATCCAATATCAGTTAGTGGGTGTTTTAAAAGCCCTTCTATTGACGAAAGTGGCCCAGTCATCACATCTGCCCCTATTTTAGCACATTCGATTACATGCATGGTATGGCGCACAGAAGCCGCTAGAATTTGAGTTTCAAATCCAAAATTATTATAGATATGTCTTATTTCTGCAATAAGGTTTAGACCATCTGTTGAAATATCATCCAAACGCCCTATAAAAGGTGAAACATAAGATGCTCCTGCTTTGGCTGCTAGGAGTGCCTGCCCAGACGAGAACACCAGCGTACAATTTGTACTTATGTTATGATCTGAAAAATACTTAATTGCCTTTACACCTTCTTTAATCATAGGAACTTTCACTACAATCTGACCGTGTAAAGCTGCTAGCTCTTGTCCCTCTTTTATCATTCCTTCAAAATCAGTAGAAATCACCTCTGCACTTACATCACCATCCACAATATTGCAGATGTCAACATAGTGTTTAAGAATATTCTCCCTACCTGTTATGCCTTCTTTTGCCATTAATGAAGGATTGGTGGTAACGCCATCCAAAACACCCAAGTCTTGAGCTTCTTTGATCTGGTCTAGATTTGCTGTATCAATAAAAAACTTCATAGATGATAAATTACTTATTGTTATATCAAAAGTACACAATGCGCGCACTTATTTAGAGTCCGTATATTTCCCAAATACAAAAAGATTTGCACAATTGTTGACAGCAAAAGTAATGGTCAAAGTTTATAATGCCGTTTGAGTAAATACTCATAGAAGCGACTTGGTAAAATTCGCTTTAAAGTAACCCCAAGCTTCTGTACTGTATGACCAACGCGATAATGTGCTTTGGGGTTCTTTTTTTTCATTACCCGATGGACAGCTTGAGCCATTTTTAAGGTGGAAATCCCTGTATCCACCTGCGTGTCCATCATAGCTAGACTTTTAGCATATTGCTTGTTATAAGGTGAATGATCACATACAGGTGTGTGAAAGCGACCAGCGGCAATATTAGTTGCCACATCACCAGGCGCAATAGTTGTCATTTTAATATTAAAAGGTACTAGTTCTAATCGATATGCTTCTGTAGTTAAGCCCAAAGCCCCTTTGGTTGCCGTATAAATTCCACGAAAGGGCAATCCCATATAACCAGCTATAGAGGTAATATTTATGATCATTCCTGAGTGTTGATTACGCATATGTGGTAGCACTTCATTAATAAGTCCCAGTGTACCAAAATAGTTAGTCTCAAAGGCAAGCTTCATGGCATCTAGTGGAGTTTCCTCAACTGCTCCTGTAATACCCATGCCAGCATTATTAATTAAAAAGTCTATTTGACCTGATTTTTCTATTATTGTATTTATCAAAGTACTTATTGTGCCCTCTTTTGTGAGATCAAGGGCAAGTAGCTGCACACCATTAACCGTATTTTCTTTCGGATTACGACTAGTACCAAAAACGGTATACGACCGTGTGGCCAAATACTCGGCAATAGCCTTACCAATACCATAAGAAGCACCGGTTACTAAAACGACAGGATGGTTTGCTTGCATAAAGCCGCAAATATCAAGTTATATATGGGATTGGACAAATTTAATAAGATTACAACCTCGACTTGGTTCAAGATATGTCTATAAAATACTTACTCTGGGGCTAATGTAGTGCAATATTCAAAAATGGATTAAAAGTGAATAGTCATTACCATAATTAGATCCCAATCTCATTCAGGATAAGCCATTCAAATACTTTTGCCAAGGGAATAAACTATTCTCAGTAATAAAAATCCTATGACAAGCTGTAGATCCTGATGAAAGTCAGGAAAGGCATTTTGCATCATTTTTCTCCGCTAACAACAGTACAACTCTATTAAAAATATTCTATGAAAATAACAGGGTAAATAAGTTACGTACATTTACCAAAGGCAAAAGGGTTCTCTACTTACATATTCCTCCTATACTGCCCACCTACTTCAAAGAGAGCATTAGTGACTTGACCTAAAGAACAAACTTTGGTAGCCTCCATCAAGCATTCAAAAATATTTTCATTCTGGATCGCGGCTTCCTGTATTTTCGCCAATTGCTCTGCAACAGCATCTGGATTATTAGCATTGAGATTTTCCAGCATGGTGATTTGATATTGCTTCTCGGTTTCGGTGGCACGAATGACTTCTGCTGGACGTACTGTAGGCGAACCTTTACTACTCAAGAAGGTATTTACCCCAATAATCGGGAATTCTCCTGTATGCTTTAAGGTTTCGTAATACAGGCTCTCTTCCTGAATCTTGCTACGTTGGTACATCGTTTCCATTGCACCTAAAACTCCACCACGTTCAGTGATGCGATCAAATTCGGTCAATACTGCCTCTTCTACCAGATCAGTCAACTCTTCGATGATAAAAGCACCTTGAATAGGATTTTCATTTTTAGCCAGCCCTAGTTCTTTGTTTATGATCAATTGTATCGCCATCGCACGACGTACGCTCTCTTCGGTAGGAGTTGTAATGGCTTCATCATAAGCATTTGTATGTAAAGAATTACAGTTATCATAAATAGCATACAAAGCCTGTAAAGTAGTACGGATGTCATTAAAGTCAATCTCCTGAGCGTGTAAACTACGCCCCGAAGTTTGTATATGATACTTGAGCATTTGCGCTCGCGGATTTGCTCCGTATTTATTTTTCAAAGCTTTGGACCAAATACGACGGGCTACACGACCAATCACCGCATATTCCGGATCGATACCATTGGAGAAAAAGAATGATAAATTCGGCCCGAATTTATTAATATCCATTCCTCGACTCAAGTAATATTCCACATAAGTGAATCCATTAGCTAAAGTGAGTGCTAATTGCGTGATTGGATTGGCACCTGCTTCAGCAATATGATAGCCAGAAATAGAAACCGAGTAGAAATTACGCACTTGCTGTTCAATGAAATATTCCTGCACATCGCCCATCAATCGCAAGGCAAACTCGGTAGAGAAAATACAGGTATTTTGCGCCTGATCTTCCTTTAAAATATCTGCCTGTACTGTACCACGTACCTGAGCTAGTGTTTCTGTTTTGATTTGAGCATACACATCACCTGGCAACACTTGATCCCCCGTAACGCCTAAAAGCATTAAACCCAGACCATCATTACCTTCAGGTAAATCTCCCTGATAGGCAGGACGCTGCTTTCCTTTATAGATTTTAGCAATTTTAGCTTCAATTTCTTTTTCGAGTCCATTTTCTCGAATATATTTCTCACAATTCTGGTCAATAGCCGCATTCATAAAGAAACCCAACAGCATTGGCGCCGGTCCATTAATGGTCATACTCACTGAAGTCATCGGATGACTTAAATCAAAACCAGAATACAGCTTCTTAGCATCGTCTAAACAGCAAATAGATACTCCTGCATTACCTATCTTCCCATAGATGTCTGGTCTGTGTCCCGGGTCATTTCCATAAAGAGTCACACTATCAAAAGCAGTACTCAAGCGTTTCGCTGGCATTCCTAAACTCACATAGTGAAAACGTCGGTTAGTACGTTCGGGACCTCCTTCTCCAGCAAACATACGGGTAGGATCTTCTCCGGTACGTTTAAAAGGATACAATCCCGATGTATACGGAAATTCTCCCGGTACATTTTCCTGTAAACTCCATCGTAAAATATCTCCCCAGGCTTCATACTTAGGTAAAGCCACTTTTGGAATCTGTGTATGGGAAAGGGACTCGGTATGCGTGTCAATCTTAATTTCTTTATCTCGCACCTTAAAACTATACACAGGAGCCTTATACCTATTTACCTTCTCTTCCCAACCTAGAATAACTTCCCAGTTATGTGGATCAAGATCTAGTTTTACCTTATCGAATTGGGCGATTAGTAGTTTAAGAAGATCTTTATCTTCTGATCCAGTAGTAACCTCTATCCCTGACTTTTCTAGCACTGGAGCTTCCCCAGCAACACTTTCAATCGTTTTATAGATGCCGAATAACGTTTGCGCTGTGGTTTGCTGTGCTTTTGCAGAAGCATCATATGCTCTATTATTTTCTGCTATTTCACTCAGATATCGGGTACGAGCTGGCGGAATCACAAAAACCTTCTCACTCATCTCCTTACTGATTGCAAAGCTAGACGCCAAATTGGCTTCATTTACCGCATTAACCTTCTCCATAATAGACTTATAGAGCGTATTCATTCCCGGGTCATTAAACTGAGAGGCAATCGTACCAAAAACGGGCAAGTTATCCTGTGGTGTATCCCACAAATTATGATTGCGCATATATTGTTTCTTGACATCTCTCAAGGCATCCAGAGCGCCACGTTTGTCAAATTTGTTGATCGCCACCAAATCTGCAAAGTCGAGCATATCAATTTTTTCCAATTGGGTTGCCGCGCCGAATTCTGGGGTCATTACATAGAGACTAACGTCAGAATGTTCTAGAATTTCAGTATCCGATTGTCCAATACCAGAAGTTTCCAAAATAATAAGATCATATGCAGCAGCCTTTAGAACTTCTATGGCTTCACTAACATATTTTGACAATGCCAAATTACTCTGTCTAGTAGCTAATGAACGCATATATACTCTAGAAGAGTTAATAGCATTCATTCGAATACGATCTCCTAATAAAGCACCTCCGGTCTTTCTTTTGGAGGGATCTACAGAGATGAGTCCAATTGTTTTTTCTGGAAAATCTATCAAAAAACGACGTACGAGTTCATCTACTAGGGAAGACTTTCCTGCGCCGCCTGTTCCGGTGATTCCCAAAACTGGTGTTAATGAGGTTTTATTCTTTTTATGAATGGCATCAAGCGTATCAGCAGCTATTTCAGGAAAATTTTCTGCAGCTGAGATAACTCGGGCAATTGCGCCAGAGTTTTTTTCTTGAAGGTGGTTTATTTCGCCATTGAGTGAATCTCCTATGGGAAAATCAGCTTGTTGTACTAGATCGTTGATCATACCCTGTAAGCCCATTTCACGACCATCATCAGGGGAATAAATGCGGGTAATTCCGTAATTCATTAGATCCTCAATCTCCTCAGGAAGAATAACACCACCACCACCACCAAAAATCTTGATGTGACCAGCTCCTTTTTCCTGTAAAAGATCATACATATACTTGAAGTACTCATTATGCCCTCCCTGATATGAAGTCATTGCTATGGCATTGGCATCTTCTTGTATAGCTGTATTGACTACTTCTTCAACTGAACGATCATGACCGAGGTGAATCACTTCAACTCCTGTAGTTTGTATAATGCGACGCATAATATTGATCGCAGCATCATGACCATCAAATAAGGATGCTGCCGTAACAATACGTACTTTATGCTTAGGGGTATAAGGAGCAATTTGTTCCATGAATTGGTGATTGTTTTTGGTGGTGCAAATTTACGAAAAAAGCCAACAAAAACGTTGTGTTTTATACTATGCTTAGTCTATCCTATAAGAAAAACCTATCGCCTTGTTTAGCGAAGCGAAATCCTTGTTCTTCCAATAATTTACGTTGCTCATTTGCTAGGTCTAAAGCAGGATTGGAATGATTAAAATGAATGAATATAATTTTTGATTTGGTTTTTGTATCTGCTTTCGCGAAAAGCGAAACCGTTTCCTCAATAAAAGGATGGGGTATTTCTGCCATAGGTCTTGGAATTTCGCCATCGGCAAAAAAGGAAGCATCCAGAAAGGCATAATCTACGCTAGCCACTAGTTTAACCAGAGACCGATCCCACTTCTCCCATTTATCAATATCTGGTATAAATACCACAGATTTATTGGGGCCGTCTATGCGATAACCTACGGTTTCTGAAAACTCATCACGGTGAGGAACAACAAAGGGTGTTATTTTTAGGTTTGAAGTTAATAGAATAATACTATCTGCTTTTAATGAGTTGATTTTAATATTATTCAGTGATATTAATTGACTCCAAGGACCATTGTTTTCTAAGAAATGTTGCATTCTGGGCATAGCGTAAACGAGAATACTCCTTGCGTCCATGGCTTCCCTACCTAAAAACATCAAACCCGTATAATGACCGATATGTGCGTGAGTCAAAAAAATTCCATCCACAATATTTTTACTTCCAGAATGCTCCCGTCGTAGCAAATCCAATTGTTCTGGTAGATCAGGTGTAGCTTCAAAAAGAAAGTGCTTCTTTTCTTGCGTATCCACCAGTCCGAGGGATACCACTAATTCTTCGTTGATTTCACCTGAACCGACGCCTTCAAATTCAGCTGGGTTATTTATATGTGGAAAACCACCATCTTGGGCAATTCCTAATACCGTTATATACGATGAGGTTGTTACTGTTGTTTCTTCTTGATTAGTATGTTGATCGGTACACGCCAAAAATGACCCACATAGTATAACCAAAAGCAGTTTTAAATTCCTATTTTTACTACTAATCATGAACTAAAGATACTATAATGAAAAAGATACTTTCTCTCTGTCTTGTATTTGCCTTATTTTCCTGTACTGAATTACAAAATGTAGTAAATTCCTTACCACAAGATGGTGGAGCCTTAACTCAAGATCAAATAGGTAATGGTCTTAAGGAAGCCCTTCAGTTTGGGATTGATAAGCAAGTTTCTAAACTCACTGCGCAGGATGGTTTTTTTAGAAATGAATTGGTTAAAATCCTACTTCCTGAAGAGTTGCGCAAAGTAGATAAAACATTACGAGATGTGGGCTTAGGAAGCATTGCTGATGAAGGCTTGAAAATCTTAAATCGTGCTGCTGAAGACGCGGTGAAAGAAGCAACACCTATTTTTATAGATGCGGTGAAGGGAATTACATTTACTGATGCCAAAAATATTTTATTGGGCAATCAAGATGCCGCAACCCAATACTTAACTTCACGAACACAACAGGCATTATATAGTAAGTTTAAACCTGTAATTCAAAATTCTTTTGGTAAAGTAGGGGCTGATCAGATTTGGACAAACCTAATTACAAAATACAATGCCATCCCATTAACTAAAAATGTGAATCCAGATCTTACTGACTATGTAACTCAAGAAGCATTAAAAGGAGTTTATAAAATGATTGCTGTGGAAGAAAAACAAATTCGCTCTAAGGTTTCTTCTCGCTCTACAGACCTTTTAAGGCGCGTCTTTGCTTTACAGGATCGTTAATAGTATCAAGTATTATTTCATTTAAGACTACAAGTCACAAAAGGCTATTAATAAGGTGTATTATTGGGAAAAATTAAGTATTTTTAGTAAAATACTAACCATGAAATCAAAATGCCCCACAAATACCTATAAAGATTATTTGGTATGTAAATACAAGCGCTTGGTAGAGGATGCCTATAACTTAAAATTTGTAGACGCAGGTCTTAGTGATATTTTAAGTTTTGAAGCTCTAAAAATTGATCAAAAGATTAAATTCTTGCGCCTATAAGCCACCAAAATCTTAAGCTCTTCTAGACAACAACTATTCGTTTAGAAATTCTTACAATTTCTGAGCAAGTGATTTGAAATATTCAAAAGCACCTAACAGTCGAGAACCATACCAGGAAAAATACTCGCCATCAACCAAGATAATTTTGGCAGAAGTAAATACTTGGATCTCGGCTATATGTTTATCTTTAAACGGAAAAGGTTCTGAAGAAAGGAATACATAATCCATTTCTTTTAATTGACTTAACTGTACTTCGGGATACCTCCCATCTGTATTTTTAAACACATTTGTAAACCCATTCAATTTTAAAAGTGTATTGATAAAAGTATCGTTACCAGCGACCATCCAAGGTTTTCGCCATATAAAATAGGCTACTTTCTTATTAGGTTTAGATGCAACCGTTTTCTTGAATTGCTGTTCGGCAATAACAATTTGGGCAATAAGAGTATTGGTTTCGTGCTGTTTATTGAACAGTATGCCATATTGCTGAATTAATTCTAATGCCTGCGATAGTGTTTTTACATCGGAAACATGAACAGGAGCAATCTTTCCAGCTTCTTCAACTATCGTTTCAGTATTTTCTTCTTTATTACATAGAATTATATCGGGCCGGAGGTCGCCAATTTTATCAAAATGAACTTGTTTGGTTCCTCCTACGATCTGTTTAGTTTTTAATAGATGTTTTGGATGTACACAAAACTTGGTGACACCAACTAGTAGTTCTTCTAATCCCAAATAAACAAGTAATTCAGTTTGACTAGGTACTAAGGAAACGATGCGTTTTGGCGTACCTTTTAGTGTTAGCTCCTGTCCTATCTGATCTTTTAATTGCATCATAAGATTAAAGTAGCTAAGGAAACAAGATATTAAGGGAGTAGGGTTGCCATCTGTTGCTGAAGTTTTTGGGCAGCGGCTCGTGCAGCGGCTTCAAAGTCGGTGTTTGGGGAGGCATATATTATTCCACGAGAAGAATTTACTAATAGGCCAATATCTTTGATCATTCCGTATTTGCAGACGTTTTGTAAACTTCCGCCTTGAGCGCCTACTCCAGGCACCAATAAAAAGGCTTCAGGAACTAGCTTCCTAATATCAGCAAGATATTCTGCTTTGGTAGCTCCCACCACGTACATCAAATTATGATTATTTTCATAACTGCTTGCTGTTTGAAGTACTTCTTTATAGAATTCTTGCTTACCACCTACTATTTTGGTTTGAAAATCAAAAGCACCTTGATTGGATGTAAGTACCAATAAAATAGTGTGCTTGTCTTTAAAAGCCAAAAAGGGCTCCACAGAATCCTTACCCATATAGGGTGCAATGGTAATGGAATCAAAATTGAGTTCTTCAAAAAAGGCCTTTGCGTATCGGGTGGATGTATTCCCTATATCACCTCGTTTAGCATCAGCAATCGTAAAATGATCAGGATAATTTGTATTGAGATAGTTGATAGTTTTTTCTAAGGCTTTCCACCCTTTAAGTCCATAAGCTTCATAAAAGGCTATATTAGGTTTGTAGCCAACACATAGATCATGCGTAGCATCGATAATGGCCTTGTTGAACGCAAAAACGGGATCTTCCAGTTTGAGCAACTGTTGAGGGATTTTTTCCAAATCGGTATCTAATCCTACGATAAGAAAGGATTTCTTTTTTTTGATTTGTGCTATGAGGGTTTGGCGTTTCAAGAATTGAGTTAACTAGTTACTAAATTATTGGGTATTGGGTTATTGGGTTCCTCGAGTGTTAAATTTAATCTTCCATTTCGATATTCGGGGATCTCGATACAAACCCGATTACTCGGGATCACTCGATCGCCATCTTTAGATATTTTCCTCGCTGGCTTTTAATTTTTCGGTATTGTCTGCAAGTTGTAATTCGTCAATAATTTTCTGGATATCTCCATTAACAATATTTTGCAAATCATACAAGGTTAATCCTATTCTATGATCGGTTACACGCCCTTGCGGATAATTATAGGTTCTAATCTTTGCACTACGATCTCCTGATGATACCATACTCTTACGTCGCTCTGAATCGGCAGCTTGTTTTTTTGCCAATTCCAATTCATACAATCGCGAGCGAAGTACTTTTAGTGCTTTCTCTAGATTTTTATGCGATGATTTTTGGTCTTGACAACTCACAATCATTCCAGTAGGTTCATGATGTAATTTTATGGCAGAATAGGTAGTATTTACCGATTGCCCTCCTGGTCCTGTTGAAGTTGTACGCTCTATTCGCACTTCAGTCATATCGAGTTCTACATCAAACTCTTCAGCTTCTGGTAATACCATCACGGTTGCGGCACTGGTATGCACACGACCCTGTGTTTCTGTTTGTGGTACGCGTTGTACACGATGTACGCCTGCTTCAAACTTCATAGTACCATAAACATCTTCTCCTGAAACTTCAAAAATAATCTCTTTGAATCCTCCAGATGTTCCTTCATTCATATTGACCACATCTACTCGCCATCCTTTATCACTACAATATTTGGAGTACATTCGATATAAATCGCCAGCAAAAATACTGGCTTCATCACCACCAGTACCTGCTCTTACTTCTATCACCACATTCTTGGCGTCTTCAGGATCTTTTGGGATTAGCATTACCCGTATTGTTTCCTCCAAATCAGGTAACTCTTCTTTGGCTTCATCCAATTGCAACTTGGCCATTTCTACCATTTCGGCATCGCTACCATCGGCAATAATCTCTTCGGCCTCACTTATGTTGTCAGTAAGCTCAACATAACGGTCGCGTTTATCCATAAGGGCTCTCAGATCCTTATATTCTTTATTCAGTTGTATGTAACGCTTTTGATCTGCAATAATATCTGGTTGAATAATCAGATCACTCACCTCATCAAAACGCTGTTTTACAATCTGTAGTTTTTCTATCATCTAATGTATAGTAAATCGCAAGCGAATTTACAATTTTACAGGTAAATAATTCGGTTATTCTGTAATCTAAGTCACCTAGTAAAGACTGAACGTCTAGCATGCAAGTATTATCAAAAATAGGATTGGGTGGTGGTTGCCACTGGTGTACAGAAGCGGTCTTTCAACACTTGCAAGGAGTACATATTGTGGAGCAAGGGTATTTGGCTTCAAAACCGCCTTATGATTCTTTTTCAGAAGGGGTTATTGTGCATTATGATCCTCATGAGATTTCGCTAGATATTTTATATGAAATTCATTTGAACACCCATGCCGCAAGCAGTGATCATTCATTTAGAAGTTCATATAGGTCTGCTGTGTATTACTTTGATGTGATGGCTGAGGAAGCTTTTGTGAAAGCGTTACAAAAACTGCAGCAAGAATTTAAAGCGCCTATAGTTACTAAAGCTCTACCTTTTAAGGCTTTTAGATCAAGTAGAGAATCGATCACCGATTATTATAGCAAGCATTCTGAAGGTCCGTTTTGCTCAAAGTATATCCAACCGAAATTGGCGTTTTTAGAAAAGCGTTATGCCAAATATTATAAGGCAAGCCAAAAAGCTATTTAGATATAGTCTATGTTACAAAAAACACATAACTATTGATAGAAAAACGTCCCTTTCTCACCTTTAATTGTTAGTTTTTTACCTTCTGGGCTGGCTTCTACCCTACCAATAACTTGGGCATCTACGCCAAGCGCTTGGGATATTTTGATCAAATTATTGGCTATCGCTGGATCGCAGTAAATCTCCATACGATGTCCCATATTAAATACTTGATACATTTCTTTCCATTCTGTACCACTTTCTTGCTGAATCAACTCAAATAAAGGAGGGGTTTCAAACATATTGTCTTTTATGATATGCAAATCATCTACAAAATGTAATATTTTGGTCTGGGCACCACCACTACAATGCACCATTCCATGGATATGAGCCTGATTGTATTGCTCTAGTATTTTTTTAACGATGGGCGCATATGTTCGCGTAGGTGACAAAACCAATTTGCCTGCATCCAATGGACTACCTTCAACCTTATCTGTGAGCTGTTTTGAACCGGAATACACTAAGTCACCGGGCAATGCGGCATCAAAACTTTCGGGGTATTTTGCCACAAGGCTTTTATTGAAAACGTCGTGGCGTGCTGAGGTTAACCCATTACTACCCATACCACCATTGTATTGTGTTTCATAGGTGGCCTGACCATACGAAGCCAAACCAACAATAACATCACCTGGTTGGATATTGGCATTATCAATAACATCGCTGCGTTTCATACGAGCCGTCACCGTAGAGTCAACTATGATGGTTCTAACAAGGTCACCTACATCTGCAGTCTCACCTCCAGTACTATGAATAGTAACACCATAGGATTTAAGATCTTTGAGCAACTCTTCAGTCCCATTAATAATTGCAGAAATAACTTCTCCAGGAATAAGGTTTTTATTTCGACCAATAGTAGAAGACAATGTAATATTTGTAATTGCACCTACGCAAAGGAGATCATCAATATTCATAATTAAGGCATCTTGGGCAATGCCCTTCCAAACCGAGAGATCTCCGGTTTCTTTCCAATACATATATGCCAAAGAAGATTTTGTACCAGCACCATCGGCGTGCATCACCAAACAATAGTCATCATCTCCTGTAAGTACGTCAGGTACAATTTTACAAAACGCTTTAGGAAACAGCCCTTTATCTACATTTTTAATTGCATTATGCACATCTTCTTTTCCTGCTGATACACCGCGCTGGGCATAGCGTTTGGAGATTTCTTGACTCATAGTGATATCTTGAACTACAAAAATACCGAATCTGTTTTGAGGATCACATTATGATTGTTGAACTTATCAATAGTTTGTCTACATATATCCTTATGTACCTATGGCATTTTTAAGGTCTCATTTAATTTTTTTTGAGTATATTTTTTTAGTAATTTAGTCCTTTCCCCCTAAACAAAATGTAAACTAAAAATTGCTTCAGTTTTGAGGGTGAATAGCTATTTGACATTAATACTCATATTTCTCTTATTCATTAATTCTAATGGATTAATAGGACAATCTTCAAAAGACAACTTACGGCAAAAAGAAGCATTAGTAATTAAAAATGATGTTTTAGGTCATGGGTTTGATTTTAGAGAAGTTGATTCAAAATCTTGGAGTACTTCTAGTAAAAAAAGACAAGTTGTTTTAGCCCAAACTACCAAGCAAGCGGTAAATAGTGAGAAAACAATTCTATATCATTTTGTACATACCCCATACGACTATGAACAAAAAGTGCTGCATTCTATTCCAGCAGATAGCTTATTTCAAGCCTCTAAGAGCCTTGCCTTTTATAAACCTTTAGAAATTGAAAATAGAAACGACCAGCTTTTTGTTTATAGTGAATTACAAAAACCATTAATTAAAAGAAAGCTTTATATTTCTTCCAAGGTAGCCTTAGATGAAGATTTAATTTCTGATTTTTCGCGCTTAGGACGTGATATTACTGCTGAAGGATTTATTCATCGCTATGGAACCCATTATGCTAAAGAAGTTACTTACGGTGGTATTTTTCTTAGTAGACATCAAATTAATAAGAATGATTTTATTTATTCCCCTTATAACCAGAAACGTTTTGAAGAGTTAGTTGTTGAAGATATTAAAGTCTCCAGAGAAGGGCTCCCAGATATCGATCCGTATATTAATTCAGGAATACCCATTATATTTAGTGTAGGGGGCAACACACAGTCAATAGACCCTCAAAAATGGAAAGCTACGGTTGCCAATAATGCTGTCCCTATAGCTGTTACTCTAGAATCGTATGTAGACTTGTTTAAGGATCATAACTTAAACAACATTGAAGAAAAAGATGCTAAAATAAAATTATTGGATAGTGTAACAGGCAAGTTAATGAATCAAACCCGTCATATGATTCACGAAGAATTGCCCACTACCTTTTATAAAAAGTATTCTTTACGATTTCAACAGCAAGTGAGTAGTATAGCCAAAAAAAGTACTGGAAGACCTTCAGACAATACTACGGCATATACAGGTGATATTTTCTATGGTAGTTTTAGTAAAGATCAAGCCATCCTTGAGCAGCAACCCTTAATTTATTATGATGGTTTGCGCCTGGAAACATTAATTACCGATGAATTAATTCCTTTAGATCGTAATTTAATCTTTACCGTAAAACCCAATGACTTAGCCAAAGGTTATGCCAGCGTATGGGATGATACTAAAAAGTTGGTAAAAAGTGATTCACGTAAAACCCTGAGAGTTTCAGGAGCTGAATCTAACAAAACCTACTTTAAAGAGGCACTGAAAAGAAAAGTTACCAAGACCATAAATATTGAAACCATAGACAAAGATTTATTTGAACTCACCTATTCTTTAGAATTAATCAAAGAAAAAAAACTTATTGAAAATCCTACAAATAATTACAACTATGTATTAGACACAGAATTAGTTACAGCCGCAGCAAATGGAGACAAACAATTGTTGGATCTTCTTTTTAGAAAAAATGGCAATCCAAGGGCAACTGGTATGTTGGAAGCTATGATTATCAATAAACAATCAGATAGTCTATTTAATTACATATTAGACAAAGGCGCTGTGCCTACAACGGCAAACCTTGACCTTCTGTTTGAGCCCGAGTATTTTGACGAAAGGAAGATCTTGATTTTACTAGAACGTGGAGCAAGACCTAAAAACAATATGATTTATAAGGCAGTAGCCTATGAAAGTGCCAATCTTATCTATGCGCTTTTTCGTGAAGGCGCTACACCACAAAACAATGATTTGGCTTTTGCCCTGAAACGTAGTCATTACCCAAGCATTAAAGCTTTAATGAGCGAACAATATGACCTATTTGTTGCAGATAAGAATGAACTACTGTTGGCTGCAGAAAATAACGATACAGATCTGGCTAAAAAGTTTATTGATTTAGGTGCCTGTGCAGATGCTTATATACTTAAACGGGCTCTGGAGCAGAAAAATGAAGAACTCAAATTTAGCATTGCTGAAGTAACAGAACCAAATGGAGAAGTTCTTGAGCTGGCAGCCGCCACAAATGATACTGACTTATTTGATTTTTTCATAAAGAAAAATGCTACTATTAGTTCTAATACAGCTGCAGAACTAGCAGTGGATCATGAAAATACTAGGATACTCGATCTTGCCCTGCACTATGGTGGTAATGCTACTAAAATTCTTCCTTATGCAATTGAAAACGATAATAGACCCGCTATTTTGATTGCATTAGACAATGACGCAAATCCTGACCCAGCATTTGATTATGCTTCCGAAAAGGAAGACGAAGCACTATTCAATCAACTTTTGGAAAAATACAATGGGACAGCTTCTGTTGCACTAGAAGCTGCAGTGAAAAAGAACAGATTACCTTATGTTCAAAAAGTAATTAGTTTAAAGCCAGAAGACATCAACACAACGGCTGTAATACCATTTGCTGTATCCAATGGAAACCTTGAAATTGTACAATTACTAACGGAAAATAATGCCAATCCAGATAAGGGTTTGCCTGTCGCAGTAAATTCAGAAAATATAGAAATTACAGAATACCTTATTGAAAAAGGTGCTCGTTCCAAAAATCCTGAAATACTACAAAATGCGGTTAAAAAAGAAAACATGGCTTTGTCTAAAGTCTTAGTAGAAAAGGCCAATGCCAATGCCAATGATGCTATTATTGAAGCTACTGAGGCAGAAAATGTTGCTTTAACAAATTACCTGTTGCAACAAGGAGCTTCTGCTAGCAAAGGAATAAAAGCAGCTATGGAGACTACCAATCAAGATTTGATATTATTGCTCCTATCAAAAACTAAAGAGGTAGACGTATCCTTCTTGAGTACGGCTGCCAGAAAAGGCAATTTAAAGGTGGTGCAAAAATTGATAGAACGAGGATTAGATCCTACAAAGGCAATTAACAGTGCTTTGCGTTATAAAAAGACTGAAGTTCTTGAATTCTTAATAGGACAAAATATTGCTGTCCCCTATTATTTTCTGGAAACAGCCTTATCCTATGATTATACAGAAGGAGTACAATTATTACTAAATAATGCCGACCTAAAACCTGAAAACGCTTTTGATGATGGTAGCTATCCGTTACATTTAGTTTTTGCCTCTTATGACACCAATGATTCTCAAATGCTGGATCTATTAATAAGTAAAAATACGCCAATAAATGCTAAAAATAATTTAGGTGAAACACCTCTCCATCTAGCTTTGCAAGCTAATAACACTCCTATCAAGCTAATTGAACATCTTTTGAAAATTGGTGCTAATCCAAATGCTGCAACCTCTAATGGATTGACTGTTTTGGATTACGCCTCTACAAGAGAACAACTAATCCTTATAAAACAATACAAGAAAAAGAAAATTAAGCAATAATAGTTTTTGTCATTTTTAGCTTAATGCAAATAAGGAATGCTAACCAATACAGACAAACATTCCTTAAATAACAATTATTACACTAATACAATATTATTATTCCCAATCTGGCATAAAGGAGTTGGTAAAAATTTCCATTTCTGTAGCGCCCGCATCAAAAGCCCTTGTAATTATATTGGGTGTAGATCCAGAAAAATTCATTCTGCGTGTAAAAATAATTTCTCCCTCTGAAGGTGAAAATCTAGCATTCAAATCGTTTTGACCACTTTCAACATCTGTGATTACCTGAGTTGTTATCCCATCGTTTACATCATAAATGAACAATCTAGCCGAAAAAATCCTATAATCTTCATTTTCAGAACCAGAAACATCTCTTGCATACAATACATTATCGCCATTGGCAGAAATATTAATACCGGTAACAGCACCTAGTTCTCCTTCTAAAATTACAGCTTCTTCCAATCCTGTTGACAATCGAACGAGTACAATTCGTACATTGTAGCCATCTAGATCATTGGTCTTTATCAAAATAAGATCATTATCAAAATCTGAAACATCCACTTCTGAAATTAAAGAGCCATCAGGGGTTTGGTAAACTACATTATTCCCAGAACCATCCATATTTATACTATATAATTCATCAAAATTTGGATACAGAAGACTTTGACCATTATTGAACCAGGCAAAACTTAACTCTTCTTGTCTAAAACCTACGACAGGAATGTTGCCTGTAATTTGCCGCACATCTTCACCAGCAAGATCCATGGTAAATAGCTGTGTATTCCCACCCACAGTGCGCAAAAATGCAATTCTATTTACATCATTATTTCGACGAGGTCTAAAACTGTTATTCGTCTCTTCTGATATTTGTAATACATCTATATTGACATCCTCGATACTATCTGTTCGATTACCCGAGAAAATTACATTATTACCTTCTATTTGCCTAACAAAAATGAAAGGATTGGCAGGAGAATCCAAGGTAGAAAACTGGCTTAAATCTGAGGTAACAGGATCTGAATTACCATCAGTTGCGCTTACTTGCCAAAAGTAATTTGTAGACAAATCAAGATCTGTAACCACAAATGTTGTATCTGCTACTACCTCTTGGTTAATAATTTCATTCGTGTTTCCATTCCTAAGAGTTATATTATAGGTGATTTCATCTTCTTCTGGATCCATAGAAAACCAGGCAAGTTCTACCTGTACATCAATATCATTAGCTCCATCCTCTGGAAAGACTAAGGTCGGGCTATCTGGAGCAATATTTTCTACATCTATTGGATCCAATGAAAAAGCTATATTGGCGGTTTGATCTGGATTTACGGTAACGGCCCCAAATCCTGTTTCAAACCCATCAAACTCCGCCTGTACTGCATAACTATCTGCTATTATACTTTGCAAATTAAAAATCCCCAAAGAGTCTGTAAAAACTGTACTTGAAGAGGGGTTTGTAGAAATCTCTACGTTGGCCAATGCGTTCCCAGTTTCCTCAGAAATTACAGTGCCAGTAATAGACCCTGTCTCCTGAAAATCAATCGTATCTTCATTACAACTAAAGATAAGCAAGAGCAACAAACTAAATATCAAAAATTTGTGTATTGCATTTTTACTATTGTCCTTCATCTTCTAGTATTTGTTTTTTATCTGTTTTAAAGTCAAAAGAGAAATTTAAGCCGACCCCAAAATTGTAGTAAAAATCATCTTGCATGCCATTTATCTCCCGATCTAGTTCATCTGTAAATAGAATATTCTGTTCAGCAAAAGCATTAATTTCAATTCTATCGGTCACTTTATAAGTAGCTCCTAACCCATATTGAAACTTAAAAAATGCCCTACCTAGTCCGACACTATTTACAGGTCCAATAAGATCAATAGCAACACCAGGACCTGCATATATGTATGGACCAAAATCATCATTAGGTAGTACATCATAATACCCGTTGACATCAACACTACCAAATATATTCCTAAACGCCCTTCCATTATCCAGCCTAAAAGCTTTTGTAGAAAGCCCTAAATCAAAAAAATTATTAAGATATCTCCTATAATCTACACCAAATAAAAAACCAATATTGCGTTCAGAAAAATCTCCTTGGATCAGATTTGCTCCCCCATATACACTCACCTTATTCTTGAATTTCTTTTCAACGAATAGTCTATTATATAATTTAGAAGATTCTTCAGCTTTTTTATCTTCCAGATACTGGGTTACCAAATCTTCATTTACTTTTCTTCCTCCTTTTGCGCTCCAAAGTCCATCTTTAATTCCTTCAATTATTAAATCATGAACGGCCTTTTCTATTGCATCCTTCACAGCGATTTGTATGGGCTCAGATTGTGTGATCCCTGTTTCAGCTTCAAGCAATCTCTGAAACCTAACAAACCTAAAAAAACTAGCATCCAATGATTGTGATAGTATAGTTTTAGAAACATATACTGTTTTAAGAATCTGTCCGTTATTGGTAGATACTGCCCTCAAATACACCGTAATACGATCTTGCCTATACTGAGCAGAACCGCCAAGACCAAAGTATCGAGCTCCAATACCTCCAGTTACAATATTAGTATCATAAGACACAATACCTCCTTCTAATATTAGACCAGCAAACTTTAACGGTGGTAGTGGAGGTTCATTAGGATTTAAGTCCTTAAGGTATTCTTTTTTAGTATTTCTAATAATATTTCGCTCTGTAGTTAGATTGCTTAGATTCTCTCTTTCAATAGGAATAAACCAACCAGCATCTTCCAGAGCTTTTAGTAAGATTGTTGTTCCTCCCTGAGTAACAGCGGTACTAAATGTACTCCCATTTTCAACGGGTCTAAATTGTCCTGTTTGATCACTAAAATTATATACTGCCACTTCTGCTGCTTTTACAGGTTCCGGCAGATCTAACAAACTTCTCGTAGATTTTGAAAATTCGCCAACGCGAGCCTGATCTGGTTTAAACGGTTGATTAAAATATGCCCCGCAGGATGAGAGCATAACAACACCAACGATCGCCAAAAATCGCTTCAAATATCTCATGAAATCGCTTTAAGTTAGTTAGGAACTATAATTTGAGTTTCTTCACCATTTAGGGTATCTAGAATATTGATAACCAAGCCTTCTCCAGACTCAAAAACCTCAATTGCTAAAGTTCCAGAAAAAAAAGTTCCAGGCTCCGTTAAATCGCCTATGGCATCAATTTGCTGTTGGGTAAGTGTTCTAGAAATCTGACTTAAAATTTGATCATTAAGCGCATTGCCAAATTGCTCTAAATCTGATTGTTGATTTTGTGCATTGACAGGTGCTGTAAATCCATTTTGCGCCTGAGCTGAAGCTAAAATCTGTTGGTAGTTAAACGTATCTCCACCAAAAAAAGGATTAATAGGACGGTAGGAAAATTGCTGTGCACTTGCTGAAGCTACTATCCCAAAGATGAGTAAAAAAAATAATTTTTTCATAATGTTTTTAATAGCGAATAAATTCTTCATTTTGTTGTTTTAATCTATTTAAATGACCTAGTGTACGCTGCAATGCTACATTAGCCATATCAACTAGAAAATCTCTTCTAGGCTGAGCAAAAAATTGCCAAACTAATTGATCTCCTACTTCTACGGTAATTAGTGTGTTGCGCCTTCTACCAGGAACTTCTTTAATTAAAATATTGCTTGGGGCTAGTATCTGCCGGTTGTAGTATTCATTATAAAAATATCTATAAAAGTCTCTACCTGATTTAGTAAGTGTTTTTTGTAAAACCAGACCGTCAATTTCAACACCATCGTCGGCGGCGGCTATATCCTTTGATTTAGGTTCTTTTGATCTATTTCTATTTAAATCAATAATACTCTTACCCCCATCTTCAAGAACAATGCGATCCTTGCCAACAGGCTTGCCATCAATATCATAGATTAACAATAAAATGACAATCTTTCCTTCAAGATTATAATTAATGGTTACTGTGGACAATAATTTTTTTTCATTCCCTTTAAGGAAAAAGAGATCTCCTTGACTATTTTTTGAAGTATTGTTATTTCCATCTGTTCTAAAAACAGAAAACTCATACCGTAGGTTATAATCTACAGGTGTAATGTTTGTAGCAGCAGCTCCAAAGGTGTAAAACTCGCTATTACGTTTTACTAAAATTTCTCCTTTTATTTCTTTATTAAAAAATTGGGCATGTGTTGTTAAAATACCACAAAGCAAGAATAAGACTCCAAGAAGAATCTTCACTATATAATTGTTTATATATCCTTTAAACATGTACACTATTGAAAACTTCTTATTATAAGTGTAGGCGAAGCCTCTGTTTGTATAAATTGTAAAGAGCGTGTTATGGAGTTAGTCCCAAATCGCTCAAAAGTCAAATTATCACCTTGCTGTTGAAGGTCTAGAGAAATATCTTCTACTGAGTTAATCACAAAATCTATAAGTGTATTTTCATTGCCTTGTTGCGTAATATTGGCTATTGCCGTATTAGTCCTGTAATTCAAATCCACAATATTAAAATCACCTTGTTGGCTTATATTAATATCACTACCGACGGTATTGGCAAATACAGATACTTGATTAAAATCACCTATTTGTTGTAAAAAAACGCTGTTGGTGCTTAGGTTAGGGTTTAATGCCGTTGGATCGCTAGTAACACCAAAGCTATTTAGCACAGTATTTAGAACATCTAGACTCACATTGGTGGCATCTATTACAATTTCTTCACCATCAATTTCCTCCGTACCTATATCATCTTCAAATGTTTGCCCATAGCCACATTGAGTTACAAATGAGATAATCAGTATTATCACGGGATTTAAAATTCGCCTGATGTTGTAGGTATTCATAATTTACTAATCATAATTAAAATTAAACAAAGGAGGAAGCAACCTCCTCCTCCTTTGTTTTTAAGTTTGTACATCTATTGTGATAAAAACTGTTATTAAATAATTGTACAGTTTGTATTAGATTTAATGTACATTTAATATTGCATCCTTCTAGTTGTTAGTTATTACTATGTAAATCTGGAATAGAAGGTGTGGCATGAGCTGGAAGCTCTGGTCTTTCTAAATTTGTAGGCTTATAAAGAGAAGGATACTCTTCAAAAGTACCATAAGAACCAACTTGCTGTATATCTGCTTGATTGTTGGCAGAAGGAGCATTAAGACCTTGTTGTAAAGTATAGCTATTACCTCCATCTTGTAGTACAAAAGCTGCATTATGAACCCCATCTTGCACAGCATGGAATGCATTATTATTTCCTACTTGATAAGAGTTTAACACATTGTCTGTTCCAGTTTGTAAGGCAGTTGTTGTGTTATCATCACCAATTTGGCTTTGAACAGCTAAGTTACCTGTACCTGCTTGGCCTAGTGCCACACTATTTCTATCACCTTGTTGTAATTGTGCTACTACATTAAAAGCAGCATCAGATCCATCTCCACCAAGTTGTGTAGTAAAGGCCTCGTTATCATTGCCAAATTGAACTTGAGATGCACTATTATTGTTTCCAAATTGACTAGCAAATGTATCATTACCAGCTCCTCCAACTTGACTTTGAGAAACAATACTACCTTCAGAATCACCTTCAAAAGCTGATACCTCAACGCCCAAATCTCCGTCTATATCATCAAGTACAAAAACAGACTTTTCATTTCCTTCTCTACCGCCTTGATATCCTTGGGCAACAGTAGCAGTATTACCTCCTTCTGCACTAGTATCATTTCCCAATTGAACTTGCGAAGAAGTATTGCCTGATCCTATTTGAATAGTACTGGCTTCATTACGAGCAAGACCAGCTTGTCCAATAGTAGCTTGGTTATCATCACCTATCTGATCAACTAATGCATCTTGCCCTAAACCATTTGCAATGTCACTAGGAACCTCTTCTGATTCTTGAGTT
This sequence comes from uncultured Flavobacteriaceae bacterium, assembly GCA_964504555.1. Classification (GTDB taxonomy): domain Bacteria; phylum Bacteroidota; class Bacteroidia; order Flavobacteriales; family Flavobacteriaceae; genus Dokdonia. The sequence continues at coordinate 19,742 of CAZDFA010000003.1, read as the reverse complement.
ATCACTGCTACATTATCGTTACCGTCTTGAATAGTTCTTGCACTATTAAGATTTACATTTTGAGATGTAATTGCGGAGTTCCCTTCACCATCTTGTTGAATTTCAGCAAAATTATCAGCATTCCCTTCAGCATCCGATGGATCTACCTGAGAAATATAAGCAACATTATTTTTACTTACTTCTCCATCATCTGCAAGGCCTTGACCAGTAACTGCAACATTACCAAACCCTTCTTGGGTTGATACAGAAATATTTTCTGTCCCTATTTGCTCGGTAAAAACGATATTAGAAGCAGTAGATGCTGGATTACCTGTCGCTCTTGATGTTTGAGTAACTAATACTTCGTTACCACCAGTTCCATCTCCATTGGACTGGATGGTAAGCGCAGAATTAATTATACCTTGCTGTCTTACTTGCGCTCTTTGACCATCACCATCTTGTATTGTGGTACCTGTATTTGCATCTGTATTTGTGCTCTTATTTACTTCAGGAGTTGGAATCTCTAACAATACGGTACTATGGCCCTCTTGAGCTGTAGGATTAGCTCCTGGACTTGGATCTGATGGTGGATAAGACGATTTATTGTCTTGCGCAAACGCAACCGCCCCAATAACTAATGCTAAAGCACTTAAAATTACTTTTTTCATGTTGTAAAGATTTAATTAATAAAATATATAAATGGTTAATAAAATACTTATCAATTATTAAGCACAATTCACCCAGTACTGATGTTCTGATCATTAAACTCCATACCTATAACTAGGCACAAATCTGTACTTAAATTGTTGTGGGGGGAAAATTTCTAAGGGGGGAAAGAAATACAGGGCTAATTTATATAATTCTCTAAACGATTTTTCTTGAGTTTGTAAATTTTCGACAAAAAGCTATTTTAAATAAAATTGATCCTAATTTAATCTGCTTTTTTTCAGACCTTTAAAAACAAAAAGGGCAAATGCCCCTTTTTTGAAATACTTGAGGGTGCTAAGTATTTTCTTACAACAGTTGTCAGTTTTGACTGTTTCAGGATTTGAGGTATTCTCAATATAAGAATCAAAAATTTCGTTATTCATATTCTAAAGATGCTATTTTATGAATATTGTAAAATATGCTGTTTTAAAGCTAATTATTACGGTAAATTATATTCCATAAGACCAATTAGCTCGTGTTAATAACTCTAGCTAATTTTTAATAAGTCCAATCAATTATAATAACAGTCTACATAAGATTACGTACTATATTTGCTTTTTTAATAGATAAATTAAGTGGTTATGAGCAAATCCAAATTAGAATATATCTGGTTAGATGGGTACACACCAACCCAGAACATGAGAAGTAAAACTAAAGTTATTGATGACTTTAGCGGTGAATTAAGAGATTGTCCTATTTGGTCGTTTGATGGGTCTTCAACACAGCAAGCATTTGGAAATTCTTCTGACTGTCTTTTAAAGCCAGTGGCTATTTATCCAGATCCTCAACGTCAAAATGGATTTTTGGTCATGACCGAAGTATTAAACGTAGATGGAACCCCTCATGAATCAAATCACCGTTCTAAAATTGATGATGATGATAATGACTTTTGGTTCGGTTTTGAGCAGGAATATTTTATCATGGATACAACTACCCAATTGCCATTAGGGTTTCCGGTAGGTGGTTATCCGGGACCACAGGGATTATATTATTGTTCTGTAGGAGGTAGAAATACACACGGGCGTGATTTTGTAGAAGAGCATGCAGATTTATGTATAGAAGCTGGACTGAATTTTGAAGGTATTAATCAAGAAGTTGCTAGTGGACAATGGGAATTTCAATTATTTGCAAAAGGAGCTAAAAAAGCAGGAGATGAAATCTGGGTTGCCCGTTACCTTTTAGATAGATTAACTGAACAGTACGGTTGGTATATAGAGTATCATCCAAAACCAGTTAAAGGAGATTGGAATGGATCTGGAATGCATGCCAACTTCTCCAATACAACATTAAGAACTTGTGGGTCTCAAGAAACTTATGAAAAAATATGTGAAGCCTTCAGACCTTTAACAAAAGAGCATATTGCAGTTTATGGAGCTCATAATGATCAACGTCTTACTGGTTTGCACGAGACCGCATCAATAAATGATTTTTCTTATGGCATTTCTGACCGTGGAGCTTCAATACGCATACCTATTATTACAGTAGAAAAAGGATGGAAAGGATGGTTAGAAGACCGTCGTCCTGCATCTAATGCAGATCCTTATAAGGTAGCTGGTCGTATTGTAGAAACAGTAAAAAATGCTAAAGTATAACAAGCTTATGTTATACTTTTTTGAAATCACCCGCTCTTTTTAAATCGGGTGATTTTTTTGTGCTAATATTAAGCGGCTCCTATTTGGCAATACCAACTTATGTATATGTATTTATAGCATAATCAGGATTGCTATCTATACACTTAACTTATAGTTAATACAATAAATAAAATATAGGCTATAAATAAGAAAAGCCCCTTAACGCGTCCTAGTTGCATTTTCTTAGAAATAAAAGCCAACGGAATAAGGATAATTGCAAAACCTATCATCCAGAAAATATTAGTCGATAAAATGGCAGGATCATCTGGAGTCAACGGTTTTATAATAGCAGTAAGGCCAAGTACTGATGCAATATTAAAAATATTGGATCCAATCAGATTTCCTAAGGAAATTGCCTTTTCCTTTCTTAGAGCCGCCATTATCGAAGCGGCAAGTTCTGGAACACTTGTTCCGATAGCAACCACGGTGACAAATATAATCTGATCACTCACCCCTAAAGAACTAGCAAGTTCTTTGGCACCTTTAACCAACCATTCCGAACCAAAATAGAGTGCTACAGCACCAATTATAAGCCACAAAATAACACGAAAGTATGTACTAGTTGCTAAGGCATCATCTACACCATCAACAGTTTGATCTTTTTTTGCTCTTCTTATTAAAACGATTAAATAAATAACAAGTCCTGTTAACAAAACACCTCCTTCTAGGGCAGATAATTGATTATCAACCCTTAAAAAAAAGTAAAGCAGTAGCGAAAAACCAATCATAATGGGACCGTTGAAACTATAAAAGTCACGATCTACAGCCATGGAAGATATGATAGCTGTAATCCCTAATACAAGACCTATATTGGCAATATTAGATCCAATCACATTGGCTAAGGCTGAATCTGAAGACCCATCAAAAGCGGCCTGCAAACTCACCAATAGTTCGGGAGCTGAGGTAGCAAATGAAACTACCGTAAGTCCTATAACCATTTTGGATATCTTTAGCTTAAAGGAAAGACCTACTGATGCTCTTACCAAAAACTCACCTCCAACTACAAGAAGAAGAAATCCTAAAAAGATGAATAAGAGGCTACCCATATTTATTTTTTTTGCGAATATAAATAAACTAGCACTGCTATCATTTGTAATTCTTAGGTATACTTTTTGCTTGGTGTATTATGCAGATAGTCGTACTTTAGTTTGTCTATATGGAGTTGACACAAGAATTTATAGAAGCAGAAAATAAAGCGTTAACGCAAGAGTATAAAAAACTGCTTCGCATAAGTTACCAAGCTCTTTCTCGTGAAGACAAAAAACAAATACGAGAAGCTTTTAACCTTGCAGTTGATGCTCATAAAGATCAACGTCGAAAATCTGGCGAAGCCTATATCTTTCACCCCCTAGCTGTAGCACAAATAGTAGCTAGCGAAATTGGCCTAGATGCAACCTCCATCGCTGCCGCTTTGCTTCATGATGTGGTCGAAGATTCTGCTTATACCCTCTCTGATATTGAACAACTTTTTGGTGAAACCGTTGCGCGAATTGTAGATGGATTAACCAAAATTTCCAGTTTAAAAAAGGATCGTGATGTTTCGCTTCAAGCTGAAAATTTTAGAAAAATGCTACTTACTATTAATGATGACCCTAGAGTTATCATTATCAAAATAGCAGACCGGTTGCATAATATGCAGACTATGGATTCTATGCGACCAGATAAACAAGCAAAAATTTCTAGTGAGACCTTGTACATTTATGCCCCCCTAGCTCATAGACTTGGTCTATATAATATAAAAACGGAACTTGAAGATCTTGGTTTAAAATATACCGAGCCAGAAGTATACAATGATATTGCTATCAAAAGCAAAGAAAGCAAACTGGAGCAGGATGCCTATATTAAGAATTTTGCCAAAGTCATTCAAGAGTCCCTGGATAGTGAACGACTCAATTATAAAATAAAAGGAAGACCCAAGTCAATTTATAGTATTCGTAATAAAATGCTGAGTCAAGGTGTGAGCTTTGATGAAGTATATGACAAGTTTGCTATTCGTATCATCTATAAAAGTGATTTGCACAATGAGAAGTTTCTGGCTTGGAAAATTTATTCTATAGTAACCGATCATTTTAGACCTAACCCTACACGTTTGCGGGATTGGATATCATCTCCTAAATCTACTGGTTATGAAGCCCTGCATATTACGGTAATGGGTCCTAAAGGCCGTTGGGTTGAAGTACAGATTCGCTCAGAAAGAATGAATGAAATAGCTGAAAAAGGCTATGCCGCGCACTTTAAATATAAGCAAGGAGATGACGAAGATTACGGGCTCGATGAGTGGATTGGTAGACTTCAAGAAGCACTGGAAAATCCAGACACCAATGCCGTAGATTTTGTTGAAAACTTCAAACTCAATCTATACAACAAGGAAATTTTTGTATTTACACCGCAAGGCGAACTTAAATCTCTCCCAAAAGGCGCAACTCCCCTGGACTTTTCATTTAGTATACATACCGCAGTTGGCTTAAAAACCCGTGGTGCGCGAGTTAATGGTAAGCTGGTTCCCTTAAGTCAAGAATTAAAGAGTGGTGATCAAGTAGAAATTATTACCTCAGAACAAGCCAAACCCAATAGCAACTGGTTGGATTATGCCACCACCGCCCGTGCGCGATCTAAGATAAAATCATCATTAAAAGAAGAAAGAAAAGGTATTGCTGAGGAGGGCAAAATTGTGCTTATGCGAAAATTGAAGTCGCAAAAAATAGTGCTCAACAACAAAGTGATTAATGAACTCGTAGTTTATTTTGACCTTAATACCAGCTTAGATTTATATTACCGCGTAGGCACTGGAACTATTGATAATAAAATGATTAAAGAATTTGCCGCACAACGCAGTAATGTTCTAGTGAATTTTATTAAAAATAGAATACGAAAACCCAATACACCATCTGAAATTGACAAAAATGAAATTACCGAAAAATATGACGCTCTCGTTTTTGGCAAAGACGAACAAAAATTAGATTATTCCACAACCAATTGTTGCAGTCCAATTCCAGGAGATCAAGTCTTTGGTTTTATAACAGTTTCAGAGGGTATCAAAATACATAAAAACGATTGCCCAAACGCTATTTCATTTCGAAGCAATTATGCCTATCGTATAATTCAAGCCAAATGGATTGACTCTAGTGCCACTGAATATAGAGCGGAAATAAAATTAGTTGGATTAGACAAACTTGGTCTTGTAAATCAGGTCACGAAAGAGATCTCAGATCATATGCTTGTAAATATTAAGAACATCAACTTTACTACCAATGACGGCATATTCAACGGGCATATAACCGTGATCGTAAAGAACAAGTCTTTACTCAAAAAACTTATTGATAAGCTAAAGATAATCAACGGCATAGAAAAAGTAACACGTATTTAGCGGAGTGCAATAATTTGCACGTAGCACACCTAATAATTGCTTACCTTTACCTTTTGATAGCGGTATGACTACAAAAGCAACAATAAACAAAGATCAAGAGGTTGTAAAAAATGTATTTACAACCTATTTAGAAGAAAAAAAGCACCGCAAAACACCAGAACGCTACGCTATTCTTCAGGAGATTTACAACAATAATGAACATTTTGATATAGAATCACTCTACATCAATATGAAAAATAAAAACTACCGGGTAAGTAGAGCTACGCTTTATAATACTATTGAGTTACTTTTAGATTGTGGTTTGGTACGCAAGCATCAATTTGGCAATGGGCAAGCGCAGTATGAAAAATCTTATTTTGATAGGCAGCATGATCACGTAATCCTTACCGATACAGGTGAAGTGATTGAGTTTTGTGATCCTCGTATACAATCAATAAAAAAAACAATAGAAGAAGTCTTTGATATAAAAATTGATAAGCATTCCCTCTATTTCTACGGAACAAAAAATTAAATACAGATCTAACCAGATATTAGCATATGGCAGTAGATTTACTACTCGGTCTCCAATGGGGCGATGAAGGAAAAGGAAAAATTGTAGACGTACTTACAAAAAATTATGACATTATAGCGCGTTTTCAAGGAGGGCCTAATGCTGGGCACACTCTAGAATTTGATGGTATAAAACACGTTTTGCACACCATACCTTCGGGAATTTTTCATGACAATGCAGTTAATGTAGTAGGAAATGGTGTTGTTATCGACCCAGTTATTTTTAAGAAAGAACTTCAGAATTTAGATAAGTTTGATCTTGATTATCGATCAAAACTTTTGCTTTCGCGAAAAGCACACCTTATACTCCCCACTCATCGTTTGTTAGATGCTGCATCTGAAGCTTCAAAGGGAAAAGCCAAAATTGGTTCTACCTTAAAAGGTATCGGCCCAACCTATATGGACAAAACGGGAAGAAACGGTATACGCGTAGGAGATCTTGAGTTAGATACATGGGAAGAGCGCTACAAGGCATTACGAGACAAACATATTGCAATGATCGATTTTTATAATGTAAAAATTGATTACAATTTGCCAGAACTTGAAACAGAGTTTTTTGATGCTATCGCTACCTTAAAAACTCTTACATTTATTGATTCTGAAGAATACTTATATCAAGCCCAGCAAGCTGGAAAATCAATCTTAGCCGAAGGAGCTCAGGGGTCGTTACTGGATATAGATTTTGGGACATATCCCTACGTTACTTCCTCCAATACTACGGCGGCAGGAGCCTGTACTGGTTTAGGAGTTGCTCCTAATCAAATCAAGGATGTTTTTGGCATATTTAAGGCCTATACAACCAGAGTGGGTTCTGGCCCCTTCCCTACTGAATTATTTGATGAGGCCGGCGCAACTATGGGTCGCGTAGGTAATGAGTTTGGCGCTACAACAGGTAGACCTCGTCGTTGTGGCTGGTTAGATTTAGTTGCCCTCAAATATGCAGTACGAGTAAATGGAGTAACACAACTAATGATGATGAAAGGTGACGTGCTCTCTGGTTTTGACACCATAAAAGTATGTACAGCCTACAACTATAAAGGTGAAACTATTACCCATTTACCGTATAACATTGAGCCAGAAAATGTACATCCAGTATATACTGAAATGAGTGGTTGGAGTGAAGACTTGACTAAAATGACTGCTAAGGAAGAAATTCCAGCAACCCTAAAGGCTTATATAGATTTTCTTGAAAAAGAACTGGATACACCAATTAAAATTATTTCAGTAGGACCAGATCGTACACAAACGATACACAGATAATCTTGTAAAATGCTTACTCAAAGCCTAACTTTCTTATTAGTTACTTTTTTTGCTGCAAATAGTTTTGCGTGTTCTTGTACTGAGTTAAATGAAAGTTTTAAGAAGAGAATTAAACACAATTTTGAAAGACACGATTTTATTTTAACTGGTAAAGTAATAGCTAAAGAAGTAGTAGTACATTACTGTAAAAATTGTACTTCTTCTGGCGATCCTGTAGTGTATACTATCCAGATTGATAAGCTATATAAAGGATGTGTTACAACTAAACTTATTGAAATAGTTAGTTCTATAAGTGAAGTAAGTAATGGTTACAATTTTAAAGTTGGAGAAACCTATTTAATCAATGCTTTTAAGTCTGATTATTATTCATCTAAATATAAACAAATAAAAACTCCTTACTCAACAGGACTTTGCTCAAGAAATAAGATTTTTGATGATCTAGCAAGGAAACACAAAAGAATATTGCATAAGCTTGTAAAGAGCTAAATCTTTTTTCTTAACGCACTTTATCTATAAATGCAAAATAACCACTGGGATCTCTAAGTTGGCTATAGGCAGAAATACGGTCAATAACTCTTCCTGAGCTTTTAATAGCAAGTAGTGTAGGAAAGGATTTTTCTTTGTTGTACTTGGCTTGTAGCTTTTTATTTGCCACCAATTGATCTTCGGGGATTACATCCACACGAAAAGGAATATCTACTTCCAGCAACACAAAATCGTCTGCTTGCTGTATAAACTCTTCATTTTCCCAAAAGTCCTTTTTCAACATTTTACAAGGTGCACACCAGTCACTTCCAGTAAAATACATCAGTATCGTCTTATCGGATTTTTTGGCTATCTTTTTAGCTTCGTCAAAATTAGTAAGCCAGATTGCCTCCTGTCCAAATGAAAAATTAACTACTCCTATAAAGAATACAATCAATAATGTTCTCATAATCTATAAATAGTTCGCCAGTTACAAAGTTAAAAACTTCTTCAAAACTACAAGAATCTTGCCAAAACTTATAAACCTTCTAGTTCAACTACTCGTTCTTTTCGCACCTTTTTAAACTCAGCAAAGGGATCCTCTGCAGCCCTATAGCCCACTGGAAGAAGGAGGACACTCTTCAATCCTTTATCTGCTAGGCCTAATTTTTTATCATAGGCCTTAGGGTCAAATCCTTCCATTGGGCAAGCATCAATACCTTCTAATGCACAAACAGTCAATAAATTACCAAGAGCAAGATAGGCCTGTTTTGATGCCCAAAGTTGTACATCGTCCTGTGAAGCCTCCTTAAAATGATCTACCAAATACTCTCGGAATGGCTTAATAATTTCATCTGGTGTATTGCGAACATCTTTCACGGTTTCAAAATATTGATTGACATAAGCCGTGTCTACATCTTCTTCAATACATAAAACTAAAAGATGAGAACAATCGACCACCTGATCTTGATCCATAGATAAAGGCTTTAACGATTCCTTAAGCACTGGATCATCTATTACAAGTAAATTCACAGGCTGCAAACCATAGCTCGACGCAGTGAGATTAAAGGCTTTCTTTAACAATCTCAATTGGTCATCATTTAATTTCTTGGAAGCATCAAACTTTTTTGTGGCATAGCGCCATTCTAAAGCAGCAATTGTACTAGACATAATCTCAACTTTATGCAAAGATACTAGTCAATTATAGGACTATGAAAAAATGCACCCTTAATAATATTCTAAAATATTGGACCAAACCTGGTCTTATTCAAGACAACACAGGAAAACATATCTTAACAAACTACGTTAATTGGTCATAGATCTGAATAAAATCTATAAAAAATAAGTCTGGACTTTTCCAACTCAAAAAACAACTGTAGTTTTGACTCTTAATCTTTCAAACCATTGATTGCACTTTTAAAAAAAGAGATTTATTCCTTTTTTTCATCGCTCATAGGCTATCTTGTTATAGGTCTATTTTTGGTGATATCTGGTCTGTTTTTATGGGTTTTTGATGGTAACTTTAATATTCCTAATTCGGGCTTCGCAGATTTAGCTCCTTTCTTTCAATTGGGACCCTGGATACTTGTGGTCCTCATACCAGCTATCACGATGAAGTCTTTTAGTGACGAAAAGAAAATTGGTACACTGGAACTCCTATTGACCAAACCCATTTCAAAAAACGCAATTGTATATGGGAAATATCTTGGGGCTTTTTCTTTAGTGATTTTTTCAATTATACCAACTTTTATTTATGTATGGGCTATTAGCTCGCTTGGTAATCCAGAAGGCAATCTTGATTGGGGAGTAACCATTGGTTCTTATTTGGGGCTTTTTCTTTTAGGTGCGGTTTTTACCGCAATAGGCGTTTTTGCTTCTACCTTATCTGACAATCAAATTGTAGTTTTTATTATTAGTGTTTTCTGTTGTTTTGTTTTGTATTTCGGTTTAGATGGTCTTGCTGGTTTTATCAGGTATGGATCTCTGGATACCGTATTAGCCTATCTGGGAATACAATCACATTATACAAGTATAAGTCGTGGTGTTATTGACACTAGAGATATTATTTATTTCTTAAGCATAGTGCTATTATTCAATTATCTCACGGCATATAGACTTACTAAAATTAATGCTTCAAGTTGAAATTTTTAAACAACATACCAGCCTACTTGAAGGTTTTAGTGATCCTATTTTTGGCAAACGTTTTTGGAGCTAGTTATTTTCAACGTTTTGATCTTACCCAAGATAAACGCTATACCCTTAGTGAGCCAGCAAAGGTCATATTGGATCAAGTAAATAGTCCAATGATAATTGATGTATTTTTAGAAGGTGATTTTCCTGCCGAATTTAGACGGTTACAAAGCGAGACTAAATATTTACTAGAAGAGTTTAATGCATACAATCCCAATATTTCATTTTTCTTTTCTAACCCAGTATATAAAAGTGCCGATGCTGAGCAAATAGCTTCTCAATTTGCCAATGTTGGAATGACACCGGCGCGTGTTAATGTGCGTAAAAATGGACAAGAATCAGTACAACTGGTGTTCCCTTGGGCTACCGCCAATCATAATGACAAGGCTGCTCCTGTGCAACTTTTGAAACCAGTACTTGGTGCATCGTCAGAAGAACGTGTTACTGCTAGTCTTCAAAATCTTGAATATGCTTTTATAAATAGTTTTACCAAACTTATTAAAGAGAAGAGCAAAAAAATAGCCGTACTCAAAGGCAATGGTAGTTTACCTGATGGAAAGCTAGCTGATATGCTCAGAAGCCTACAGGATTCCTACTACCTCGCTCCATTCGCGTTAGATTCCATTACTACTAACCCAGAACAAGCACTAAAGGCTCTGCAAAACACCTTTGATATGGTGCTCGTGGCCAAACCCACCAAAGCATTTACTGATGAACAAAAATTAGTCCTGGATCAATTTATTCTTAGCGGTGGTAAATCCCTGTGGCTATTGGATCCTGTGGCTATCGAGAATGATAGTTTATATAAAAATGGCAGTGCATTTGCCTTAAATAGAGATTTAAACCTTAATGATTTATTCTTCAAATATGGAGCCCGCGTAAATCCTACATTGGTGAAAGATCTATTTGCTGCTCCTATACGATTGGCCCAGGGCGAGGGTACCCAAACGCAATATTTTAACGCCCCTTGGTTTTACCAACCCCTGGTAACGGCCCAAAATAACCATCCCATCACCACTAATATCGAGCGCCCTATTCGATTCAATTACTCCGGACAAATAGATACACTGGCAAGCGCCCCTCAAATTAAAAAAACAGCTTTGCTCCAATCTAGTTCACGCTCAAAATTGGAAGGTGTTCCCAAGGAAATCAGCTTAAATAGTATCAATGCCCAACCCAATCCAGATGACTATAATGCCGGTTCACAAATGCTATCGGTGTTGCTTGAAGGCACTTTTGACTCGGCCTTTAAAAACAGAATAAAACCTATAGATTTTGAGGAAGTACGCTTTCGCGAAAGCGGAAAATCTCCCACCAAAATCATTCTTGTTGCCGATGGTGATCTCATAGCGAACGATCTGGATCAACAGCAAAATCCATTGGAACTAGGCTTTGATAAACTAACCGGTCAACAATACGGAAATAAAGAGTTTTTGCTCAACGCTGTGAATTATCTCTTGGACGACGATGGGCTTATTAACATACGCAGTAAAGAAATTGCCATCCCATTTCTCAATATTCCGAAAACCGTTGAGGAGCTACCCAAATGGCAAAGCCTATCAATAGGGCTTCCGCTCGGATTTTTGGTACTCTTCGGTTTGCTTTTTTATCAATTTAGAAAGAGACGCTACGCCCGCTAGCTGTTGATAAGTTTGTTTTAGCAAAAGTCGCTTTTCAAATATATTTGTAAGAAGCGTGAGAGACTTCAATCGCTTATCAATTTTATACCGTTTTTTTGATGAAATTTATAGTATCAAGTTCTTATTTACTGAAGCAATTACAATTGCTTGGTGGTGTTATTAATAATAGCAACACCCTTCCTATTCTAGATAATTTTTTGTTTGAGTTATCAGGAAAATCGCTAAAAGTTTCGGCGTCAGATTTAGAAACTACCATTATGGCTACCTTGGAGGTAGACTCTGAAGATGAAGGAAGTATTGCACTACCCGCACGACTATTACTTGATACCCTAAAAACATTTCCAGAACAGCCACTTACCTTTATTCAGGAAGAAAATAATACCGTAGAGATTAGTTCTAACCATGGTAAATATGCATTAGCCTATGCCGATGGTGGAGAGTTTCCCAACGCGGTTATATTAGAAAATCCGAGTACGGTGGCAATTCCTGGTCATATATTGGCAACAGCCATAACGAATACCCTTTTTGCAACGGGTAATGATGATTTAAGACCAGTGATGAGTGGTGTCTTTTTCCAGTTTGGTTCTGATGCGCTCACCTTTGTAGCCACAGATGCCCATAAATTGGTAAAGTATAGCCGTACAGATATTACAGCTTCTCAAACCGCAGAGTTTATTATGCCTAAAAAACCATTGAACTTATTAAAGGGAATTTTGGGTGCTGTTGAAGATGAAATAACAGTCTCTTACAATGAAGCGAATGCTCGATTTACTTTTGATAATATTGAACTAGTTTGTAGGCTTATTGATGGTAAGTATCCTAATTACGAGGCCGTAATACCTAAGGAGAATCCCAATAAATTGGTTATAGACCGCAATCAGTTTTTAAATTCGGCGCGGCGAGTTTCTATATTCTCTAATAAAACCACACATCAAATTAGGTTGAAGATTGCAGGTGCTGAGTTGAATATTTCTGCCGAAGATATTGACTACAGCAACAAAGCAGAAGAACGACTTACTTGTGATTATCAAGGTGATGATATGCAAATAGGATTTAATTCTCGCTTCCTCACTGAAATGCTTAGCAGTTTACATGCCAATGATGTTTCGCTTGAAATGTCACTGCCTAATAGGGCGGGAATACTCACTCCAGCAGATGGTCTAGATGAAGGCGAAGAAGTAACTATGCTCGTCATGCCAGTGATGCTTAATAGTTAATCTTTTATTAAATAGCTATGGCAATTAATAGCTAGACCCATAGATTTCTATAGATTTTATATAATTTAGCTTATCAAATAATTAGAATATATGAAACGGATAGTAGTAGTCTTTGTTTTAACCATTTGTTTATGTGCTTGTAAAGATGCACGGCATACGGCGCAGGCACAAGCAGCCAAAGTAGCCCCAATAGATCTCAGTATTTTAAATGGGGATCAGGACAACACCATGACAAAATATATGAATACCATAACCGCCAATGAGCTACAGACCTTATTATATATTTACTCGGGTGATGAATTTGAAGGCAGAGATACTGGAGAACCAGGTCAAAAGAAGGCGGTTGCTTTTATAAGAGATAGGTATAAAAAGATGAATATCCCTTCTGGAACCAAAGACGATACATACTTTCAAACGGTTCCTGAATCATTCTTTAGAGAAGGTAGTGGTATCAAAGCTTCAGAAAATGTATTGGCATTTATTAAAGGAAGTGAGAAGCCCGAAGAAGTCCTCGTAATTTCTGCGCATCTTGATCATATAGGTATGAAGGATAGTGGCGAAGTTTTTAATGGCGCCGATGATGATGGGTCTGGAACAGTAGCCTTACTAGAAATGGGTGAAGCTTTCAAAAAAGCAGTTGATGCAGGTCATGGGCCAAAGCGATCTATATTGCTCTTACATGTTACGGGTGAAGAACGTGGATTATATGGTTCTAGATACTATACTGAAAATCCGGTTTATCCTTTAGAAAACACCATTTCCAATCTTAATATAGATATGATTGGTCGTGTTGATAAAAGTCATACAGATGACACTAATTATGTGTATCTAATAGGTACTGACAGATTAAGTACCGATTTACACAATATTTCTGCTGCGGTTAATGAAAAATATGTAGACATTAACTTAGACTATAAGTACAATGCAGCAGATGATCCGAACCGATTTTATAACAGATCAGATCACTACAATTTTGCAAAGCATAATATTCCTATCATCTTTTATTTTAATGGGGTACATCCAGACTATCACAAAGTGAGTGATACTCCAGACAAAATAAACTACCCCTTGTTGGAAAAGCGAGCCCGTCTTGTTTTTGCAACGGCCTGGGAATTGGCAAATCGCAACGAGCGACCCGTGGTTGACAAGGCCAACCCCTAAGGCAAACGCTTTTATTTTTTAAGTTTTTACTATTGTAAGAGGCTAAGTATTTTTTATCTTTGCCCATCAAATTAAACGGTGGTTGTAGCTCAGCTGGTTAGAGCGCTGGTTTGTGGTACCAGAAGTCGCCGGTTCGAACCCGGTCTTCCACCCAAACAAAGCCTTCAAGAAAACTTGAAGGTTTTTTTGTTAGATAGAAACAGATTTACTTTTCAGCCAATCAAAAAGTATAACGTAGTATTGATAGTTGTTTTAAATCTATTTATTGGCCCTAATATTAAGCCAATACCGTGTACCTTTGAGTGTTCCTGTTTTTCTAAGAATTTTTTTATCTACAAGTGCCTTTAAATCACGTGTCGCTGTTGAGGCCGATGTTTTTGCAATAGTCACATAATTATCTGCACTCAATCCACCTTCAAAACCTGATGGCCACGCTTTGAAAAGCCGTTTTATAACTTTAAGCTGTCTTTCATTCATAAGGCTAGCAAAACGATCAAAGAACTTTGCTTTTTCTATTAAAAAGTCAATGAGATTAATCGTGTCCTTTTGTGCTTCAATAATGGTATTTGCAAAATAAACCAGCCATCCTGTTATTTCACAGGTCATATTATGTTTTTCAAGAGCATTGTAATACAATTTTTTCTTAACCTCAATTGCTTTTGACAAAGCAATTAAAGTAGGTCTTTGGAGACTTTGAGAAATAGATTTTTCTACCAAAGCACGCCCTATACGGCCATTACCATCTTCAAAGGGGTGTATGTTTATAAAATATAGCTCAAACATTAAATAGAGCATATGAAAAGGGATTCTTTTTGGCTTTCAAGAATTAATCACCTTGTCCAACTCCTCATCTGTTTATCGATGCATAAAGTTTTGTTGGTAATTGACAGCTGTTGTAATGGACGAATGGCGATATAGTTTTTGCAAGACCTGTATTGGAATTTTATCACCCGAAATATTGCCAAAACTATGGCAGGCCTTATTGAATAACTACTAATTCTCTCTAAAAAAGTCATCAATTTTGTAGATAAAAGTTAAATCACTAAATTACAATCCCTTAGATTCGGTTTATTGTAGTGTTAAAAGCCTTTATGGCTTTGATGTGGAATGCATAAATGTGAAATAATACATACAAATTTAAACCTGTCTATTATATGGAATACTATAAAATCTTCCTTGTATAGTAATCTATTTCTATCACACCTAAAAAAAACATCCCCTAATCTATCCCTGTTGATTGGTTATAATATTTTATTTCTGAGTTTTAATTCTTGCTTGTCTCAAAATCCCGAAAAAGAACTTATTGGTCATTATAAAAATGAAAAAATGACCAAATATGAACGTATTTATTATAACGTCAACAAAAATGTAAGAAGACAAATTATAGGAAGTAGTCTTGATTTAAATGAAGATAAAACTTTCCATTTTGAAACTTGTGGACTTCTTATTGATGGGAATTGGGCTATTAAGAATGAAAAGCTAGTTCTTTCCCCAATAACCAATCGCTTCAAAAATGACAGTATTGCGAAAATAAAAACACCTGACCTGACAGGTCGTGGTGATTTTTTCAAATTTTCAATCAAAAAAAACAAGCTTGTAACCATTGTTATTAATAGCAATGGATCAAAAAGCTTGAACAAACTCGTAAAACGTTAATAATACTAAACACGTTTAAGCACATGAGTTCCTAAACAATCCTTCTATAAAACAAGCCGAAGAAAACCTAAATCCTTTACTTTAAATCAAACAAACTGTCTACTGCAGGATACCGTTCAACGGTAAAGCCTTCGCCGTATTCTGCTCCAATAAGGCGACCTAAATCTTGCGCACGGTAATTGATACTTTCCTTAAAATTCTTAGTTGAGATAGGGGTTTCTCCATCTTTAGAGTTCGGGTCATAAAATTGGGAGGTGTACGCAAATACGGCTTCACATTTTTTATCTACATAACCGCTAACATCAACTACAATATCTGGTTCTAAATTTTTCCACTGTATAAAATGGTACACCCATTTGGGGCGCCAAGGAGCTTGTGATATACCGTCAAGACTTGTTTCAATTTTTATCAATCCGCTTAAAAAACAGGCATCACTAGCTAGAGAACTCCCACGGCCATGATCAATATGGCGATCATCAATAGCATTGCATAATACCAGTTCGGGTTGGTATTTTCTAATCATTTTAATGACCTTTATTTGACTCTCTTTATCGTTTCTAAAGAAGCCATCGGCTAGTTGTAGATTTTCGCGTACGGCGACACCTAAAATTTTTGCGGCTGCATTAGCCTCTTTATCACGAATATCTGCAGAACCACGTGTGCCTAACTCCCCACGGGTAAGGTCTAGAATACCAACTTTGCGGCCATTGGCCACCTCTTTGGCGATTGTTGCTCCGCAACCTAACTCGGCATCATCTGGATGCGCTCCTAGTACAAGTATATCTAACTTCATATTATGCTCTTACCAAATTTTTAACACGATGTGCCGCCCTGATCGCTTGTTTTATATCTTTTTTAATATCCTTAAGTTCTTCAATACCCACAGATAGTCGCAGTACTCCATCAGAAATACCTTGATTAATTCGCTCTTCAGGGCTAAGGAGTGCGTGAGATGTTTGAGCTGGAGAAACGATGGTACTTTCTACACCGGCTAGACTCATAGATGGCTTAATAAGTTTGAGAGCATCCTGAAAAGCCACTGGATCTACATATGTAATTAATTCAAAAGACAACATGCCGCCAAAACCCATCATTTGTTTTTTTGCAAGTTCATAATCTGGATGTGATTTTAAACCAGGGTAAAACACCTCTTTTATGCTATCCTGTTTCACTAACCACTTTGCCAGTTTTAGCGCATTCTTATTATGAGCCGCAACCCGTAGACCCATAGTTTTCATACTACGTTCTAGCATCCAAACGGTAAAATCACTTAAATTTCCGCCTAGATTTTTGGCTAAATTCCAGATTCGATCAATATGATTAGCGCTTGCCACTACAGCGCCAGCGCATAAATCACTATGACCTCCCATATACTTAGTAGCACTATGAATCACGATATCAATCCCAAAGTCTCCAGGATTCTGATTAATGGGTGACGCAAAGGTGTTATCTATCATCGTAACAATCCCATTTGCTTTTGCCAATTTGGCAATCATGGCCATATCGGTAATAGTCATCAAGGGGTTTGAAGGCGTTTCAATATATAAAACTTTTGTTTTGGGTGTTATTGCTTTCGCGAAAGCTTCCTCACTCAAACCATCAGTAAACGTATAATCAATGCCAAATTTTACAAATTCTTCTACAATCAGATTATAGGTACCTCCATATAAGGCTTTTTGTAAAACAATATGATCCCCACTTTGCAGAAAAGCCAATAAAGTGGTGCTCAAAGCAGCCATACCACTACCAAAGATCATCCCGCTTTCCTTACCTTCCAAGGCAGCTATCTTTTTACTAAGCCCTTCTTGATTAGGGGTATTAAAATACCTGGGGTACCGCTTAACATCTACATCCATAAAGGCATAGGACGAGCTTAAATAAATTGGGGAAACCGCACCTCCGTATTGTTCGTCTTTCACCTCTCCAGTATGCGTACAAATGGTGTTTTTTGTCGATTTTTGCTTTGACATAATCCAAAATCTATTTGTTTGCTAAAAATACAAAACCTCCCCTTCATTTTATACTATAGTTTTATTAAAGATGTATCATCGAATCTAAAATATTTAGTTTTATTTAATTGATTTTTAATATTCTACATATATTATAAGGTGAAATTGTCTTTAAGTTGGTATCTTTAAAGTTTGCATGAAAGCGATCATTAACATAAAACAATTGTTAGTCACTGGAGACTATAGCCATCCCTTAAAAGGTAAAGAGATGGGGCAAATGTCTTATGTGTCAAATGCCTATCTCTTGATTGAAGAAGGAAAAATTGCGGCCTATGGACCAATGGATAACTATCCTCATCCTGATGCAGAAGTTTTTGATGCTAAAAATCGTATTGTATTACCTAGTTGGTGTGACTCGCACACGCATCTAGTTTTTGCCCAAGGAAGAGAAGATGAATTTGTAGATCGTATTAAAGGGCTGAGTTATGAACAAATAGCTGCACGAGGAGGAGGAATTCTCAATAGTGCAGAAAGACTTCGAAAATTATCAGAAAATGAACTTTTTGAGGATGCACTACTGCGTCTTAATGAACTTATTGTATTAGGCACTGGGGCAATAGAAATAAAAAGTGGGTATGGACTTACCTTAGCGGATGAAGAAAAAATGCTACGCGTTATCAAGAGATTAAAGGCCAAAGTTAATATACCTATAAAAGCTACCTTACTTGCTGCGCATGCATTGCCAGTAGCTTATAAAAGTAATAAGAAAGGTTATATTGATTTGATTATTGATCAAATGATTCCCCAATTTACTAAAGAAGGACTTGTTGATTTTATTGATGTGTTTTGTGAAAAGGGTTACTTTTCTGTTTCTGAAATGAATCGAATTCTAGAAGCTGGAGCTCAATATGGTTTACCGCCTAAGGTCCACGTCAATCAGTTTAATGCCATTGGAGGAGTTAGTGCAGCAGTAGCACATAAAGCCCTTAGTGTAGATCATCTAGAGGTGCTAAATAATGAGGATATTCGAGCCCTTCAAAAAAGCACTACAATCGCCACTGCACTTCCCTCCTGTTCTTTCTTTTTAGGAATTCCCTATACACCCGTAAGAGAACTTATTAATGCCCATGTACCTATTGCGTTAGCAACTGATTATAACCCTGGTAGTTCGCCTAATGGGAATATGAACTTTGTTGTTTCACAGGGGTGTATAAATTTAAAAATGACTCCTGAAGAGGCCCTTCAGGCAGCTACAATAAATGGAGCATTTGCAATAGGCGTGGCTGATCAAGTTGGCAGTATAAGCATCGGAAAAAGAGCAAATATTCTCATAACAACACCACTAAAGTCATACAACGCCATTCCTTATCATTTTGCGCAAAGCTCTATTGATGAGGTATGGATTAACGGAAACTCACCAACTCAAAAAACCTCAAATGTTACCAAATTTTAATTTAAAACCTGGAGAAAAGTTATCTGATATACTCATTGAAAAAAAAATAGACACTTTTCATAAAGCAGTAAAATATGTACACAAACTTTCCTATGGTCGCAATCGTGTCGCTGAAAATTATTGGACTATTGTATCGGAAGGCAAAGGCACGTGTTCAACAAAACATGCTTTTCTAACTGCACTCGCAAATGAAAACAACATTTACAGTATTCGCCTGGTTTTGAGCATGTATTTTATGTCTAGTACCAATACGCCCAAAATAGCGGAGGTCCTTAATAAATATAAGCTAGATCACATCCTTGAGGCGCACTCTTGTTTATGTTACGGTGGGATGCATTATGACTACACTTTCCCAAATACGCTTAAAAAACCTTGGGAAACAAGTATGATTAGTGAAGAGTATATTGATGTAGACCAAATTGGAGAATATAAGATTACCCAACATAAAAGTCTTATTGATGATTGGATTAAAAGGGACAATATTCCTTATACCTTAGATGAAATCTGGAGCATTAGA
>CAZDFA010000002.1:0-77233 GCA_964504555.1 uncultured Flavobacteriaceae bacterium | reverse complement strand
CTACTCCTTCTGGATTCTCAATTGGGTTACCATCTACATCCGTACCTGCATCACTGGTATCACTTACCTCATTACCACTTGGATCTTCTCCTGTAGCAATGGCTGTATTCTCTACAAAACCTGCGTTAATATCATCTTGTGTAATGACGTGTTCCGCTGTAACAAGAACTGTATTTCCAGGCGCCAAGCTAGCAATTGGATTACCTCCTGTAATCGTTGCATTAGCATCGGTAATCTCTATGTTGGTAATTGTTGTATTCCCTGTATTAGTGACCCAAATTGAATAAGAAATAGTATCGCCTATACCTCCTGCAACAGAAGTTTGGCTCTTGATTACACTGATACTACTTGCTTGATCTATATCTGTTACCGTTGGATCGTCCGTTGGATCACCATTGGTATCTCCATTACCATCTGGTGTCTCTACGTCTTCTGGATTCTCAATTGGGTTACCATCTACATCCGTGCCTGCATCACTGGTATCAGTTACTTCATTACCACTGGGATCTTCTCCTGTGGCAATAGCAGTGTTCTCTACAAAACCTGCATCAATATCATCTTGTGTAATAACGTGCTCTGCTGTTACTGTGGCACTAGCTCCTGGTGCTAAACTAGCAATTGGACTACCGCCTGTAATAGTAGCATTATCATCCGTTACTACGATATCTGTTAAAGTAACATCCCCTGTATTGGTTACTACGATATCAAAACTGATTGTGTCTCCTAATCCGCCTGTTCCACTTACTGATGCCTGACTCTTGATTACACTTAACCCTCCCTCTTCCGGTAAAATTGTGATGGTCGGATCGTCCTCTAATGGATTGTCATCATCAGACTCATCAGAAACTTCAGTACCGTCTGGCCCATTACCAACTACTAAAGCCTGGTTTTCAACTTGGCCAGCATCTATATCTTCTTGAGTAATCGTATAAGCTGCACTAAACAACCAAGTCTCATCAACATCTAACTCATCATCTCCGTCGGTATCGCCTCCATCAAAAACAATTGGTACGACTGGATTAGGCACTTCAAAAAGTGGGTCACTTATAACCACATCACTAATTGGAGCATCTCCGCCATTGGTTACAGTAAATGTATAATTGATCGTTTCTCCTATTTGAGCAACACCATCCCCATTTTCATCATTAAAATCACCCGTCTTAACAAGATTAATACCACAATCAAATAAGGTCAATGTAGCCGGAGATCTAGGAGGCTCACTTGTACATCCAGTAAGATCATTTAAAGCCTCAGCATAAAATGTAACTGTCCCTATAGAATTTAAACTAGGATCTGGCACTATATTACCTCCTGTAGGAGCGTCAAACCACACCACAGAAACGCCATCTGGTACATCAGCTGTAGCAGTGATGGTTTGAATGTTATCTAGTGCACAAACCGCTATATCAGAAGTTTGTGGTGATTGAGGATTTGGATTAACAAATAAAGTTACCGTCGCTGTATCACAAACATCGGTGTTTGGTGCAGGTAAACAGACTTCATATTCAAAAGTTACCGAACCAACAAAATCTGTTTCTGGTTCATATGTAAAAGTACCATCTGTGTTGAAATCAAAAGAAGCTCCTGCTGGAGTAGGTCCATTCAATAATGTAAAAGTAGAATTTGGCGGCACATTGGTTGCCATAAATGTGTCCAAATCTCCATTAATAATATTATTCTCACAGCCTTCTTCTTCAGAATCCATAGCGTATTCTTGAATCAAGAAAAACTTACCATCACCATGATCATTTGTTGCTCCAAGAAACTCAATACTTGTAATTAATGATCCAGTAGTAACTATGTTTTCTAGTTCAAACAGAGCAATGGCTATAGTCTGCCCATTATCCTGTTCTCTCCCTGAACCCCAATAATCAGAACCTATTGCAGGTGGGGAAAATCCTCCACCTAGTAGATTACCCCTAGTTCTAACAAAAGTATCTCCAAGAACTTGTTCTTTTACTCCTCCAACAGGGATCCCTCTAACTCTTACATAATAACAATTATTACCCCCTCTTTCAGTTACAGCCAGAATACCTCCATCATTTACTGGAATAGGAGGGTCATAAAAAATAGTTTGCATTTGGGCATCTGTCTCAGTAACTCCATTCGTTCCATTTGCCGAATCGAAATCTTCACAAATATCGTCCCCATTACCACCACGTTCCGGAGGAGATTCGAAATAATGATTCAAATTCCTATCCTGAAAGGCAGCTATGGCTGCATCATCCCAAGGATTACTATCATTAATATCTAAGGTGCTTGTTTCACTTGTACCTATAACTCCCGCTCCATTTTGTCTTGTTCTATTTAGATCCTCTCCTCCAGGCCCTAATCTTGTCAACTGATAGTTTGATGGTACTGCCAATGCTCCAAACACTACTCCATCTACAGTTATAGATTCAATAGTAGCTGGATTCTCATTATTGCCATCTTGCTTATCGGAAAACTGAAAAGTAACCCCAGATTGTATAGAAGGAGCCTGCGTTCCTACCTGAGCAAAGGATTGTTGATTAAAAAAGAATAGTAGGACTACAATAGCAAAACCAAGATACCTTCCTATAGCAAGTCTTGATGTATTGATAAATTTCAAAAGAGTATATAATGTTATCATACCTATACTGTTTATCACAGAAAAATTTCTTAGAGATAATCCCTTAAGAAATTATGCGTTTAGTTTTGTTTTATTTGATTTGTGAGAAAGTGCCAATAAAAAGTCACTTGCAATTTTTCGAATGAAAAAAACGTAGAAATCCCCATCTCTATTAAATTGATTTTATTCGTTTAATACAAATAATTTATTAAAACAATCTCTAAGTTGGGTGCGCCAAATATATATATTAAATCTAATCGCAAAATTGAAATTATTCACTTTTAGACCACTACAGTCAAAAAGTCGACGAAATACACAATTTGATAACAACCATACATGTTTCTTACGGGAAAACCATATTTTTCAATTTTTAGTCCTTAAAAAGGACAAAATTGGTATTACATCTATTTTATAAATTTAACATTCACGTGAGCTCCTATGGCAGTGATAGGCTATATTTGTAGCGCAAATTTTAGATTTACATGAGTCTTGAAAAGGAAATAGCTCGACGCCGCACTTTTGGTATTGTTTCGCACCCAGATGCTGGAAAAACCACTTTGACTGAGAAGCTATTATTGTACGGTGGTGCCATCCAAGAAGCTGGGGCTGTAAAGTCAAATAAAATTAAAAAAGGCGCTACAAGTGACTTTATGGAAATAGAGCGCCAACGTGGTATCTCAGTGGCTACTTCTGTACTCGCTTTTGAGTATAAAGATATTAAGATTAATATTCTGGATACTCCAGGGCATAAAGACTTTGCCGAAGATACTTTTAGAACACTAACCGCTGTTGATAGCGTAATTGTAGTCATTGATGTTGCTAAAGGGGTCGAAGAACAAACAGAAAAATTAGTTGAAGTCTGTCGCATGCGAGCTATCCCAATTATTGTGTTTATCAATAAACTAGATAGAGAGGGTAAAGATGCTTTTGATTTATTGGATGAAGTTGAGCAAAAGTTGCACTTAAAAGTTACTCCTTTAAGCTTTCCTATTGGTATGGGATATGATTTTAAAGGTATATACAATATTTGGGAAAAAAATGTACATCTCTTTAATGGCGAAACCAAAAAAAATATTGCCGAAACTACTCAAATCAACAATCTAGAAGATCAGCAATTAGAAGAATTAATAGGTCCTGAATCTGCTGATCAGTTACGAGAAGAATTGGAATTAGCAGAAGGTGTTTATCCAGAATTTAATCGCTCATCTTATCTTAAAGGAGAGCAACAGCCTGTATTTTTTGGATCGGCACTTAATAATTTTGGAGTCAGAGAGTTATTAGATTGTTTTATTGCCATAGCACCACCTCCTAGACCTAAAGAAAGTGATACTCGTCTTGTAAAACCTGACGAAAACACATTTACAGGTTTTATATTTAAAATACACGCCAATATGGATCCCAAACACAGGGATAGACTGGCCTTTATCAAAATAGTCTCTGGTATATTTAAACGCAATACGCCTTACTTACATGTGAGACATAATAAGAAGCTTAAATTTTCAAGTCCCAATGCCTTTTTTGCTGAAAAAAAGGCCATAGTGGACACCTCATATCCAGGAGATATAGTGGGTCTGCATGATACTGGTAATTTTAAAATTGGTGACACCCTTACTGGTGGTGAAATACTGCAATACAAAGGAATACCTTCCTTTTCACCAGAGCACTTTAGATATATCAATAATGCCGATCCTCTTAAAGCGAAACAATTAAATAAAGGTGTTGATCAACTTATGGATGAAGGAGTTGCTCAGCTGTTTACCTTAGAGCTAAATGGTCGAAAAGTAATTGGTACAGTGGGAGCACTTCAATACGAGGTAATTCAATATCGTTTAGAACATGAATATGGTGCCAAATGCTCCTATGAACCTCTAAATGTGTACAAAGCCTGCTGGGTGGAACCTGAAGATCCGAATAGTGAGGAATTCAAGGAATTTTTGCGAGTAAAGCAACGCTATATGGCAAAAGACAAGCGAGATCAACTTGTATTTCTTTCAGATTCTGCATTTAGCCTACAAATGACTCAACAAAAATACCCTACAGTAAAACTGCATTTTGTGAGTGAATTTGAATAATAATATCTTTTGCTAAGCTTGTCCTGTAGGACCAAAATTCAAAGGTATTGGTTGTTTTTCGTAATCTTTTATTTCGCCATGAGCATTTTCAAACCGTCTTACATTTTCCTGAAGTGCTTTAGTAAGTCTTTTTGCGTGCTGCGGAGTTAGTATAATCCTAGACTTGATCTTACTTTTTGGCATCCCAGGCATAATATTTACAAAGTCTACTACAAACTCTGAAACTGAATGGTTTATAATAGCTAGATTGGAATATATTCCTTGCCCAACTGCTTCATCTAGCTCTATGTTTATCTGTCCTTTCTTTGGTTTCTTTTCTTCCGCCATGATTTCATAAATTTCCGCGAAAGCAGACTCCTATATCTATCGGTACTCATCCTACTTATCGCAATAGTTATCTAAAAAATATCCCATCTCAACAAGGTTAAGACGGGATATAAAGTATCTATTTATGCCTTACAACAAAGCATATTAATTATAATTTACTTCTTCTTTTTCGGTAAGCATTTCATCGAAGCTCTCCTTACTACCCACAATTACAGTATCGTATTTTCGCATACCCGTACCAGCAGGAATCTTATGACCTACAATCACATTTTCTTTAAGACCTTCTAACGTATCTATTTTACCGCTTACCGCAGCCTCGTTAAGTACTTTTGTAGTCTCTTGGAAAGATGCTGCCGAAATAAACGATTTGGTCTGTAAAGAAGCTCGAGTAATTCCTTGAAGCACAGGTGAAGCCGTAGCCGAAACAGCATCTCTAGCATCAACAAGATTTTTATCCTCACGTCTTAATAATGAATTTTCATCTCTAAGTTCTCGAGGTGACACTATTTGCCCTGCTTTTAGATTCTCTGAATCGCCTGCATCTTCAACTACTTTCATACCAAAAATCGCATCATTTTCATTAATGAAATCATCCTTATGAACTAGTTGGTTTTCAAGGAATATAGTATCTCCAGGATCATTTATCTTCACTTTACGCATCATCTGTCTTACAACAACCTCAAAGTGCTTATCATTAATTTTCACACCTTGTAAACGATATACTTCCTGCACCTCATTTACTAAGTATTGTTGTACTGCAGATGGGCCCTTAATATTCAAGATATCATCAGGTGTTACAGAACCATCAGATAATGGCATACCGGCACGTACATAGTCATTTTCTTGTACAAGAATCTGATTAGATAATTTAACCAGGTACTTCTTGATATCTCCCAATTTAGATTCTACAATAATCTCACGATTACCTCTCTTAATTTTACCAAAAGAAACAACTCCATCAATCTCTGAAACAACCGCTGGATTGGAAGGGTTACGAGCTTCAAACAGCTCGGTAACTCTTGGTAAACCTCCCGTAATATCACCAGCTTTAGCTGACTTACGTGGAATTTTCACTAAGATCTTTCCTTCCTTAATCTTCTCGCCATCATCAACAATAAGGTGTGCTCCTACTGGTAAGTTGTAAGAACGTAATACATTATCTTTTGAATCTAAAATAAGAAGTGTTGGTATTTTCTTTTTATCTCTAGAATCTGAAATTACTTTTTCTTGGAAACCGGTTTGTTCATCTGTTTCTACACGATAAGTAATACCTTGTTCAATACTTTCAAATTTGATTTTACCAGCAAATTCAGAAATAATAACACCATTAAACGGATCCCATTGACATATAGTTGCGTCTGCTTTAACCTTATCACCACGCTTAACAAATAATTGAGATCCATAAGGGACATTGTTAGTGCTCAAAACAATACCAGTTTTGGCGTCTACAATCTTCAATTCTGCTGTTCTAGAGATTACAATAGTAGCTGGTTTACCTTCATTATCTTCACCTTTCACCGTGCGTAAATCTTCTATCTCAATGACACCATCAAACTTGGATATGATTTTATTGTCTTCAGAAACTCCTCCTGCTACACCTCCTACGTGGAATGTACGCAAAGTTAACTGTGTTCCTGGTTCGCCAATTGATTGTGCGGCAACAACGCCTACAGCCTCTCCTAATTGAACTGTTTTCCCAGTTGCTAGGTTACGTCCGTAACATTTTACACAAATACCTTTTTTAGCTTCACAAGTAAGCGCAGATCTTACTTCTACGCTTTCAATTGGGGAAGCATCTATGGCTTCGGCAATTTCTACAGAAATTTCCTGACCAGCTTCTACAAACCGCTCATTTGTTAAAGGATTAACTACATCATTAAGAGATGTACGTCCAATAATACGTTGAGCAAGATTCTCAACAACTTCTTCGTTTTTCTTAAGTGCTTTAACCTCTACACCTCGTAGTGTACCACAGTCGTGACTATTAATAATTACATCCTGTGAAACATCTACCAAACGACGTGTTAAGTATCCTGCATCTGCTGTTTTAAGTGCGGTATCTGCAAGTCCTTTACGGGCACCGTGAGTAGAAATAAAGTACTCAAGAATAGAAAGACCTTCTTTAAAGTTTGATAAAATCGGGTTTTCAATAATAGCTCCTCCTCCATCGTTAGACTTTTTAGGTTTTGCCATCAAACCACGCATCCCTGTTAGTTGTCTAATCTGCTCTTTAGATCCACGAGCTCCAGAATCAAGCATCATATATACCGAGTTAAATCCTTGTTGATCTTCTCGAATACGCTTCATAGATAGCTCGGTAAGGGTAGCATTGGCCGATGTCCATACATCAATTACCTGATTATAACGCTCAGTATTTGTAATAAGACCCATATTATAAGATCCCCTAATACCATCTACTTGACCGTTAGCTTCGTCAATCATTGTTTGCTTCTCTTCTGGTATAATAATATCACCTAGTGAGAAAGATAGTCCTCCTTTAAAGGCTAGACTATATCCCATAGTTTTAATCTTATCTAGAAACTCTGCAGTACGTGGTACACTAGTTACTTTAAGGATATGACCTATAATATCACGTAGTGATTTTTTGGTCAACACCTCATTTACATAACCTGCTTCTTCTGGTACTGCTTCGTTAAAGAGTACTCGACCTACAGTCGTCTCTATAATTTCTGTGGAAGTATTACCCTCTTCATCTTTAGTCTTAAGAAGGAGTTTGATAATCGCATTAATATCTACAATCTTTTCATTGTAAGCGATATTGACTTCTTCTGCAGAATAGAAGGTTATTCCCTCTCCTTTAACCTCAAACTTAGGAGTAGATTTTCTTGCCTTGGTCATATAATATAAACCAAGAACCATATCCTGTGATGGCACTGTAACTGGAGCACCATTGGCAGGGTTCAAGATATTATGAGAAGCAAGCATCAATAGCTGAGCCTCCAAAATTGCTTCGGGCCCTAAAGGTAAATGCACCGCCATCTGATCACCATCAAAATCAGCGTTAAAGGCCGTACAAACTAATGGGTGCAACTGTATTGCTTTTCCTTCAATAAGCTTAGGTTGAAACGCCTGAATACCTAAACGGTGAAGAGTAGGGGCACGGTTTAGGAGTACAGGATGACCTTTAAGTACATTCTCCAATATATCCCAAACTACAGGCTCTTTTTTATCAATTATTCTCTTTGCAGACTTGACTGTCTTAACAATACCACGCTCTATTAACTTTCTAATTACAAAAGGCTTATAAAGCTCAGCTGCCATATCTTTAGGAAGACCACACTCAAATAATTTTAGTTCTGGCCCTACAACAATAACCGAACGAGCAGAATAATCTACACGCTTCCCTAAAAGGTTTTGACGAAAACGTCCTTGCTTACCTTTTAGTGAATCAGATAAAGATTTAAGCGGTCTATTACTATCTGTTTTTACAGCAGAAGACTTACGAGTATTATCAAAAAGTGAATCTACAGATTCCTGTAGCATACGCTTTTCATTACGTAATATCACCTCTGGTGCCTTAATCTCCATAAGCCGCTTAAGACGATTATTTCGAATAATCACACGACGGTATAAATCATTAAGATCTGAAGTTGCAAAACGACCTCCATCTAGCGGTACCAATGGACGCAATTCTGGCGGAATTACCGGTACCACTTTAATAATCATCCATTCGGGAAGATTTTCTCGATTATTATTGGCATCTCGCAATGCTTGAACAACTTGAAGACGCTTTAGGGCTTCAGTTTTACGTTGCTTAGATGTCTCATTATTTGCTTTGTGTCTTAGATCATAAGACAATTCATCAAGATCAATGCGTCTTAATAATTCAATAAGACACTCGGCACCCATTTTTGCTATAAACTTATTTGGGTCTGAATCTTCTAAGTATAGATTTTCTTGAGGAAGACTATCTAAAATATTTAGATATTCTTCTTCGGTCAAGAAATCCATTTTTTGCACTGGTTCACCTTCTTCATTTGTGGCGATACCAGGCTGAATTACTACATAACGCTCGTAGTAGATTATCATATCCAATTTCTTGGACGGTAATCCTAGCAAGTATCCTATTTTATTAGGCAAACTTCTAAAGTACCATATGTGCGCAACGGGCACTACCAGGTTAATATGACCTACACGATCTCTACGTACTTTTTTCTCAGTTACTTCTACACCACATCGATCACAAACAATACCCTTATATCGTATTCTTTTATACTTCCCACAAGCACATTCATAATCTTTTACGGGACCAAAAATTCGCTCACAAAACAGGCCATCACGTTCGGGTTTATGTGTTCGGTAATTAATGGTTTCTGGCTTAAGCACTTCACCACGAGAAGCTGCAAGTATAGATTCTGGAGATGCGAGTCCTATTGATATTTTATCAAATCTTTGAATCGCATTCTTGTCATTATTTCTAGCCATAATTTATATGTGTCGTAAATCTATTATTCTAACTTTTTAAAAAGAGTTAACGCTTCCCTGTCTGCCGCCAGGCAGGCGCGAAAGCATACACCCCAACTCTACTCTTCTAGACGAATATCTAATCCTAGTCCTTTGAGTTCGTGCATCAATACATTGAATGATTCTGGCAATCCTGGTTCTGGCATGGGCTCGCCCTTAACGATACTTTCGTATGTTTTTGCTCTTCCTATTACATCATCAGATTTTACCGTTAAGATTTCGCGCAGCGTACTAGAAGCACCATAAGCTTCTAATGCCCAAACTTCCATCTCTCCAAAACGCTGTCCACCAAATTGTGCTTTACCACCAAGAGGCTGTTGCGTAATGAGTGAGTATGGCCCTATGGAACGCGCGTGCATCTTATCATCTACCATATGTCCTAATTTTAACATATAGATAACTCCAACTGTTGCCGGCTGATCAAAACGATCACCTGTACCACCGTCATATAAGTAGGTATGCCCAAATCTTGGTATACCTGCTTCGTCTGTAAGTGCGTTGATCTCATCTAGTGAAGCTCCATCAAATATTGGTGTAGCATATTTTCTGCCCAGTTTTTGACCTGCCCATCCCAATACGGTCTCATAAATTTGACCAATATTCATACGAGATGGCACCCCAAGTGGGTTAAGTACAATATCTACTGGTGTTCCATCTTCAAGGAATGGCATATCTTCCTGACGAACTATACGTGCAACAATACCTTTGTTACCGTGACGCCCAGCCATCTTATCACCAACTTTAAGCTTACGCTTCTTAGCAATGTAAACTTTAGCAAGCTTAATAATTCCAGCTGGTAGCTCATCTCCAACAGATATGGTAAATTTCTCTCTTCTTAGATTACCCTGAAGATCATTTTCTTTGATCTTGTAATTGTGAAGCAAATCAGCAACATTCTTATTTGTTTCAGCATCTGTTGTCCACGTTCCTTGTGTTAAGTGGGTATAATCTTCTACCGAATTTAACATTTTTAATGTGAACTTTTTACCTTTTGGCAATACTTCTTCACCAAGATCATTAAATATACCTTGAGCCGTTTTACCATTTACAAGCTTAAACAACTTTTCAACTACAATAGCCTGAAGCTCATCAAACTTGACATCATAAGCGTCTTCCAGTACAGCAATATCTTCTTTATCCTTTGCACGTTTGCGCTTATCTTTAATAGCTCTAGCAAAAAGCTTCTTATCAATAACAACACCCCGAAGCGAAGGAGAAGCTTTTAAAGATGCGTCTTTTACATCACCTGCTTTATCTCCAAAAATAGCACGTAGCAATTTCTCTTCTGGTGTAGGATCTGATTCTCCTTTAGGAGTAATCTTTCCTATAAGAATATCACCTGGTTTCACCTCTGCTCCAACTCGTATCATACCGTTCTCATCCAAATCTCTGGTAGCTTCTTCTGATACATTAGGAATATCATTAGTTAACTCTTCATTACCCAATTTGGTATCACGAACATCCAATGAATATTCATCAATATGGATGGAAGTAAAAATATCATCGCGCACTACTTTTTCTGAAATAACAATAGCATCCTCAAAGTTATACCCCTTCCAAGGCATAAAAGCTACCTTCATATTTCTACCTAGCGCAAGTTCTCCATTTTCTGTAGCATATCCCTGACAAAGTACTTGACCCTTTATTACTCGGTCACCCTTTTTTACGATAGGCTTTAGATTGATACTTGTACTTTGATTAGTCTTTCTAAACTTAATCAAATTGTATACTTTGACATCTTCATCAAAACTTACTAATTGTTCTATATCGGTACGATCGTACTTAATATGGATTTCATCAGCATCTACATATTGTACGGTTCCATCACCTTCTGCATTAATCAACACACGAGAATCTGTAGCAACTTGACGTTCTAAACCTGTACCCACGACAGGAGCATCTGCCCTTAATAAAGGCACAGCCTGACGCATCATATTTGATCCCATCAAGGCACGGTTTGCATCATCGTGCTCTAAGAATGGTATTAAAGAAGCAGAAATAGAAGCGATCTGGTTTGGCGAAACATCGGCATAATGTACAGCAGATGGTTCAACAACTGGGAAGTCACCTTCTAAACGTGCAATAACACGATCTTGATCTATTGTACCGTCATCTTTCATCGGGTTGTTTGCTTGTGCAATTAACATCCCTTCTTCTTCTTCGGCACTTAGATATGTTGGTTCTGTCTTCAGATCTATTTGCCCATTTTCAACTTTTCTATAAGGAGTTTCAATGAATCCCATACCATTCACTTTTGCATAAACCGAAAGTGATGATATCAAACCAATATTTGGTCCTTCAGGTGTTTCAATAGGACATAAACGGCCGTAATGTGTATAGTGTACATCACGCACCTCAAAACCAGCACGTTCTCTGGATAGTCCTCCAGGTCCTAAAGCTGAAAGACGACGCTTATGCGTAATCTCTGCTAAAGGATTGGTTTGATCCATAAACTGAGATAACTGATTGGTTCCAAAAAATGAATTGATTACTGAAGACAATGTCTTAGCATTAATCAAATCAATAGGAGTAAACACCTCATTATCACGAACGTTCATACGTTCTCTAATGGTACGTGCCATACGAGCTAGACCAACACCAAACTGTGCTGATAATTGCTCACCTACGGTACGAACACGTCTATTAGATAGGTGATCAATATCATCGATCTCTGCTTTAGAGTTGATAAGCTCAATCAAATATTTTATGATGGTAATGATATCTTGCTTGGTAAGTACTTGCTTATCCATATCAATATCAAGACCTAGTTTCTTATTCATTCTGTAACGACCAACTTCTCCTAGGTTATAGCGTTGATCTGAAAAGAATAATTTATCTATTATACCGCGCGCTGTTTCTTCATCTGGCGGTTCGGCATTACGTAATTGTCTATAAATATGCTCGACCGCTTCCTTCTCAGAATTTGTTGGATCCTTTTGAAGTGTATTGTGAATAATAGCATAATCTGCTTGCTGATTATCTTCTTTGTGAAAGAGGATAGTCTTTGAGCCAGCTTCAACAATTTCTTCAACATGTTCCTTTTCTAGAATCGTATCTCGATCAAGAACTATCTCATTACGTTCAATAGAAACAACCTCTCCAGTATCTTCATCAACAAAATCTTCATGCCAGGTTCTTAATACACGAGCGGCAAGTTTTCTACCTAAATACTTTTTAAGGCCAGTTTTAGAAACTTTTACTTCCTCAGCTAGATCAAATATCTCAAGAATATCCTTATCACGCTCAAAACCAATAGCACGGAAAAGTGTAGTTACTGGTAATTTTTTCTTACGATCAATATATGCATACATTACACTATTGATGTCTGTAGCAAATTCAATCCAAGAACCTTTAAATGGTATTACTCTGGCAGAATATAATTTGGTTCCATTTGCGTGAAAAGACTGTCCAAAGAAAACCCCAGGAGAACGATGTAACTGTGAAACGACCACACGCTCTGCTCCATTGATACAAAATGTACCACTGGGTGTCATATAAGGTATGGTCCCCAAGTATACATCTTGTACTATAGTTTCAAAGTCTTCATGCTCCTCATCTGTACAATAAAGTTTTAAACGCGCTTTAAGCGGAACACTATATGTGAGCCCACGCTCTATACATTCTTGTATAGTGTATCTCGGAGGATCAACAAAATAATCCAAGAACTCCAAAACAAAATTGTTTCTTGTATCAGTAATAGGAAAGTTCTCTAAGAAGGTATTATAAAGCCCTTCGTCTCCTCTTTCTTCTGATTTGGTTTCTAATTGAAAAAAGTCTTGAAACGACTTTACTTGTATATCCAAAAAGTCTGGATAATCAGGTCTGTTCTTTACTGAAGAAAAGTTAATTCTTTCAGCCTGTTTTGCATCTTGCATCATCAACGAACGAAATTTGATTAGAAATTAAAACTTACTCCTTTAGTAAGTCTAGTATGATTTGTGGTTTAAGGACAATAATCAAATAAAGGTCCGGTTACAAAATAAGTAACCACTATATACGACAAATGGTTTAGGCAATTTTCCGCCTATTATAGACGGAAAAACCTAAACCTTAAGTTATGCGCTACGTGGTGAGCTTACTTAAGCTCAACTTCTGCACCAGCTTCTTCTAGTTGTGACTTAAGCGCTTCTGCTTCGTCTTTAGCAACTCCTTCTTTAATAGCTTTAGGAGCACCGTCTACTAATTCTTTAGCATCTTTAAGCCCTAATCCTGTAAGTTCTTTTACAAGTTTTACAACTGCAAGCTTAGAACCACCAGCTGCTGTAAGGACTACATCAAACTCTGATTTTTCTTCTGCGCCACCAGCATCTCCACCACCAGCAGGACCAGCAACAGCAACAGCTGCAGCAGCAGGCTCGATGCCATACTCCTCTTTTAATATTGCAGCTAACTCATTTACATCCTTTACAGATAGGTTAACTAATTGTTCTGCGAAATCTTTTAAATCTGCCATTTTCTATCGTTTTAAAATCTTTTTTATAATTTAATTGTGTGCGTACTATTTTAACCTTCTTTTTCAGAAAGTGTTTTAATTATACCTGCAAGAGTACCTCCCCCAGACTTTAATGCGCTTATCACATTCTTAGCTGGAGACTGAAGTAATCCAATGATATCTCCAATAAGTTCTTCTCTTGATTTGATATTTACTAGCGCTTCTAATTGATCATCGCCAATGTAAACGGCCTCTTCAACAAAAGCACCTTTAAGCAAAGGTTTATCTTCTTTTTTTCTAAACTCTTTGATAACCTTTGCAGGAGCATTTCCAGCTTCTGCAAACATTATGGAAGTATTACCCTTCAATATATCAGGTAACTCTCCAAAATCTTTGTCTGAACTTTCCATTGCTTTTGCAAGCAATGTATTCTTAACCACTGACAGTTGTACACCTGCTTTAAAACAAGCACGTCTCAGCCTTGAAGTAGTATCTGCATTTAGACCTGAAATATCGGCTAAATAGATATTATTATTCTCAGCTAACTGGGTAGTCAAGTTCTCTATAACTGTTGATTTTTCTTCTCTTGTCATAATTCAAAAATCTTTAACTACTCAGCAAAACGTCTTGAATCCACAGCAATACCTGGACTCATTGTACTCGACATAAAGATGCTCTTTATGTAGGCACCCTTTGCCGTTTGTGGTTTCAATTTTACTAAGGTGGTGATTAATTCTTTTGCATTACCCGCTATTTTATCAGCATCAAAAGATGCCTTTCCAATAGCCGCATGTACGATACCAGTCTTATCAACTTTAAAGTCAATTTTACCAGCTTTTACGTCACTTACTGCTTTAGCAATATCCATAGTTACCGTACCAGTCTTAGGGTTTGGCATTAAACCACGAGGCCCTAAAACCCTACCTAATGGGCCTAATTTACCCATTACACTAGGCATGGTGATGATTACATCTACATCTGTCCATCCACCTTTTATCTTGTCTAGATATTCATCTAGTCCAACATAATCAGCGCCAGCTTCCTTAGCCTCACTCTCCTTATCTGGAGTCACTAAGGCTAATACTTTAACGTCTTTTCCAGTACCGTGTGGTAAAGTCACAACCCCTCTAACCATTTGATTAGCCTTTCTAGGATCTACGTTAAGACGAACAGCGATATCTACAGAAGCATCAAACTTTACGTTGCTTACTTCTTTTACTAAAGCAGAGGCTTCTGCCAAATCGTAAACCGCATTTGGATCTACTTTAGCAGCATTCTCTTTTTGCTTTTTTGTCAATTTTGCCATTTCAAAAATTGTTTATGATTGTTAAGCAGGTGCTTCTCCTCCTTTAACCGTTATACCCATTGATCTAGCAGTACCAGCTACCATTTTCATAGCGCTTTCTACAGTAAAAGCATTTAGATCAGGCATTTTATCTTCTGCAATAGTGCGAACTTGATCCCAAGTTACTTTTGCAACTTTTTTACGATTAGGTTCTCCTGAACCTCCCTTGACTTTAGCTGCCTCCATAAGTTGTACTGCAGCAGGAGGAGTTTTGATTACAAAATCAAAAGACTTGTCTCCATAAACAGTTATTACAACAGGAAGTACTTTACCAGCTTTATCTTGGGTTCTACCATTAAATTGCTTGCAGAACTCCATGATATTTACACCTGCAGCACCCAAAGCAGGTCCTACTGGCGGAGAAGGGTTTGCCGCTCCTCCTCGCACTTGTAACTTAACAACCTTACTTACTTCTTTTGCCATTTTTAAAAATTTAAATTGATATGTTCTTTAGTGGAAGCATAAGAACGATATCTATTTCAACTAGCGTAACAGTCTTTTTATACTTTTTCTACTTGCATATAACTCAATTCTAATGGTGTTTTTCTTCCGAAAATTTTAACCATTACTTCAAGCTTGCGTTTTTCTTCATTCACTTTTTCTACGGCACCATTAAATCCATTAAAAGGACCATCTATAACTTTTACCGTTTCTCCAACCACAAATGGTATAGCTACATTTTCTGACTTTACAGCCAACTCATCTACCTTACCAAGCATTCTATTCACTTCTGCCTTACGAAGCGGTACAGGATCACCTCCTTTTACTTCACCAAGAAAGCCAATAACACCATTTATTGATCGTATGATATGTGGTATTTCACCTCCCAGATTTGCATGTATCATGATATACCCCGGAAAATAAACACGCTCTTTATTTACTTTTTTCCCATTGCGTATTTGAATCACCTTTTCTGTAGGCACTAAAACCTCTTCAATATAATTTTCAAGGTTTAATCTACCTATTTCTTGCTCTATATACGCTTTAATCTTGTTCTCCTGACCACTAACCGCCCGAACTACGTACCACTGTTTTGTATTGCTTACTGTTTTTGCCATCCTAAAAAGCGATTAACTACGCACCTACAATCTTCTCAAAATATAAAGTAATCACCTTACTAAATACTGTATCTACACCCCAAACAACCAAAGCAAATAAAACAGAAAATACAGCCACAACTACCATTAAGCGTTGTGCTTCAGGTAACGGTGTCCAACTTACATGATTTCTAAGTTCATTGTAAGACTCTTGTACGTATTCAATTAGTCCAGCCATATTTTTTCTATTGAGTGTTATTGACACTTTAATTAATTTTTCAGCCCTCACTCCTTTGCTTCGCACGGGTTGAGAGGCTCGAACTCCCGACACCTGGTTTTGGAGACCAGTGCTCTACCAACTGAGCTAAACCCGTATTCGGTTTTACACAACTATTGTTCTTTGGACAATAGACCAAAACCACGTATTCTCTAACAAAAGTCAAGGCATCCCTAAAATAGGACACCTTAAACCTTGTATTATATATGCTAGGATTAGTCTAGTATTTCAGTTACCTGACCTGCTCCAACAGTTCTTCCTCCTTCACGAATTGCAAAACGCAAACCTACGTTCATTGCAATAGGCTGAATAAGCTCAACAGTAATTGTTAGGTTATCCCCAGGCATTACCATTTCAACCCCATCAGGAAGTGCAATATTTCCTGTTACATCAGTAGTACGCACATAGAATTGAGGACGATAGTTATTATGAAATGGTGTGTGGCGACCACCCTCTTCTTTTTTAAGGATATAAACCTCTGCTTTGAAGTTTTTGTGTGGTGTTACAGAACCAGGCTTAGTAATAACCATACCTCTTGAGATTTCTGTTTTCTCAACACCCCTTAAAAGGATACCTGCATTATCTCCAGCTTCACCTTTATCTAGTATTTTACGAAACATCTCAATACCAGTAATAGTAGATGTAATTTTCTCTGCCCCCATACCAATGATCTCAACTGGATCTCCAGTATTAGCAATACCAGTTTCAATACGTCCAGTTGCTACTGTACCACGACCTGTGATTGAGAATACATCTTCAATAGGCATAAGGAAATCTTTTTCTGTATCACGAACTGGCTCTTCAATCCAGCCATCAACAGCTTCCATAAGCTCCATAACTGTATCCACCCATTTTTGCTCTCCATTAAGAGCCCCAAGAGCAGAACCAGCGACTACAGGACCGTTGTCCCCGTCGTACTCGTAGAAAGAAAGCAGATCCCTGATTTCCATTTCAACAAGCTCCAAAAGCTCCTCGTCATCAACCATATCTACTTTATTCATAAATACTACAATACGCGGAATACCAACTTGGCGACCAAGAAGGATATGTTCACGTGTTTGTGGCATAGGACCGTCTGTAGCAGCTACCACAAGTATAGCACCATCCATTTGAGCAGCACCTGTTACCATGTTTTTCACATAATCGGCGTGACCTGGACAATCCACGTGTGCGTAGTGACGGTTAGCCGTCTGGTACTCTACGTGAGATGTGTTAATTGTAATACCTCTTTCTTTTTCTTCAGGAGCATTATCGATAGAATCGAAATCTCTCTTTTCAGATAAACCAGCGTTAGCTAGAACTGTAGTAATAGCAGCAGTAAGAGTAGTCTTACCGTGGTCAACATGCCCAATAGTACCAATGTTTAAATGTGGTTTTGAGCGGTCAAAAGTTTCCTTTGCCATGATTTAAACTATTTAATCTTAGTTATTATTAGTGTTATTTCCAGTTAGCCTGTTTAACAGCGTGGCTATCGCTTTATTTTGTTTTGAGCCAACGACGGGATTTGAACCCGTGGCCTCTTCCTTACCAAGGAAACGCTCTACCCCTGAGCTACGTCGGCGTAAAGTGTTTAGCATCTCTTTTATTAAAGAGATTCCTGCCTTCGCAGGAAAGTTAGAGCGGGAGACCGGGTTCGAACCGGCGACATTCAGCTTGGAAGGCTGACGCTCTACCAACTGAGCTACTCCCGCATAAGCTTTTTTTATAACTCTTAGGATGCTCACCATCTCCATAGCTATCGGGAGAGCTACTCCCGTTTTTACAATAAGTACTTTCTTCAAAAAGGATTATTTCGCTAAAATGAATAATTATTTAAAAAATAATCTCACAAAGCAAAACTCCTTTATGCTATATAAATTTTCTGCTTACGCAGAAATTTTTATAGTGGGGAGAGCAGGATTCGAACCTGCGAAGTCGAAAGACAACGGAGTTACAGTCCGTCCCATTTGGCCGCTCTGGAATCTCCCCTCCAGCACTTATTCAATATTTTAAAGAACTGCACTCAAAACGAGCTTATTTAAAGAGCCGATAGAGGGACTCGAACCCACGACCTGCTGATTACAAATCAGCTGCTCTAGCCAGCTGAGCTATATCGGCTTCTACCCGATCTCATGTAAATTTTTACATAAAAAAAGTCCGCCATTTCTAACGGACTGCAAATGTAGCTATTTTTTGATTTTATAAAAACTTTTTTAGCCTATTTTTTTATTAAGCGTGAGCCCTTATTTTTTCTTTCCTTTTTAGCAATACTCTTTCTAGGCAATGAGCACAATTATCAATGCCCTCTTCAAAGGATTTTGCATACTTTTTTACAATGAGTTTATCACCAGGAACACTCAATAAAATTTCTACCATTTTATTTTCAGGCTTTTTATTAGGTTCTAATTTTAAATACACATCAGCATGGATGATTCGATCATAATACTGTTCTAATTTGTTCAATTTTTTTTCAATAAAGTTAATTAATTTAATATCTACATCAAATTGAGGGGCTTCAACGTTTACTTTCATAAACTTTCATTTTTAGGCGAGCATATTACCCTAAAAAAGGGCGCTTGCTTCGGTTTGACTTAGGCAAAATAGATTTGCCACTACACTTAGCCAGGGGCTATTTCTTATTTCGCGGATGTGCTTTTTGATACACATCCTTTAGACTAGCAATGCTATTGTGTGTATACACTTGCGTGGAAGCTAGGCTTGAGTGCCCCAATAATTCCTTTACTGCATTTAAATCTGCTCCTTGATTAAGCAGGTGTGTCGCAAAAGAATGTCTAATGATATGAGGGCTTTTTTTTAGTTTATTAGATGTCTCACTAAAATAACGATTTATTATTCTATAAACAAGTGTTTCATAAATTTTATCACCTTTTTTGGTTACAAATAATGGCGCAGCAAAATGGTTTACTGTCAGTTGTGACCTTAGGTCGAGATATTTGGTAATGGTCTCTTTGATTCCTGACAGTAGCGGAACTATACGTTCTTTATTACGTTTACCCAAAATTTTTATAGTGCCTTCCTCAAAATTAATCGATCCAATATTTAGTGTTATTAATTCTTGCCGACGCATTCCAGTGCCATAAAGCAACTCCAAGATGGCAAGATCCCTAACGGATTCAAAATCTGAAGCCTCTCGCAAGAGATTTAAGGTATCTTTTATCTCAATTGATGAAAAGGGGGTTTGAATTTTTTTCTCGATCTTAAGCGCACGATGTAGTTGTAATGGAGAAACTTTAATCTGATTTATATGCACCAGAAACTTGTAAAACGACTTTAATGAAGATATTTTTCGGTTAATGGTTCTATTGGTTAAACCAACATTTGAAAGAGACACTATCCAACCCCGAATTAGCGGATATGTAACAGTTTCTAATTCACTAACCTCATAAGTACTTTGAACGTAGGCGCTAAAATTTGACAGGTCTTTTTTATAGGCAGTAATAGTGTGGTTACTATAATTTCTCTCTTGCTTTAGGTATTCTAAGAAAGCGGATACTGCCATAAAAAAAATCGTTACTTAACAAAGATACGCTTTGCCAAATAACGATTTTGATTTATTTTGAAAGAGGATAAGTCTTTCTGTTAATCCAGAGTCCTGTTTACAGGCGCGGATTAAATATCTTCGCTATCTCTAAGACCTTGAATATATGCTGCCTTTTGAATTTCGCGTCTTCTGACTACTGAAGGTTTGGTAAACTGTTTTCTATCTCTAAGCGCACGCATAGTGCCAGTTCTATCAAACTTTCGCTTAAAGCGTTTCAGTGCTCTGTCTATATTTTCTCCGTCTTTTACTGGTATAATTAACATAGATGTCCCTCCTTTCTTTAAAATTATTAGGGTGCAAAGCTACTATTCTAAATTAATGCACGCAACTTATCTTCACAATTTCTTTTTAGCCAACACCCTTACTTGTTTTATTGCTTATTAAATAAGCTTGCTTGTCTTGTGAGATCTTCTATAAGTTGCTCTTCTTCTTCACTTTCCAATAAAACATTATAATTTTTCCAGAAATCCTCATTATATGGTGTTATTGAAAATATATCACCTTTCCAATCATTTTCCTTTAATGCTTGCTGCACAATTTCTGATTCGAGAATAGTTTCAGTAAAAAGTATTTCCTGAACAGTAAAGTAAAACTGTTCTTCCTTATCAACAGCGTCCCGCAACTCTTGATTAGAAGAGCGTTCACCTACATTTACCAATTTTGGAGTCTCATAATAGATGTAGTTGAGATACATTTTATCTTCAAACTCCTTATAACTAATAGTAAGTTTATGATTTACATCGGTATCAAAAAGACTTTTGCTTCGCCTACGCTGTATTTCTGAAGCAGCAACGAGTTCGTATTCAATTTTTTTGATGGCATAATTATCCCAATAGATATACATCCAGCCTCTGGCTTCAAAACCTTCATTATATATATCCTTAGTTTTTAAACCAACATATTCTTGTCCTGGAAGGATTTCTATTTTATATATTTTTCTACCATCATCAACTAAAATAGTATCGATCAGAAATTGATGTTGTTCCAAAATAGTTTCTCCGAATAAGGCTCCCTTGGAAGCCGCATTCCGAACTAAATTCAGTTTGCCTTTAAGAAGATTATTAAGACCATTAATTCGGGTGTCATTCCATTTTATAGCTTTTACCAAAGATGTAGTAGCTATAGTATCTCTAAGCAGATTTTTAGATTTTAAACTGCTATTTCTTGTTGCATTCTTTAAATAAGCGGCATAGGTATACAGACTATCAATACTCCTAAGGTCATAACTCTTTCTGGTTTCGTCTACATTTACCTTTAAGTTCTTTCTTGCTCCGGAGGCATAGGTAGAATCGTAGACAGTTAGCGCACTTTCAACAAGCCATTTGTACTGTCTTTTATTACGTTCTTTATGCCTCAAAAACCCTTTTTGTATATAAGAACTATCCGGAAGGTTGCTTGCCAATTTGTCAAGAGCTTTAAGTACAACACCATTACCTGTTTCTGGTCTCGGATCTGCAACTATTATTACTTCATCTAACGATGCAATATCTTCTTCTAAATAAATATCTTCCTTAGGATCAAACTCATTGATTGGCACCTTAAAACTTTTATAACCAATAGAAGAAATAACTAATGTATCATTCTCTTTTCCAGCAGGGACTACAAGCGCGAATTTTCCATCAGAATTACTTATAGTTCCTGTAGTGGCATTTTTAATATAAACACTAGCATTTTCTATTGG
This sequence comes from uncultured Flavobacteriaceae bacterium, assembly GCA_964504555.1. Taxonomy (GTDB): domain Bacteria; phylum Bacteroidota; class Bacteroidia; order Flavobacteriales; family Flavobacteriaceae; genus Dokdonia. The sequence goes on along the minus strand of CAZDFA010000002.1, from coordinate 55,446 downwards.
GGTAAACTTCAGAAAATCTGAAACCTTACCTTTTAGTTCTGTTTGCGCAACAGCTATTTGAGTGCAAATGAGTACAAAGAGCAGAAAGATGTAGGTATGTTTCATTTTGCCTTAAGGGTATTGGTTAAGATTTGAAATAGTTGACAAACTATTAGCGATTAAACAATCGCTAAAGTACAAAACTAGACTTCACAATCAATTAAAACACAAATCATACCAATAAAATGAGAGAATGCTATTATTTGTTCACAACAGATTTGGTCGCTGGCTTGTATTCTTTTTTATCAATAACCATCTTAGCGACTATTTCTTTAAGAATCTCTGAAGTACCTCCCCCAATCGGGCCTAATCTACTATCTCTTAACATGCGCGCTAGCGGGTACTCCTCCATATACCCATAACCACCAAGCATCTGGAGGCAATCATATATTGTTTTATCGGCTATTTTGGTACTATTCAGCTTGGCCATAGTAGCTTCTTTAACAGGATATTCTCCACGGTCTAGCTTAAAAGCCGTTATATAGTTAAAGGCTTTTGCCATGGCAACTTCACTAGATCGCTCAGCCATAGTATGACGCAATGCCTGAAATCTGTCAATAGATTTACCAAAGGCCTGGCGTTCTTTCATATACTCTAACGTATACTCAATAGCATATTCTGCTCGCGCATGGGCATTAATAGCCATAATTAATCGCTCAGAGGCGAAATGTTGCATGATGTATGGAAAACCTTGTCCTTCTTCGCCCATTAAATTAGCAACTGGTATGTGCACATTGTCAAAAGCAATTTCTCCAGTATCTGAAGCTCTCCAACCCAGCTTATCCAATTTTGTTGACGAAACACCAGGTGTATCGCGATCAATCAAAAACATACTCATTCCCTTATTATTTAACTCGGGATTCGTTTTGGCAGCAACTACTAAATAGTCTGAATACACTCCGTTTGTAATAAATGTTTTTGAACCATTAATAATATAAGAATCCCCATCTTTAACAGCTGTAGTTCGCATCCCGGCAACATCACTACCGCCGAAAGGTTCAGTAATACAAAGGCATCCTATCTTTTCACCAGCTATACTGGGTGCTAGGTATTCTAGTTTTATTCGCTCGTCACCTTCTGCATTGAGGTGTGTCATTGCCAAATAAGCGTGAGCCCACATCGCTGCCGCAAAACCTCCTGAATTGATTCGCTGTAATTCTTCTAAAAATATTAGAGTATAAAAGAAATCTAATCCTAGTCCACCATAGGCTTCTGGATAATACAGCCCAAAATAACCCATATCTCCAAACTTTTTCCAGATAAACCGCTCAATAATTCCAGTCTTTTCCCATTTATCAATGTGGGGAACAACTTCTTTTTTAAGAAATTCTCGAAGACTTTCTCTAAATAACTGATGTTCTTCTGTAAAATAGATAGATTCCATAAACAAATACTAATATTAGGTGGTTGTTAGGTCGTATTTTTCAATCAAAGGTTACTTCAAATTGACGAAAACATATAACTTGATTCTATTCAATTTATAATCAGTCATTCCATCAAGATACGCTATATCGTCTACCGTTTTAATACCCTCATGCAATATACGATAGTCAATTATCTCTTTTGCTAAATCAAAGTTAATGTACTTAATGGTTGCTAGTTGCGAAGCAGATGCTAAATTTAAGTCTATTTTCTCAATTAAGGGTTTATTTTTTACCGCATAATCATTAAGTATGACTCTTACCGATTTTTTTGGCACTCCCCAAATATCATATAGTTGTTCGCTCAATAAGAATCCACCTATTCGATTTCGTTCGTTAATGATTTTAATGGCAAGTTCTTCGGTAATACCATCGTAACCTGATAGTTGATCTATGGTAATGGTATTTAATTCCTTTTTCTGATTTAGTGTTTTTTTAATAGGGTAATTAGCCTTCTTCTTAGTTTGGTTTGTGACCCATTCGGGGAATTTAAAATAAGGACTAATTATGGCCAATAGACTATCTGATACTTGAGTAACTTGTTTAAAATCTGAGATGGAATTTATCCATTTTCCGTTTTCGCGAAAACGGCGCAAACGATCAATCTCCTCAACTTTCATCCCAAGAGTATATCCTTTATAGTCACTAATATAATTGGGATTAAACGGATAGATTTTATATTGCTTGTCCTCATTAGCCAACCGAGTAGAATCTAGTTGTGTCTGAATAGCAAGCAGCTGTTTTTCCAGTTCTAAATTTACCTCAATAGGTTGTGAACTGTAATCAATAAAATACCAGCTTAAGCTTAATAAAATGAGTAGACTTAAAGCAATAATCCCACTTCGCTTACGATGGTCATAAGTAAAGTGGGATCTTAATTTATTCATCAATTATTTATGTAATTAGGACGCTTTATTAGCTTTTACAGCATCAAAGTATCTTACCAATTGCTTCTTCACTACTGGGAAAAGGAAATATAGCCCTAGTAGGTTGGGAAATACCATTGCAAAAATCATGGCGTCAGAAAATGACCAAATTGAGCCCATACTTGCAGCGGCACCAATAATTACAAACACTAAGAATAACAATTTATATACAAGGTCTGCTGTTTTTCCTCTTCCAAATAAAAACTTCCAAGATTGCAAACCATAATATGACCAAGAAATCATTGTAGAAACAGCAAACAGTACTACCGCAATAGTCAAGAATACATTAGAATAGGGAATATATTGAGCAAATGCTTTAGAAGTTATCCCCGCGCCTTGCACCACTTCATTTCCAATCAAAACAGCTCCACTACCATCTGCACTTACATCTGCACCATATTCAAAAAATCCTCCAAAATTGAAAATTATAATAACAAGAGCAGTCATAGTACAAATAACAACTGTATCTATAAATGGTTCTAAAAGTGCTACTAATCCTTCACTTGCAGAATATTTAGTTCTTACTGCAGAGTGCGCAATAGATGCAGATCCTGCACCCGCTTCATTGGAAAAGGCAGCTCTTTTAAATCCTACCAAGAGAACACCGATAAATCCACCAACACCAATTGCCTTAGGGTTAAATGCTTCGGTTACTATTAAGCCAATCGCATCTCCCACCAATCCAAAATTGCTAAGAATGATATATAAACAAGCTACAATATATAGTACAGCCATAAATGGCACTACCTTTTCAGTCACGGAAGCAATACGTTTAATACCACCTATAATAATAATACCTACTAATACAGCTAACACTACTCCTATCCAAAATCCTGCTCCAGCACTTTCAAACCCAAATAACTCCTTTAATACAACAGTAGCTTGATTAGATTGTGCTGCATTTCCTCCTCCAAAAGATCCGCCAATACAGAAAAATGCAAAAAGGACTGCAGCAATTTTACCCAATGTAGCAAACCCTTTTTCTTTAAGACCTTTGCTAAGATAATACATAGGTCCTCCATATACGGTACCATCTTCTCCAACATCACGATATTGTACGCCAAGGGTACACTCTACAAATTTTGTAGACATTCCTAACAACCCACAAATGATCATCCAAAAGGTTGCACCTGGACCGCCCAAAGCTATTGCTAAGGCAACACCGGCAATATTTCCATTCCCCACAGTCCCAGAAACGGCCGTAGCCAAAGCTTGAAAATGAGAAACCTCTCCTTCCTTACTCTCATCCCGGATAGTATCTTTGATATCACCATCAACTCCTGCTTCTGGGTCTCCTAGACTATGCTCTTCAACATCATCATACTTGCCCCGAACCACGTTTATGGCCTTCACAAAATATCTAATATTTGGAAATCCGAAATAGAGGGTAAAAAACAAAGCACTTACAACCAATAGTATTAATACAATTGGAGTTCCTGCAATATCAAAGAAAATTACTTTAGAAAAGAAATCTGAAATAGGTCTAAATCCTTCATCTATCCTTTGATCAAGACCTTTGTCTTGAGCTAAAGCCCCTAAAGTAGATAATACAGTGAATACAAAAAGAAGATATTTCTTCATCATTTAGTTTTTGTTAGGTTAATGTAAACTATAGCTGCACAAGATAAAAAAAATGACCTTACTCAACCAGAAGTGTCTGGTAAAATACCATTAGATTATAAATCGTACAATCCGTGCAATTGTACAATTTGCTCAGGGCGTCCCAAAACTATCAGTTTTGAGCCCCCTTTAATACAGATGTCAGGATCTGGATTTACAATATACCTCCCTGTAATATCTTTATGACCTATAATCGTACAACCTGTTTTTTGACGCAAGTCAATTTCCTTAATAGTCAAGGATTTGCCATCTGGACATAAATCTTCAAAACACACCTCCTCTACATTAATGCTATCTTCCTCCCCTACCACGGCCAAATTATCAAGAAATTCGATTAGATCAGGAACAACTACCAAGGAAGCCATATGATCCCCACCTATTCGATCTGGCATAATTACATTATCCGCCCCAGCAAGCTTTAGTTTTTTCTGAGAAGTTTCTGCAGTGGCGCGACTAATTATCTTCAATTTTTTATTGAGCTGTCTGGCACTTAATACGGTAAATAAATTATCCGCATCATCAGGTAAGGCTGCAATAAGTGTTGTTGCCTTAGCTATACCTGCTCGCTCCAAAACCTTATCTTCATTGCAATTCCCAGCCAAAAACAAGAGTTCATGAGATTGATACCGTTCTACTACATCTTCGTCCTGTTCGATGATTACAAAAGGCTTGTTGTATGCAATTAATTTTTCAACAGCTTGTTGCCCGTTACGCCCATAACCACAAACAATAATATGATTTGTGAGCGACTCAATTTGTTTTTGCACTTGTTTTCGTTTTAAGGAGTTGTATGAATTTCTACTGATGATATATTCGGTAATGACAGAAATAGCAAACCCAACAATGATTACACTACATAAGATAAGAATTATGGTGAAGATTTTAGCTCCTGTATTTAAAGGAGCAACTTCGCTAAACCCAACTGTGCTAATTGTAATCACTGTCATATAAACGGAATCAATCCAAGAATAATCAGCTACAAACCGGTAGCCTAGAATACCGATAAGTATAGTTAGAACTACTAGAAATAATGCGGTATATATTTTTGATTTTAGTAGCTCAAACATAGTTACAAATCAAAAACAGAACTGCGCTTGGTATAGACAAAGTCCTTTAGTTTTAACCAAAAAGCTAGGATAAGATAAACGGCAAAACCTGCGCCAAGCGTAGCAAAAGATAAATAAACAAAGAACAGGCGCACATTTCTGGTCCGTATACCCATTCTATCGGCTAGTCTTGAAGAAACATAGAAGCCATTTTTTTCAAAATAATGCCTAATGTTAGATATCCACTTAATCACACTGCAAAGTACTAAAAGGAAGTCGAAACTAAAATTGAAATCGAAACCGAATTTCCTATTCATCATAACCAACTACCCTTTTCCAATTTCGTATTTCATATTTCCCATTTCAAATTCCCTATTTCGTAATTTCGTAGTTCTTTTTCGCGTACGCATGAAATTCAAATTGCAGTCAGATTTTGCACCAACTGGAGATCAACCAGAAGCTATTAAATCTTTGGTTAAAGGGGTTGAGACTAATGAGCGTTATCAAACTTTATTGGGTGTCACAGGTAGCGGAAAAACCTTTACTGTTGCCAATGTAGTTGAACGTACACAACGACCTACATTGGTGTTAGCCCATAATAAAACACTAGCGGCGCAATTGTATAGTGAGTTTAAGGCCTTCTTTCCAGAAAATGCTGTAGAGTATTTTGTGTCTTACTACGATTACTACCAACCAGAAGCCTATATTCCTACCTCTGGTGTCTACATAGAAAAAGACCTCTCTATTAACGAAGAGATTGAGAAAATGCGCTTGAGTACAACCTCCTCCTTACTTTCTGGCCGACGTGATGTTTTAGTGGTTGCCTCCGTGTCTTGTTTATATGGTATTGGAAATCCGTTGGAATTTCAAAAAAATGTGATTGAACTAAAGCGCGATCAAGTCATTGCACGTACAATGCTTTTAAAGAAACTGGTTCAAAGTTTATATAGTCGTACTGAAGCAGAATTTCGGCGAGGTAATTTTAGGATAAAAGGAGATGTGGTAGATATCTATCCTGGTTATGCCGATATTGGTTTTCGCATACATTTTTTTGGTGATGAAATCGAAGAAATAGAAGCTTTTGATCCGCAGAGCAGTCAGGTTATCGAAAAATATGAACGTCTTCGCATCTACCCGGCCAATATGTTTGTGACTTCGCCAGATGTTTTACAAAATGCAATAAATACTATAGGAGAAGACCTGGTCAAACAGGTAGATTATTTTAAAGATGTCGGGAAACATCTCGAAGCCAAACGCTTGGAAGAACGCACCAATTTTGATCTAGAGATGATTCGAGAATTGGGATATTGTTCTGGTATAGAGAATTACTCACGCTATCTAGATGGTCGTAAACCAGGGACTAGACCATTCTGTTTATTGGATTATTTTCCAGATGACTACCTGATGGTAGTAGATGAGAGTCATGTAACAGTCTCTCAGGTTTCTGCGATGTACGGCGGTGACAGAAGCAGAAAAGAAAACTTGGTGGAATATGGTTTTCGACTACCTGCAGCATTAGACAATCGTCCATTAAAATTTGAAGAATGGGAACTATTGCAAAATCAGGTTATATATGTATCGGCAACTCCAGCCAATTATGAGTTGCAGAAGACAGAAGGTATCTACATTGAACAAATTATTAGGCCTACAGGATTGCTCGATCCAATTGTTGAAGTGCGTCCAAGCCTCAATCAAATTGATGACCTCATCGAAGAAATAAACAAAGTGGTAGGACGGGATGAGCGCATTCTTGTCACTACACTTACCAAACGTATGGCTGAAGAATTGACCAAATATTTGGCGCGAATAGGTATTCGAACGCGCTATATTCATTCTGATATTGATACGCTTGAGCGTGTTGAGATTATGCAGGATTTGCGTAAAGGCCTATTTGATGTTTTAGTCGGTGTAAACTTATTGAGAGAGGGTCTTGATCTCCCAGAAGTCTCACTGGTGGCTATACTAGATGCTGATAAAGAAGGTTTTTTGCGTAGTAATCGCTCTTTAACACAAACCATTGGTCGTGCTGCACGTAATGTCAATGGTAAGGCCATTATGTATGCCGATACTATTACTGGAAGTATGCAGGAAACTATAGATGGTTCAAACTACAGACGCCAAAAACAAATTACCTACAATACCACAAACAATATTACACCTACGGCTATTAAAAAGTCTTTAGATAATGCACTTACGCGAAAAAAGACGTATGAAACAACTGCCGAAGACTTGGTCAATCTAGCTGCAGAAAAAGCACAAGAATACCTCACCAAGCCTGAACTCGAAAAGAAAATACGTACTACTCGTAAACAAATGGAAGCTGCTGCCAAAGAGTTGGATTTTATGCAAGCTGCAAAACTTCGAGATCAAATAAAAGCCTTGCAGGAACAATTAGGGGAGTCGAGTTAAACGTACACCAGCCATTATTTCTAAAGTATTTTTGCAAGCAAGCTACCCTTTTTACGGTAGTAAATCTAGGCTTACCCAGTCCAACCAATTTTGAATTGGGGATATATCGCTCTTGAGGATTTGCAAATCCAGCAATATCTTAGACTACATCTCCGTTGGAGGAACCAATATTACTCCAGGAAGATCTCATACAGCTCCAGATGCAGGTATTTTGACCCTAGTGTTAGTTTACCAACAACTGTCCCTTTAGATGGAAGTGAAATATACACACCTCAAGACGTGGACGAAAGAGAAGCATCTATGGATTTTATTAGCAATACCTTGATGACATCAACCGTATAGCATTGGGTGCTGTAACTGCTATAAGTTGCCCAGAAACAATTTAAACAAGTATTGGAGGCTGGCCTAATGATGATCCTACGACTAATAGCGCTGTTATTGTTGCAACAGATTACAATACAGTGGATCTTGGAAGTTTCACGGCTTGCCAGCTTATCGTAGAAGACGGAGCCATACGTACAGAAAATAATGGCTCAGTACTTGAACCAGTTAACCGCACTTATGAAAATAGACTATGGTTAAGCTTAGAAAATACAAACTATATTATAAGAAGTACCACTGGTATTTCATTTACTCATAATAGCACAGCGCGTTTGGATTCTGGACTAAATACAAAACGATTGGACACCTCTTGGAAGGTGCTTTTTTTATTCCTTTAAAATTTTAAGTGTCTCGGCGGCTAATGAGGTATTTATTTTTATAAAATAAAGTCCGCTACTGAAATTAGTAGTATTCACTTGTAATTTTTGAAACCCACTACGTTCTTCATCTACTAAAGTTTGTACTACCTTCCCCGTTTGGTCATATAAAATTACTTGCACATTTTGAGACTGCGACAGTGTAAACGACAGTTCAAACTGATCTTTGAAGGGATTTGGGAATAGCCGTAAATCTAAATTAAAAGAAGTATCGGCAACACTCAAGACATTATCTGGCATGATGCGAGAATAGTACACATCCTGCTCACCATTAATTGTATTGGCCCAGGCCAAATGCGCTCCTTCATTGTCTGAAACCATATCCATATACTCGCCAATTTTATCCTGTTGAGGATAACCAACATTGGGATCAAAAGGAATGGACAAAGGCGTATTTTCAGACCAGCTTACACCTTGATCTTCTGAGAAGGAATAATATAAGACTGAATCATTAGTCCCTGAAGGTGCATCTCTAGAATCTAACCAAACGGCATCAATACGACCATTAGGCGCTACAGACATAGTTCCTAACCATTGAAAAGCAGTGGTACTTTCATCGGTATTTATACGAATGGGGTCTTCAAAAGTCAAACCACCATCTGTACTTCTAGCGAACATAAAATCTCCTGGATCTGAGTTGGAAAAACGATTGACTGATGCTGCCAGATAAACGTTTCCTGCGCCTGCACCATTAGAAATATCCACATCAATCCACGCCTGACCCAAAAGTCCTACTGGGTTGACTGGTACACCGGCATCTAATATTCCATCAAGATCTACAGTCACCCCATTTTCCCATACGATGGCTTCATCTGTATTTTGCGCGTTTAAAGAACGATAGACTACAAAATTTGCACCGTTAATTCCAGTCAAATACAACACCCCTTCGGCATTTACAGCAAGGGTTCCCCAAAAGGGATCTTCAGGTACATCGCTACAATCATCATAACTCAAACTATTGTCCGTTGTTCTGATGAAGGCACCTTCACAAGTTGTAAAGCTTTGATTCCAATGCGCATAAATGTTGTTTTGCCCTTGACCATCAGTACGATCTACGCGCATCCATTGCTTATCACCTCCACCCGCTGGAACTGGAGTTTCCCAGACTACGCCTCCATCCCGTATTGCAAATACATCACATTCGAAGGTTCCCTGAAGGCTGTTATAATAAAAACTTCCATCGCTATCAAAATCTAGTACAGGATCTGATCTAAAATTTCCGGGATCTAGAGATCCCGGAAAAGTCCAGGTTATTCCACCGTCTGTAGAATACCCATAGCCAGCTTGTCTAAAATTGCTGGTAACCGTATCAAACTGTCGCCAGCCAATGACTATTCTATCGGGATTGGTGGGATCTACCGCTATTGATGGTTCATTTGCGGCATCTCCGATAATGTTAAAACCATTTTCATCTACATTAACTTGATTGGTAAAAACCTCTGCACTTCTAAAGGAGTATCCAGGGCTTCGCGGCATATCAGCGCGTAAAACAGGAACAAAAGCATCATCAGGTATCTCCAGGATCGCCCCAGAATCAATTTGCGCTTGAAGCGATAAACCAAAAACCGAAACAATAACTAACAGTATACTAACTCTCATACATTGAAATTTCAATATTTCACATCCCCAAGTTACAGATATTGCATAAAAAAGAGGCCTTTTAGACCCCTTTTTTAACTTTTATAGATCATCTATCCCTAAGCAATCTTAATTAAGCGTTTGGGTTGTGCTTTAGCTTCCTCTCGTTTTGGTAGAGTAACCGTTAGAATTCCATTTTTGTAATCTCCTTTAATGGCAGCACTATTAATTGCGTCACTTAAGGTAAACGTACGTTTAAAGGAATTATAATTAAACTCCCTGCGTGCGTAGTTTGTTTCACCTTCTTTTTGTTCTTGGGCAGTTGCAGCTATGGTTAATACTTCATTGTCTACATCTACTTCAAAATCTTTCTTGGTGAAACCTGGAGCGGCGACTTCAATCTCAAAAAGGTCGTCCTTTTCAATAATATTAACTGCAGGATTATTAGTGACCAAATTACTAACTCCTCCTAACCAATCAGTTTTAAAAAAATCATCAAGCATGGAAGGGAAAAAATCTGGGTTGTTTCTTTTTACTAATGTCATTGTCTTACTATTTTAAAAATTAGAATTGTTGTTATTCTCCTGAGTTAGGACAAATTCAATTCCAATTTAAAAATTAAGTCATTTTGTCAGTTTTTATTATTTTTTAGTGTCAAAATGGCATTTTATTGATTCTTCAGGTCATTCTCGACTGTGCTCGAATTGACAAACAGCTTTACTTTTCTCACCCAAATTTGTTTATAATAAATCAGAATTCTCCCTAGAGATAGGTATAAATGAAAACTCAACTAGACGTCAAGTATGTTTAATTAGTGATTCTTCTCTGTTGCTTTTCCGTTGGGTTTGTAGTACTTCCAGTACCCATACTTCTTGCCATTATCGTAGTGCCCTTCTTCTTTAACTTGACCATTGGAATAATAGGTCTTCCAGAATCCAGATTTTATATCGCGGCTAAGGTGCCCTTCGGCCATTAAGTTTTCGTCTTTATAAAACTTCCAAAAACCCTCTTTTTTTCCATCGGCAAGATGACCTACGGCCACCAGCTCTTTCCCTTCATAAATTTTTTGAAATCCATTTTGGTTGGGCAAGGTTTCGATACGATCAACATATCGATCTGCTAGCTCTTTATCCTTGTTTTCACTAATAAATATGCAGCTACAGCATAATATCGCTGCGATTAAAATAGATGTGGTAGTTTTCATAATACGATTGATTTTGATTGATGTATTTTGATTGCCTTAGTTATAAAATCGCTTAAAGATCGTGATCATTCGTTCCGAAGGGATCAGTTTGTCTTCATAGTCGTGCATTTCGTTAAGGATTTGTGTTATAGCCTCTGCACGAATGCCCAAACGCAGTCCATAATTGCGCAAAGCATCAACTTCGGCTTGATCTATATCTTCATCTACATACATAAGAACCAGTAGTCTATGAAAATGGGTGACGCGTTCCAATTCTGTTGTTAATACTGCGGGCTGATGTGGTTGTTCAAAAATTTCACTAACCTCCTGCTCATTAATTCCCATTCTGTTTGCGATCGTAAGGATGAACTCACGCTCCCTATCGTGTATGAGATCGTCAGCTTTCGCAAAAGCGATCATGTCAGCAATAATACGGTGTTTGTTAGTTTCCATTGGGTTAATTTTAAGTGGAATATACTATACTTATAACTCAATTCAAAGTTTCATTCAAACTTCATCGTTTTTATTGGGCTTATGCGATTGATAATAATAGTGGGGACAATGAGCATTGTCAAACAAAGGACGATCACTCCCAAATTAAGCAATACAAACTTTATAGGGTCTAGTAAAACTGGCGCTTCGCTTACGTAATAGGTCACAGGATCTAGCTTTATAAAACCGAACCAGCGTTGCAATAGTAACAGACCAATTCCAATAGCATTACCCCACAACAACCCCAAACCAATAAGGTGTAATGCGTTGTATAAAAATACTTTACGAATAACCCAATTGCTACTTCCTAAGGCTTTAAGAATTCCTATCATCTTAGTGCGGTCTAAAATAAGCACGATTAGCGCAACGATAATATTAAGTCCTGCGATGACAATGAGTAAGGAGATAATAAGAACAATATTAAAATCGAAAGTGGCGATCCATTGGTAAATAAATGGGTTGTTTTGCACCACCGAAACAGACTGCAAGGTGCTACCTGTATTTTGATACACCTTATTGGTTACTGGCGTAATTTCTTCAAAATCTTCAATAAACACTTCAAAAGCCCCTACCTCATCCTTAGACCAGTCATTAATACGTTGTATATGCCTGATATTGCAAATAAGAAAGACCTTGTCAAACTCCTGATAGGCACTTTCATAAACCCCAACAATATCCAACCGTAGCGGACTCAACCGCCCACTTTTTCTATTAAAATACACCACAACCTTATCCCCTAGTTTAAAGTTGAGTCTATTGGCTAAATAGCTACTTATAAGCATTTCGCTATTGAGTCCGCCCGAATAATCGGGTTTGCGACCTTCAATGATATATTCTTCAATATTGCCCCAATCAAAGTCTGCTCCAAGGCCTTTGACCAGCACCCCTTCAAAGTCTGTTTCTGAACGTATAAACGCACCTTTTACCGCTACACCCTGTACGTGCTTTACCTCAGGAACAGCATCAAAATTGGGATAGAAATCTTGATTGAGCGATATAGGGTTGATGGTTTCGAGACTGTTGTTTCCATCAAAATTAGAAACGAGGATATGTCCATTAAAGGCAGCTACTTTTTCACGTATAGTATATTGCAAACCTAGACCTGTGCCTACTGCAATAATCATCATGATCATACTCAAGGCAATGGCCAAGATAGCAATTTTTATTATCGTAGCAGAAGCATTACTTTTATACGATGCTGACCCATTAAGGCGTTTTGCAATAAAATACTCCAGATTCAAAATGCGCAGACTTTTGCTCAAAAATACCTTTTTTTTAACGCTTGTTTTGTGGGTTTCTTGTAAAAATACCAATCAGACAGAACACCTTAACCTGTCTGACGCCAGGCAAGGCACCAAAGGAGCCGAAACCACAATACAACCCACCAAGAGTACAGTAGCCGAAGTTATAGTAGGTGCCAATCGCACCGATTTTTACTTACCTATGCTGCAAGGCAAAAAAGTAGGTGTAGTAACCAATCTTGGCGGACTGATTTTTAAAAGCAGTCCACATTCCAAAGAAGAAAGCACCCATTTGATAGATTCCCTTATAGCTCATAAGGTAGCTATAAGCAAAGTGTTTGCACCCGAACATGGTTTTCGAGGGCTAGCCGATGCGGGTGAAGAAGTTGAAGACGGGAAAGATCGAAAAACAGGCCTACCCATTATTTCGCTTTATGGTAAGAATAAAAAACCAAGCCAAGATCAGTTGGCAGGTATAGATTTATTGCTCTTTGATATCCAGGATGTAGGGGTACGCTTTTACACCTATATCGCCACGCTTCAATATGTGATGGAAGCTGCCGCGGAAGCACATATTCCCGTACTTGTTTTAGATAGACCCAATCCGAATGCACACTACGTAGATGGCCCCGCAATGGAACCCGAACATAGTAGTTTTTTAGGCCTCCAACCTATCCCGATAGTCTACGGGATGACCATAGGCGAATATGCCTTGATGATCAATAAAGAAAGCTGGTTAGCAGATGGTGTGCATTGTGATCTTATGGTAATTCCATTATTGAATTGGACGCATCAGAGCATATACAGTTTGCCGGTACGACCTTCACCTAACTTACCCAATGACAGGGCTATAAATCTCTATCCTAGTTTGGGCTTGTTTGAAGGCACCACTATGAATGCTGGGCGAGGTACCGAGATGCAATTTCAAATTTTTGGTTCGCCGCACTTACCAAAGGACAAGTATTCATTTAGCTACACCCCACAGCCCAATTTTGGGGCGAAATACCCCAAAGAAAAAGGTAAGCTATGCTATGGTCTTGATTTGCGAGAAACACCAAGAATGAGCAGTGTTGATCTTTCCCGGATTATCCAAGCCTATCAAGATCATACCGATCAATCTAACTTTTTTAAAACCGCTGGATTCACCAAACATGCAGGAACGGCCAAACTACAACAACAGATTGAAGCCGGTTTGTCTTTTGCTGAAATACAAACGAGTTGGCAAAAGGATATTGAACGCTTTAAAGAAATACGGGGGAAGTATTTGTTGTATCCTTGATCCAAATACCAAAAGGAACAAATCTCAAGAAATCAGAAATGGGTCGCACCCGTTTTTTGTCATAAATCCCTAAACACAAGATCACTATCACAAATTATCAATAGAATTTTTCTGTATCTTCACAAAATAACAGACAATTGTTGGTAGCGCAGCGTTGTTTGCAATTTAATCGACAATTAGGATTTTGATTTGGATATTCTAATTGATTTATTAGTAATAGTTATTATCGCATACTCTGCTAGAGTGTTTTGTGTACTTTCTAAAAGAAAAGAGACCAAAAAATTAAAGTTACTTTTTAAGGTATGCTCGCTGTTTATAATTTTTCATTTTATTCTCTTTCCAATAATTTATGTAATTCTTATTAATACGAATTCAGACAGTATTAGTATAGAGGACAAAATAATTAGATTCGAAAAAAAGAATAAACTAGCCAATGCGAAAAGTATTAAAGAAAAAATCATTTCTGACCCAGAAAGAAATAAAAAGTTTCAAATAGTTCGTCGTTTATTAAGAGAAGAGAATGACACTCTGGTAAAAGTTGATTGGAAATTTGTTGACAACAAACGTATTTTATTTATCGATTCATTTTTAATCTCTGGATTTACCAAATACAGAGAAATAGCAAGTGATAGAGTAGATAAAGTAATTAGAGTTTATGATATTAGTGGTGCGAAAAAAACTGACCTTATTACATATAGTGAGGAAGAGGTTCTTTCAGAAATATTAAAAGAACATCTCAAGGAGATTGACGCAAAGAAAATAGATTTAGAAAATGAAATAAAGAAAATTGAAGCAAATAAATTTTGGAGTTATAGACAGATTTTACCTTATACAATGAACATAGTTTTTACTAGTAATTTCAACCCTCAAAGCCGTATATCAAATATTATTTATTTCATTCACAATCTATTTATAATTGGATTTTTATTTAGCTTAATAACGAGATTAACCCGTAGTGCATTTAAAAAAAGTTGTGCAATCTGCTAAATAGCAGTACATTTAATCTTCTTTTTTGAACTTAACTTACTGTCCTAATTTCGGGGAAATGATCACTACAGCCGAGTTTTATAATGGTAATATCCGTTTTGGTAATCGGAACTTTAAGTGCATTTATATTTTTTACCTATCAACGGACTTCAATATTTCCTAAAAAGACTGAAAAAGAAATTACAGAAATTACTCAAAGAATGGAAAAATTGAAAAGAAAAATTCGGAAAATACCCAACTGACCTTAATGAACTGATAGGGAAAAATCCTATGAGACAAGAATGGAAAATGGATTCTTGGAATAGACCTTACGAATATTCTGTGTCTGAAAATGGAATTGTATTCTTAATTGTTTCAGCTGGTGCAGACGGGAAATTTGAAACTAAAGATGATATTAAATCAGAATAAAAAACGTGCTACAACAAACTTCCAATCGTTCTTTTTCCATCTACTTCGTACTATACCATTTTTGAATTACGTTTTCTGCTGGCTTATGCTGGGGCGTAAAATTAGAATGCTGTGTTCCTCCAGCAGTACTATCGTATGGATGCCATTCCCATATAAAAGAGCCTGCAAACCAAGGTTTATTCCAACAAGTTTCAAAAAAAGCTTCAAAGGCATTTTTTTGTAATGTAAGGTTTACAGCTACTTTATCAGGTAAATTTTCTGTTTCCCACTGATTGCCTGCTCCCTTATTTATACTCCTGTACCCTATTTCTGTAAAAAGAATTTGTTTATTTTTCTTTGTAGCATAGTTAGCGAGGCTTCTTTCCCATTTCTCCCACTTCTTTAACAATGCAGATTTATCAGGATTAGCTTGTACTGATAATGGAAAGTAAGCATCAATGCCAATGTAATCGAGCAAATTCCAGAATGGAATGTTGCTGTAATTGTCCCAATTGGATGAATAAGTAAGTTTGCCTTTATAAACCTGTCGTATTTTAGGAATAAGTTCGTTCCAGAACCTAGGTCGGAACGCAACAGAAGATTTTAACTCCACTCCAATACATAACATATCGATCTCCAACGATTGGGCCGTTCTAGCCATTTTTAGGATAAATGAGGTATAATTTTCTTCCCAAATCGCCCATTTTTTATTGCTAAAAGATAATTCTCCTGCCCAACTTTTATTATCTACCCAAAAATGAGGCTTTAGTAAGGTCTGTTGTTTGTTCTTTTTTGCTAGTTTAACGGTATTGGCAATTCCTTCTGGAGTACTTCCCCACCAATTATTTCCCTTGTTGTATTCTATCTCTGTTTTATCACTGTTCATAAAAGCAAAAGGGACAATGGCTATCCAATTTGCCGCTATCCTTTTTACTGGCTGAATATAATCATGGCTCGTTTGTTTTTGCGGAGATTCTAAATTTACACCACCCATTTTTTGAGAAAAACAGGTTCCGATAGAAAAGATTAGAAAACCGAAAATCCAATATTTCATAACTGTAAAATTAGTTTTAATTAGCATTAATTATGCCAATACCATTGTTATTTAACGGATATTTAGGTAACAATATTTATTCTAATTGTTCTAACTTTTGCAGGATACTTTCTTATAAATGGTATTAATTCATGAATATGGTATTAATTCAAGAATAAAGAAAAAAGGGAACTTAGAAAGCGTTCTACAAAAATGGTCAATTGAAAAAAGAGAGCACTTATAATGATCAAGGCGTAGTGATCATACCATTAAAACAGTATACCAAAGAAGGTATGCTTATAAAAAACTAGCAATACATCTATATTAATTGGCCCGGTACAACAATATTTGGTTTAGACTAGCGTATAGATTAGTACACGCTGTAAGTTGCACCCTCGTATAGAATATACTATACTTGTAAGTGTTAAAAAAGCCTCGGGTAGCTCCTGGCTTTAATTTCAACCTACATTACCAGTTTTTAAAAAGTCTTGAAGTTTACATTCCTAAAAAAACGAAAGTTCTGGAAGCGGTTTATAGCTATGGCTATCCTACTGCCTGTTCTACTTTTAAGTGTTTCCGTCTTAATAATATACAAGAAACAAGATGCTATCATTCAAAAGCAAATTGCAAGTTTAAATGAGGACTACAAAGGTGCGATTACTGTAGGAGATTCTCATTTATCATTGTTTAATCATTTCCCAGATGTTTCGTTTAAGGTAGATGATGTTCATATTTATGAAACAAAAGAAACAGATGCCGCTGTCATTATGGATGTAGCCGATATTTATGTAGGCTTTAACCTATGGGATATTATCAAAGGCAACTATAATATTCAGTCCTTTTTAGTAGAAGATGGTGTTTTTAATATAGTCGTTCATGAAGATGGTTCAATTAATATTCAAAATGCATTAGCATCTGGCGAAGAATCCAAAAGCGAAAACGCCATAGCTGTTAGCATTGATCATATTGATTTGCGAAAGCTAGATATTCATAAATACGATGAAAAAGCCCTTACAGATTTGGAAACCTTTATTTATGATGCCGAAGGAGAATTTCGAATAAAAGAAGGTGTAATTACAGCACTTATTGATTCTGAATTTGAAATGAGCTTGATTGATCAGGGAGACACAACCTATCTCAAGAATAAACATTTTGAATTAAAGACAAATATCACTTATGATCAACAAACAGGGTTTTTGACCATTGAACCTTCTGACGTGAGTATGGAGCACGGAATTTTTGAATTAAAAGGAACCGTTGATACTAAAAATGAGGTAGGTGTTGACCTTGTAATAAATGGTGCGAAACCAAATTTTGACATGCTTATTGCTTTTGCCCCAACAGATCTTATCCCAATTCTTGAGCGATACAAGAATGCAGGAAATATCTATTTTAATGCCATAGTACAAGGGCCTATACTCAATGAACAAACACCTTTTATTGATGCAGAGTTTGGAGCGGAAGAGGCATTTCTAGAAAACACCAATAGAGGCAAGCGAATTAATAACCTTGGCTTTAGTGGGCTTTTTACCAATGGCGAAGCTCGCAATTTAAGGACCGCTAAATTTTCAATAAAAAACATGCGTGCCCAACTCGAAGAAGGCAACTTTCTAGGTTCTGTAGTAGTTACCAATTTTGAGGAGCCAGAAATAGATATGCAGGTCAAGGCCGATTTCAATCTAGATTTTATGACCAACTTTCTTAATTTAAATCAGATAGAAAATGTAGCTGGTAAGGTGTCACTGGATATTAATTTTCATGATATTGTTGATTTAGATAATCCACAAAGTGCCCTAAATAACTTAAACCAAGCATATTTCAGTGAACTAAAGGTTACAGATTTGCGTTTATCTTCGGCAGAGCTTGCTACGCCAATACAGCAACTTAATGCGCATCTTGAGATGAATGGTAAACAAGCTACCTTAGATCAATTTGATTTGGTTATAGGTAATTCCAATGTTTCCATAACGGGTTTCCTATCTGACTTTCCAGCCATAGTACATCATACAGGCATCCCAGTTACCGCACATCTTGATATTAAATCGGATGTATTAGATATTGCCGAATTAACCAACTATTCCGCTATAGACAGTACGGGTATCAATGAACAACTTAAGGATTTACGTGCAGGTTTTTCTTTTAAAGCTTCCGCGAAAGTGTTTACAGAATCAAAACACTTACCCCAAGGCAAGTTTTTTGTGGATAGTCTATATGCAAAGCTGCAGCACTACCCACATGAATTACATGATTTTCACGCAGATGTTTTGGTAGATGATAAAGATCTAAAGATTATAGATTTTAAAGGGTTTATAGATGATTCTGATTTTCATGTTAATGGGCTGGCACATAATTATGGGTTTTGGATGCAAGAAACCCTTAACGGCGATGTAGATTTAGACCTTACCCTAACATCAAACTTATTACGATTGGAAGACCTCTTTTCGTACAAAGGAGAAAATTATGTACCCGAAGAATACCGGCATGAGCAATTTGAAAAACTAACTGTACACGTCAACTCCAGTATGCATTATAATCAATCTGCTTTAAATGCTATAGATATTGATCTTGATAGGCTAGACACAAAAATGCAAATTCACCCACTGCGCTTTGAAAATTTTGAAGGTCGTATTCATTATGAAGATGACCATATTTTGGCTGAAAATTTTAAAGGCAATATAGGTAAGACGGTTTTTGATGTTAATCTAAACTATTATTTAGGCAAGGACCAAACAATTAAAAAGCGAGATAATTATTTAGGGCTAACAGTGAATTATATTGATTTTGACGAGCTATTTAATTTACCTACAAAAAATCCGGTAGAGCAAACGCTTGCCCAACCAGATAAATTAAGCCAGCACGAAGAAGCGTTTAATCTATATGAATTGCCCTTTACAGATATGAAATTTGATGTAGCTATTGATCATTTCATCTATCACAACGTGGATTTGCAAAAAATCAAGGGAAGCATACGAACCACTCAAAATCATTATATCCATATTGACACCCTTTCTATGAATGCTGCAGACGGTAAGTTGAGTTTATCGGGATATTTTAATGGTAGTGATCCAAAAAATATATATTTCAAACCTAACCTGGTTACCGAAGGTATCGCTATTGACAAACTACTCTTTAAGTTTGAAAATTTTGGTCAAGATCAATTGGTGTCAGATAATCTTAAAGGCAATATCACCTCAAGCATTAATGGAAAAATTAGGATGCATCCTGATATGGTACCGGATCTAGACCAGTCTGAAATTCATATGGATATTCAGGTACTTGATGGACGATTGCAAAATTATGATCCCATAACTGCCCTTGCAGATTATATGGGAGACAAAAATCTCAAAAACATAAAGTTTGATACACTCCAAAATCATGTTGATGTTGCTAAAGGTCGCATTACCATACCAAGTATGACTATTGAATCTACCCTTGGTCATATGGAGTTTTCTGGCACACAAGACCTAGATGACACCATGGAATATTACCTAAAAATTCCATGGAAAACGGTAAAACAAGCAGCTTGGTATAAATTATTTGGCAGAAAAAACAAAGACAGTATTGTATCTGAAAACGAAGAAATAGTAGAATTAGATCCCGATAAAAAAGTGAGATATCTCAATATAAAATTAGAAGGAACTATTGATGATTACGATATTTCTGTTGGGAAGAAAAAGAAGGAAAAACGATAGTAATTTTAAAAGCCTATTTATTTTTTATAATCTTCAATAAAAGCCTTAGCCTCAGCAATGTATTTAGAATTTGCAATACGTTTATTAAGTACCAACCAATTATAATGATATAACGCTTGCTTTGGATTACTTATCGCGACGTTAGCTTGTGCCAAGAGCAAGTGTGCACGTCCTTCTCTACCCCAATCAATCCCTCGGGCTTTATCAAAACCCTTTTCCAATGTAGCTATCACCTCACTGTATTTTTGTTCCGATGCTAAAACCGATGCTTTGCTCAAATACCCCTGAAAGATATGAGGAGAAGATTCGATAGCCTTATTCATAAGTTGTAAAGCAACATCTAGGTCTTTGTTTTCATTAAAGCTCGTTCTGGCTTCTTTTAGTAATTCCAAGGTCTTGTAATAATTTACTGGCCATTCTTTTACCCTAGATGAGGGTTGAAAATAAAGAACACCTTTAGGAGTTTCTTGATCTAAATGAAATGTATTATTACCCAATCGTGTCACCTTTTCTTTATCCTTAAGCCAGCCATCAATGGGTTGCATCCAATTGGTATGTTTGGTTACTTGTGGCAATAAATAATGATTGGGGATATAGGTTGTATTTGGAAACAAAGCCAACAATTCATCATTAGGGTGCCCAATAATTATATCTGCTCCAGTAAGCTGATCCATCTCTTCAGGAGTTGGAGTAGCTGTATCTCCTAAATGTACAATTTGGGTATCGCCTAAATTGATCACCCACATGGTATTGTAAGCTGCTGGGCTACCAGACATCAAAATGCGGTCATAGTAAGCATGCTTCCCTGCAATACCATGAAAGGTAATATCATTAATCTGATAGCTTCCCGCTTCTCGAAAAACAGGCGTGTTAATCTCTAGGTATTTACTCCCATCATGATCGTAATGCGCATGTGTAATTAGAACTGCATCTACGGCAATACCTTCAGGAAAGGTATACCCCATCTGATTGTAACTATGATACGGATCAATCAATATTCGAGTTCCTTGCTTTGATTCTAAAATAAAAGCAGCATGGGCGATGTATTCTATTTTGGCTGTTTGAGAAAAACTTTTACAGCTAAGTACTATTCCTAGTACTAATTGCAAAAGCAATTTGATTGTATTTTTCATATTATATGGAAATTACCCAAAGTTAAGATTATTCTTTATTACCAATTAGAGCTAAGGGAATCATACCAAAAATTAAATTAATTTGATTTTTAACAACTCAAATTACTATTACTAACTAAATATTAGTAATTTACTATTCTAATTCATACTATAATGCGTTACCTTTTTACTTATTTTATTGCCGTTTTGTCATTTGGTATTATTTATAGTCAGGAAAAGGGGGCTACCAACATCACCGCAAAAGGTTATGGTTATGAGATAGAAGGACAATGGGCTATTGATTCACTACAATTAACTTTGGAGATAGGCCTATATTCTAGACAACAGGAATTAGAGGAGGAAGTCCAACGTCTTACCTATGAAGCTGAGCAAAAAATAGGAGTTCTAAAACGAGAAACGGAATTGGCCATTCAGAAACTACAACTTAAATCCGAACGTCCTTTAAATCATTTTTTTTCTAAAAGAAAATTACAACGGCAGTATAATAAAATCGAAAACGAATCCTCATATAAATTAGCACAAATTGAGTCCGAATTCGAGTATAAAATTAATAAGTTACACAACGAATATCAACGGGAGATTCATAGATTACAGTTTAGTATGGAACAGCAAATTCAAGGAATTCGCAGAAAATTTGAATTAAGCATAGGTAGCCCTAAAAGGCCATAGGTATATAAGACTTATTCTGAAAAAACCTCCCAATCCTTCCAAACCACCTCTAAGCCTTGGTTTTTAAGCATTGCTACAACTTCTTCTGTAGTGCGTTGATCATCAATCTCAAATTGTTCTAAAGATTGTGGCTCCACTACATAACCCCCAGGATTAGTCTTGGATTCGGCGCTAATAGAGGTAATACCCAGATTTACAATATTATTTCTAAAAGTCTCATTCTCTCGTGTAGACATACTTAATTCCACATCCTCATCCAGCATCCGAAAAGCGCTTATTAATTGAACCAAATCTCGATCGGTCATTTCAACCTTAGGATCCAATCCACCAGAAAATGGTCTAAGTCTAGGAAATGAAATTGAATACTTGGTTTTCCAATAGGTGCGCTGCAAATACTTTAAATGAAGTGCTGTAAAAAAGCTATCTGCTCGCCAATCTTCCAGACCGAATAAGGCTCCCAAACCAATTTTATGAACTCCTGCCTTGCCTAGTCTATCTGGGGTTTCTAATCGATAGTCAAAATTGGACTTCTTCCCTTTTGGATGGTGTTTTTTATACTCCCCACGATGATAGGTTTCTTGATAGACTAATACGGCATACAATCCGCTTTCAATAAGCTGCTCATATTCAGGCTGGCCTAACGGTTGAACTTCAATGGTGATATTGGAAAATTGGGATCGAATTAATCGTATGGCTTTATTAATATAATCTACACCAACAGTACGATTAGCCTCACCAGTAACCAACAAAATATGATCATAGCCCTTTTGTTTAAGAAAGCTCATCTCTTTAAGAATCTCATCATCGGTCAAGGTGCGCCTTGGTATACTATTAGTATAACTAAAACCACAATAGGTACAGATATTTTGACATTCATTACTCAAATACATAGGCGCATACATTTGAATGGTATTGCCAAAACGTTTTTTGGTGAGTTTGCTACTACGCTGTGCCAATTGCTCAAGATAAGGTCGAGCAGCTGGCGAAATCAATGCTTTAAAATCTTCCAGATCATACTCCGATTTATTCAAAGCCTGAAGCACATCACTTTCTGTTTTTGAAAGAATACTGTCTAAAGTTTCATTCCAGTCGTATTGTGCATGTATGTCTTTGAATGTTGACAATTTTAGTTATTTGTTATTGGGTTACTGAGTTACTAGTTTAAAAGTTTAATATTTAAAGTATAGGTCTCTTTTCTCTGTTCTTTATTCTCTTGTCTGACTACTTACTACTCCTAATCTAGGAAACTTGTCAATGGGCTGCTTGCTTCCGCTTTAAGCGAAATTGGAGCCAGTTTAGCGACATAAGCGATTCGGCCTGCCTCAACTGCTAGTTTAAAGGCCACCGCCATCGCTACGGGGTCTTGTGAAACTGCAATCGCCGTGTTCACTAGAACGGCATCTGCTCCCAATTCCATAGCATAGGCAGCATGTGACGGACTACCTATACCTGCATCAACAATGACTGGCACATTACTTTGCGAGATTATAATCTCTAGAAATTCTTTTGTTTTTAAGCCTTTATTACTCCCAATTGGTGAGCCAAGTGGCATTACACATTGAACGCCGACATCTTCCAGTCGCTTGCAGAGCACAGGATCTGCGTGAATGTATGGCATCACCACAAAACCCTGTTTTACCAATTCTTCAGCCGCTTTGAGCGTTTCAATAGGATCTGGTAACAAATATTTAGGATCAGGATGTATTTCCAATTTTATCCAATGAGTTTCTAAAGCTTCACGCGAAAGTTGTGCAGCAAAAACGGCTTCTTTAGCAGTACGAACTCCAGAAGTATTTGGCAAAAGATTAATATGATCCTGATTGAGGTGTACCAACATATCATCATTAGAATTTTGCACTTCTACTCGCTTTAATGCTACAGTAATCAATTCACTTTCTGAAGCTAATAAGGCTTCTCGCATTAAAGTGGATGAACTAAATTTACCGGTACCTGTAAAAAGACGGGAATTAAAAGTTTTATCTGCTATTTTAAGGTAGTCACTCATTATTGAATAATTCAAAGGGTTTGATCAGGTAGCGGGAAGGACTTTCTGAGTTCAATACATTTTTGATTTCTATCATCACAGGTACTCCCACTTAACTCACTAGACAAAGCCACACCATAAACTTTAGTTTTTCTAAGAAGAAGAAGGTCATCAATCCTAATACCGCCAATGGCATATATTGGAATATCAAATCCCGCCTTTTGCAATTTACACACTATATGATTATATCCTTCAATTCCTAAAATTGAGCTTAGGTTCTTTTTTGTATTGGTGAATCTATAGGGCCCTAAACCAATATAATCAACACCTCCGCGTATTTGTTTAAGGCAATCATCAAAAGTATTTGCTGTGCCTCCAATTTTAAAGTCAACTCCTAGCATTTTTCTAGCTTCTTTGACAGAGCTATCACCTAAACCCAGATGAACACCATAAGCATTTACATTTTTTGCAACAGCGACATTATCATTTATAATAAGCTTAGCATCAAATCTATCACAGATTGCTTGGGCGGCTTCTGCTGCTAAAATTAGGTCAGACTCTGCTAAGCCTTTTAATCTTAACTGCACCAGACCTACGCCAGCTTCACAAACATTTTTAATATTAAGTAAATGCTCTTCTACGGTTTCTCCCTGAGATATATAATAAACAGTATCTAACATTTTAGTGATGGTATGCGAGTTGTGTTTTATTAGATTGTAATCGTTGTTCTGTATATCGCTTAGCGCGGAAACATGCTTTCATTATGGGAAGTCCTAAGGCCAAATAGCCCGTTATGGCAGAAGATAAAATGCAACCACTGCCGTGCTTATCAGAAAAATCATTGCCTTTTGGCGAAAACTGAAACTGTTTGCCATTTTTCATATACAACATATCTACGCCCAAGGCTTGATCATTATGACCTCCTTTAAGTAGAATGTTTGTTTTTGCTTGCAATTGTGTTATCCCTTCTTGAACTTTACCCCCATAAAGCGCATTCAACTCATTGTAGTTAGGTGTAATTAGATGAATATAATCCAGCAATTCATAGAGCCTAGATTCCTCTGTTTTATGAAATTCAAAACCGCTACTTGAGCGCAATACCGGGTCTAGTACTATTGGTACATCGGGAACTTTAGCATGAAGCAAAATCAATAATTTCTTTAATACCTCCCAATTTTCTACCACTCCTATTTTAACCGCTGTTATGGGGTAACTACCAATAATTATTTCCAGTTGTTTTTTTATTTGTTCAATTGGTGTCCAATGACAAGACTCAAAGGTTTTATCTGTTTGTATTGTATTTGCAGTACATAGGCCAAGCCCGTAACATTTAAGCTGCTCTAAGGTTTTAACATCGGCCAATAAACCAGCTCCTCCCGAAGGATCAAAGCCAGCTACGGTTAATACATATGGTCGTTGTTTTTTCTTCATTCTATTTCCGCGAATGCGGCAATCTCATCATCCGCATTAACAATTTATTTTTTAACCCTTAAAACATTGTATTAGGATTTGTTTATTATTTAGGCAATTGCTGGCTTATCACTACTTTTTGAATCTCCTTAAAGCTTGTAACAGGATCGTCACTATTCCATATTCCACCTAAAACACCTACTCCGTTAAAACCCAAATCAAAAAGAGCAGGAATAGTTTGCTCATTAACGCCACCCATACCTACTATTTTTCGATTGATATGATTGACATCAAATCCTTTGCCTTTATACCCTTGTTTTGAAATAGAAGAAAACACAGGACTCAATAATTGATAATCAAAAGGTGTTTGTTCTTTTTCTAATTCAATAGGGTCGTGGTACGAACTGCTTACTGTAAAGCCCTTATTTTTAAATTGATCATAATACGATTGTAAGTCATCTCCCTGATCCCAGCGAAACTGTTCTTGCAAATGCACTCCTTTTAATGAATATTCTAAGGCCAATTCATGAAAGTAATGTGGGATAATGTTTTCATAATATTTATCATCCACCTGATCCAAATAAACCTTATGCTCAGCCAACGATTTATGAGGTTTCCTAAAGTGATAATACGCCAATCCTGTATCAAAGAGGTGATGCAAAATATCCAACTCGTTAGGCATATCCTGCTCTGGAGCGATAACTACGATCATTGTTTTTAAGTTATTGAGTTACTAGAGTCTTGATTTTTTAGTTTTGATTTCGTTTTCAGTTTCATAAGAGTTAAGGATTGAGGCGGCATCCTGCCTTGGCAGATATAGCCGAAAGCCTGACCTTGATTTTTCGGGGAAATTCCCTACAAATACACTTCGCTTCCTTTCTCTTTAAATTCTTTTGACTTTTCTTCCATCCCTTTCGCAAAAACTTCGTCACCCTTAATTTCATTTTCGGCAGCAAAATCACGCACTTCCTGAGAAATTTTCATCGAGCAAAATTTAGGTCCACACATCGAACAGAAATGGGCAATCTTAGCTCCTGCAGCCGGTAAGGTTTCATCGTGATATTCTCTAGCCAATTCAGGATCGAGAGCTAGATTAAACTGGTCTTCCCAGCGAAATTCAAAACGAGCCTTACTTAAGGCATCGTCCCTATGCTGAGCTCCAGGATGTCCTTTGGCCAAATCTGCCGCATGAGCGGCCAGCTTATAGGTGACCACTCCCGTACGCACGTCGTCCCGATTAGGTAATCCCAGATGCTCTTTAGGAGTCACATAACACAACATTGCCGTACCGTACCATCCTATCATAGCCGCACCAATTCCTGAGGTAATATGATCATAACCTGGAGCAATATCTGTGGTTAATGGCCCTAGGGTATAAAAAGGTGCTTCTCCACACGCCTCCAGTTGCTTATCCATATTGGCTTTAATCATATGCATGGGCACGTGACCTGGTCCTTCAATAAAGGTTTGTACATCGTGCTCCCAAGCAATTTTAGTGAGCTCACCCAATGTTTCTAATTCGGCAAACTGCGCCTCATCATTAGCATCGGCAATACAACCGGGACGCAAACCATCTCCTAAGGAGAAAGCCACATCATAAGCTTTCATGATTTCACAAATCTCTTCAAAATGCGTGTATAAGAAACTTTCTTTATGATGTGCCAAACACCATTTTGCCATAATTGATCCACCACGAGATACAATGCCGGTAATACGTTTGGCGGTCATAGGTACATACCGAAGACGTACACCTGCGTGGATGGTAAAATAATCAACACCCTGTTCGGCTTGCTCTATAAGTGTATCACGATAGATCTCCCAAGTGAGGTCTTCTGCATTACCGTTCACTTTTTCTAATGCCTGATAAATAGGCACAGTACCAATAGGAACAGGTGAGTTACGTACAATCCACTCCCGGGTCTCGTGAATGTTCTTCCCTGTGGAAAGATCCATAATATTATCTGCTCCCCAACGGCAAGCCCATACTGCTTTTTCTACTTCTTCTTCTATACTGGAAGTTGTTGCGGAGTTACCAATATTAGCATTGATTTTTACCAGAAAATTACGCCCTAAGATCATAGGTTCACTCTCGGGATGATTGATATTGGATGGGATCACTGCTCGCCCACGAGCTATTTCCTCTCGCACAAATTCAGGAGTGATTTTAGCAGGAATACTAGCTCCAAAATCCTGACCAGGATGTTGTTTCGCCAGTCGGGTCATTTCGTCAATTTTTTGATTTTCGCGTATAGCGACATACTCCATTTCTGGGGTTATAATTCCTTTTCGAGCATAATGCAATTGGGTTACATTCTTACCCGACTTGGCTCGTTTTGGTAGGTTTTTATGGTTAAACCGTAGATGATCTAAAGAACTATCATTCAAACGTTCATTACAATAAGCAGATGAGAATTCATCTAATGTTTCTACATCTCCACGGTTTTCAATCCATTCCTCCCGTTGTCTTTCTAAACCCGAATGAATATCAATAGCTTTATCAGGATCTGTATAAGGCCCAGAAGTGTCATATACCACAACCGATTCATTTGGTATTTTTTTGCCGGTAAAAGAGTCTGCTGTATCACTCAATGTGATTTCTCGCATGGCCACTTTTATATCTGGATGCAAATTACCAGAGACGTAAATTTTCTTAGAACTAGGAAAAGGTTTTCTTGTAATACCTTCTTTACTTGGGGCTGTATCTTTTTTTTTCATAAGAATGAATTAGAGCATTAAGGGTTTATCCGCCTTGAGTGGCCTGTATTATTAGAATGGAATCCTGATCATTAAGGGAGGTATCTTCCCAGACAGTTTTTTGAATGACTTCTTGATTTACGGCAACTGCTACTCCTTGAACCTTTATTTTTAGAGATTCCAGTAACGCTTTAAGCGAAATAGGTTGATCGAAGTTGTATGATTGATCGTTTACTCGAATTGAAATCATAAACCAAATAGGATTATTATTTAAAAACAGGTAAACTCGAGGAGAAAAAGTGGAAGCTTTTCAAACTTTTCCCTACGCCGGTCTCAACCAAATCAGGTTCTAAGGATATTTCTCAAACTCTACACTAGAGTTACTCCTAAAGCTTACTATGCAAATATACTTTATAATCGGTAAATAAGGAAGACCAAACTAAAGTGTGATTGCTTTTTTTTAAATCCTCAAAAAACATAGCTTAGTGTTAAAAAAGCAAATAAATAATGAGTTCCTATACAAAATAGTATGGTTTTTGTGATATATTGTGACCAGTATAGCTATTTTTAATGAACTAGGAAAATACCCTTACTATGAAAAAGTATAACTTCCTACTAGCCATTATTCTTGGAACACTATCTGTATCAAGTTGCGGCGATGACCTAGATGATATTATAAGACCATCAGCAAATATAGAAATTGCTGATTTTATTTATCGAGGTCTTAATTATTGGTCTATTTATAAAGAAGATGTTCCTGACTTGGCAAATGATCGTTTTGCTTCAGATGAAGAACGCTTAGATTTTCTGAGTCAGTTTGCAACACCACGCGATGCTTTTAACGGTTTATTATCTCCAAGAGATCGTTTTAGTATTTTGAGTGATAATTTTGAAGAATTTGAAAATGCCCTAGCGGGTATTCGCCTTAGTACTGGAATGCGTTTCTCGCTGTTTAGGCAACCCCAAGATCAAAGTTTGGTATTTGGAGTTGTTCGTTTTGTCTTCAATGACGGACCTGCGCGAGATGCGGGTGTCCGGCGCGGAATGATTTTTACAGGAATTGATGGTAGCCCTTTAACAGAAGTAAGTGACCTAGGGGCAATTTTTGCACAGCCCTCATTTTCAATTGATTTAGCAACTTTTGATGAAGGTAATCAAAGTTTTACCACAACTGGGGAATCTATATCTCTGGATCAGGTAGAATTAAGTATAAATCCTGTTCATATTGCCCAAACCTTGACTATTAAAGGACAAAATATTGGCTACCTGCATTACACGGGTTTTACTAATGAATTTGATCAAGATCTAAACGCAGCTTTTGGACAGTTTCAAGCAAATGGTATTTCAGAATTAGTACTTGATCTAAGACACAATGGTGGCGGCTCTATTGAAACAGCAAATGATCTTTCCAGTATGATTACTGGACAATTTGAAGGGCAAACTTTTATATCTCAACGTTTTAATGAAGATAGAGATAGCGATTTTGCTAGTGTACGTACTTTTAATAATACCATTAGGGTTGGTCAAGACGGCACAGAACAAATAAATAGCCTAGGCCTTACGCGTGTTTTTGTATTAACTACCAATAACACAGCATCTGCCAGCGAACTGATTTTGAGTGGACTTGACCCTTATATAGATATTGTTCAAATCGGTACAACTACGAGTGGTAAATTTGAAGGCTCTTTTTTGGTTTATGATACACCAGGGCCTCCATTTTTCAGAAGGCAAGAAGCCAATTTAGGCCATCGTTTTGTAATGCTGCCTTTAGTGCTTCGCTCTGTAAATGCAGATGGTCTAACTGACTATTTTGATGGGTTCTTCCCAGATATTGAATTACCCGAAAACGTATTTAACCTGGTTGAATTGGGAGATCCTAGCGAGCCTTTACTTGCTGCGGCTATCAATGAAATACTAGCAGGACGATCCCCTATACCAACACCAGAAGTTATAGTGGAACCCCTTTTTGAAAGCGACCAAAACGATCTGCTCTATCAACGTATGATTACTGAATAAAATTTAATCGACACCATAAAAAGCCTGTTTTGAAACAGGCTTTTTTTATTTTGCGATAAACTTAGGTGCTACACGTGAAACCAATTAAAAAAAATCCTGTCCTTTTTGGAACCCTGATTATCCTAGGTTTATTCACCTTAATTACGTTTTTAGATACAGCTGGTTTTTACACCTATATTGAAAAGAGTTCCCTTTGGGTTCGACAATGGTTCGGTAAATTTTACTTGTATTTAGGATTAGGCTGCGTATTGCTTATTATCATTTTGGCATTATCTCCTTTTGGGAAGAAAAAATTAGGTGGTGCTCAAACTAAACCAGAATTTTATCTTTGGGCTTGGATTGCCATGTTATATAGTGCCGGAATGGGTTCTGGTATTCTACTCCGTGCAGTACAGGAACCTGTATTTATGTGGCGCAATCCTCCTATCCAATCTGGGCTGGATACCAAAATAATCGCACTAGAATACACCTTCTATCAATGGGGTTTTACAGCCTGGGCATTTTATGGCATCTTTGCCTTAATCATTGGTTATTCGCTTTTTAAAAAGGAAGGAACTGCATTGGTCAGCGCTACAATATCAACCCTTCAAAATCGGGCAAAACTTAGGATCTCTATAGATATTCTTGCTTCACTTACCACGGTTTTTGGTCTAATAGCAGCCATAGCCTTGGGTGCAACTCAAATCACAGGCGGTCTCAATCATCTTTTTAGCCAAGAATTGGATATAGGCACAGCAATTGCCCTTACCATACTAATAGCGACAATTGCATTTTTATCGGTATGGGGCGGGATGCATAAAGGCATAAAACGCATTTCACAATTGAATATCCTAGTAACCTTAGCTTTACTGCTATTTGTTTTCGCTCAAGGCGAAATGGTATACTTTTTGAAACAATTGACTATTGCTGGATTTGCTTATATAAAAGATTTCATACCCCTAAGCCTTGCAATAGGAAAATACAATCCAGGAGAACAATTCTTAACAGATTGGACCTACTATTACTGGGCCTTTTGGTTAGCTTGGGCACCGTTTACAGGAATCTTTATAGCGAGAATTTCAAAAGGAAGAAGCATCAGACAATTATTACTTGGAGTACTACTCATACCTTCTTTAGGTACATTTATCTGGTTTACCGTTTTCGGAGAAAGTGCGTTCTCACTTATTGAACAATGGGAAAGTTATAATGGAGAATTTAATAATGTTTTCTCTTCTATTTTTATGTTTTTACAGCACTACCCAATGGCTACATTACTAAATATAGTTACACTGATTTTATTGGTAGGTTTCTTAGTCACCTCGGCAGACTCTGCCGTTTTTGTTTTAAGTATGTTTTCTGATAAAGGAAGAATAAATCCAAAGAAAAGTCACCGTCTTATTTGGTCAGTCTCTATCTCGATTTTTGCAATAGCATTATTGCTTTTAGGTAATGCCAAACCAGATATTGACGTATTGCAAGCCCTGCAAAAACTATTAATAATCACCTCACTACCTTTTGCTCTTTTTATGGTAGTAATGGTAAGTTTCTTTTTACGAAAAATAATATTGACTTATCGTTTTAAAACAAAGTGACCAGTAAAGTTCCTGCCATCTTCAAGTGTTACGTTAAACCAGTAGGTAGAAGAAGGTAAAAGTCTACCATTAAATGTTCCATCCCACCCGACTCCTGCAGGATCAATTTGAGATAGTAATTTCCCAAATCGATCAAAAATAAATATTGAAGAATCTGCCTGAATTTGATTACTGACACCAGCAACTTGCCAAAAGTCATTAAATCCATCATTATTGGGGGTAAAAAATTGCGGAAACCCAATCACTGAAATCGTTTCATCTACAATACCGCAACCATTTCTATCCCTTACAAAAACAGTTACAAAACCAGGACGAACATTAGTAAAAACATTACTTTCTTGATATGGACCATTAATATCATCTAGGGCAAATTCATAATCTCCATCACCCTCTACAATAACTTCGATGGTATTATCAATAGGAGATCCATCCAATATTATAAAGTCAACAAAAGATGCAGTTTCAGAACTTATAACCTCGAAAATATCAGAATTTGTGCATTCTCGATTTACACCATTATCGCTAAATATAAAACCAACTTCAAGGCGATGTGTACCCGGCTCAAAAACTTCAATTTCTTGGCCTTCTCCGAGAAGTATTTCACCATTTGTATCTATTCTAAACCATCTGTATATATCAAACCCATCTGGTCCTATGATGGTTTCAGAAAATAAATTGCGGCATAAAAAAACATCATCTTCAAAAATGATATCAGGCGCAGGATCAACTATTAGATCAAACTGCTCCACTCCCTCACAGACATTGGCATTTTCTAGGCGTACAAAAATCGTGGTTGATTGAGTAATAAATTCTGTTCCGGAAAGTGGGTTCAATTCTAAGGCTGCATCGTCAATGCTCCCAAAAAAAGCAACATCAGTATTGGTTGGAAAATTTTCTGTCCTAATAGATTCTAAATCAAAACTGCCAACTAAAATAGCATCAGTTGGATCAAGGTCACAACTAAAGAATGCATTCAAGTTATTAGGAATACCTTCAAGAGAAGGCTCCACAATAAGCTCAAGAACAGCCCCTTCTATAACACATTGTGCTTCTCCTATAACCACTACAGGGATTTCTTGTAAAAAAGGAATAGTATTTATAAACCCTATAGGATTCTCTATAGGTATGTTATTATCCAAATCTTTTTGGGTTTCAAAAAATAACACTGTAGTATTTTGTGCACCACCAGTTAAAGCATCAATTGCCTGTTCTAAATTAAATTGCGAAAAACCATCTAAAGAATCATCATCTATATCACATTGTACTAAGGTTGCATCATTTACGTCAGACACCTCCTCTAAGGTTAAAAACCCAAATCCTTCAATTGGGCAATCACCATTCATCGGGTCAATTTCTATACGATAAAGACCTACATCTTCAACCCCAATATTTTTAATTAAACATTCCTCAGTATCACAAGGCAATTGTATTTCTTTAGTACCATCATCGAAAAACCAAGCATACGTAGCACCTTCAATTAAGCTTTCAGCCCTAAAGGTAAAATCGCTATTGGGGCAGACCACTACATCATCAATAGAAGTACCATCTTCATCAAATAATCCTGTGACATTAATTACTGTATTAAATAATGTTTGAATAAAAGGCGGCAAACCAAATTGTGAAGTCCCGGTAGTTAAATTTACACCATTAGCTATAAAATTGCTTGCTGTTCCTAGGTTATTTGGCTCTTCGATTACACTTAAAAAGTTCTGACCCAAATTTGCAAAATAGATATTTCCATTGGGTCCTAGTTGTAGTGCTCCAGTATTTCCAACAGTCGCCAAATCAAACCTAGTAGAACTTATGTCAGTTGAAGTCAAATCAAATTGAAATATTGAGGCACCACCTACTCCTCCAGCAGAAACATAGAGTCTCTCATTATTTGGAGAAAACTCTACTCCATACGGATTTGAATCGTTAATATTCAACAACTGTTCATTAGATACTAAACCTGTTTCATCATCAAAATCATACAAACCAAAGACTCCTGAAGCAATTGCCTCATCAGCTTCAGTAGCAGCATTGGTATTATGAGCTATCGCTAAGAAAGCCCCATCTGTTGATGCTTTGAGATAACCAATTGCATTTCGTCGAGTTCCTAATATATTTCCGGGATCTGTTGTGTAAGGAATTGTTACACCTATTGTAGAAGTTACAGGAGTCGTATTGACACCATTCTGTGTGACTTCAAAGGCATAAAATGTATCAATTAAGTGTGTAATTAACCAGATAGAACTACAATCAGCTGAACGTACTGCAGTTACTTTTTCAAAGTTTGGAAATAGTAAGGGAGCATTATCCCCTGGGAAATTACCTTGATGAATTACCTCCCCATTTGTTCCTGCATTGATATCTACAGTATAAAAATTAAGCCCTGTTAGTTGGTCAAAATCACTACTTAATGCTTCTTGACTATTTAAGGCCGATAATGTAAAAATATAATAAATATTATCACTTTCTGGTTGCGGAATAATAATAGAAGATTGTGAACTGGAATCATCTCCCAAAAGTACACCGTCACCCCCAGGCATTTCATTATGTTCACGATCCCAAACAGTAACCCCATTAGTATAAAATAATAAGTCGCCAAATGCGTCTGAAATACTTGCACAGCCTTCTAATGTTGTCAATGCCCCATCATCTAGCGCGGTGACGCTACCATCTGCATTAAACTGAATCCCGGCATTGTTACCAAAATACCAGTTGTTTGCTTCACGCTGGGAAATTCCCCAAAAATAGGTCAAACAAAGACCAAAAATTAGAAAAAATCTAACACTCATTTTTTCTTTTTAGCAAGCCTACAAATTACAATAAATGCCAGAGTAGGATCAACTAGTAACGTTAAACTTTACATAATCCCTAGACTTTCTCTTTTTTTATATAAATGCAACAATTCATTAAAATATCCATTGATGACATTTTGAAATTGTTTCGATGTACCGGAAATCATAATAAACTATTTCAAAATGAAAACAACTACGTTATTTATTTTATCAAGCCTAATATCTTACGGTATTTGGGCACAAACCAATCTTGATGAATTATTAATAAGATATGAAAATATACCTCCTAATGGTAATGCCATAAGTGCATTTTTTAATCCTGAAGAATTAGCAGTTTTACGCGCTCATTTTAATTCAAGTGCCAGTATAACATCAGATACCCGAGGATCATCTGTCTCAGTTTTTGGTAATAATTCCACTCTAAATAGCGTTGTTTCATTTACAACAGATACTCCTGAAAACCCTACTATTATTGGCGGTAATTCGGGATCTGCAGATTTTGAAGGTGCAGGGGACATTGATCCGTTTACTCTCGAAAGTGCCTATGTACTGACCTTAGCTAGTGGAGAATTTTATGAAGTAGACTTAGCTACAGCAAATTACACTTTACTTGGCAATATTACACCTCCCAATGATGAACAGTGGAATGGATTAGAATTTGATCCCGCTACCGGTCTACTATATGCGATTTCGTCAAACTTCACAAACTCCTCTACTTTATCTATTATTGATATTGAGAATCAAATAGTCAATCCTATAGGACCAACCGGTATTTCTGGCGCCATAGCAATTGCAACGGACGGGGTAGGAAATTTTTACACCTACGATATTGTAGATGATAATTTTTATAGTATTGATGAAAGTACTGGTTTAGCTACTTTGATAGGCCCAATAGGATTTAATGCCAACTTTGGCCAGGATTTAGAATGGGACTCTAATTCTGGAGTACTTTTTATGACAGCTTTCAATGTAGATTCCGATAGTGGAGAATTACGCATTGTTGATACTAGTACAGGGTCATCGACTTTTTTAGGTTTTCCGGGAGGAGTTGGTGATCAGATTGCCTGGGTATCGATACAAAATGAGTCTACTTTGAGTACCGAAGATTTTAATTCTCTTAGCTTTACAGTATATCCCAATCCTTCCAAGGGTTTTTTAAATATACAAGGTGATCGCTTGATCCAAACTATAGACATCTATGATGTTAATGGTAGGCTTATTCAAGAAGCAGAAATTAACAATACAACAACAACATTAGACATTCAAAATCTTAAAGAAGGTATTTATTTTGTGAATATTACCGTTCCCAATGAATCAAAAGTATTGCGCTTTGTAAAACAATAAGACAAACTTTTTGCTAGAAATAAAAAAGTCCCATAATGGGGCTTTTTTATTCATATATATATTTTAAAATCAAGAATGATGCATAAAAGCTTGCTTTCCTAGCAGCTCATCTTCTGTTTCAACATGGTCTTCGTCTGGGACACAGCAATCAACTGGACAAACCGCTGCACATTGCGGTTCTTCATGAAAACCTTTACACTCCGTACATTTATCTGGTATGATATAATAAACCTCGTCGCTAATTGGTGTCTGAGCGGCATCTGCATCAACGGCATTGCCATTAGGTAAGATTACATCGCCTATTAAGTCTGTACCATCTGCATAGCGCCAATCATCTGCTCCTTCATAAATAGCAGTATTCGGGCATTCTGGCTCACAAGCTCCACAATTAATACACTCGTCGGTTATGATAATTGCCATGGGGGTTCTTTTTCAATAACTTTGCACAAAAATAGTGCCTACAGCTCTTTTAGACAACTTTCAATGCGCTTAACACAAAGAATCAAAGCATTTGCCCACCTTGGCAATTTTTTAAAACAATTTAGAGAAGACTGCATTGACAAGCAAAATGACGTATTACATAATGAACGCTTTTTTGAAGGTTTTAAGCAGCTATTACATCAAGCAGAAATACATAATGCATGGTTCACTCAGAAAAACATTGGCTTTGCCTGTGAGCAATGGGCTTCTTTGCTCACAATAGAGAAACTAGAAAATTGGACGAATAACTATGACCTAGATCTTAACTCTCCCAAAACCGTAGCCATTATTATGGCAGGAAACATTCCTATGGTTGGCTTTCATGATTTTCTTTCGGTGCTATTAAGTGGTCATAGCGTTATTTTAAAACAATCTAGTAATGATAAACTACTTTTACCATTTTTAACGAAGTATCTTATTGCTGTTGAATCTTGCTTTGAAAATAAAATTTTCTTCACACAAGAACGTCTTAATAACTTTGATGCTGTAATTGCTACGGGTAGCACGAATACTGCGCGCTATTTTGATTATTATTTTGGCAAGCACCCAAACATCATACGTAAAAACAGAAACTCCGTAGCTATTCTTAAAGGTGATGAAACTCCAGAGCAATTGCGCAGTTTGGGAGAAGATATTTTTAGGTATTTTGGATTAGGATGCCGAAATGTATCCAAACTTTTTGTTCCTCAAGGGTATAATTTCGACTTGTTTTTTAATGCCATATATGAATGGAAAGATGTGATTGAAAAGAACAAATATGCCAACAATTATGACTACAACAAAGCGGTGTATCTCATGAGTTTATTTGACATTCTTGAAAATGGCTTTTTAATGCTTAAAGAGGACACTTCTTACGGTTCTCCAATTGCAACAATTTTCTATGAATATTACGAAAATGAGGAGACACTTACTAAAAAATTAGAATCGGATAGCTCGTCTATTCAATGCATAGTTTCTGACTCCTTTGGCTCAGTGTCTATTCCCTTTGGTGAGACACAAAAACCAGCATTAATGGATTATGCTGATGGTATTGACACCCTTACATTTTTGTCAAAATTATAGTTGATAATTTATTACATTAATACTCGATATGTCTTTCATTTTGGGGATCTTTGTAGCTTAAATTTTCTAAAAAATGGAAAGACATAATTTTAGCGCTGGACCATGTATTTTGCCAAAGGAGGTTTTTAAAGAAGCCTCTGAAGCGATTCTAAATTTCAACAATTCTGGATTGTCCATTCTTGAAATTTCACATCGTAGCAAAGATTTTGTTGATGTCATGGATGAGGCTCGTAATTTGGCACTCGAATTACTAGGATTAGAAGGTCAAGGCTATAAAGTTTTGTTCCTTCAAGGTGGCGCAAGCACTCAGTTTTTAATGACCGCCTATAATCTTTTAGAAAAAAAAGCCGGCTTTGTAAACACGGGTACTTGGAGTACAAAAGCCATTAAAGAAGCTAAGATATTTGGTGAGATACTAGAAATAGCAAGTAGTCAAAATGCAAATTTCAATTATATTCCCAAAGGATATCAAATTCCTGAAGACCTAGATTACCTGCATCTCACCAGTAACAACACCATCTTTGGCACGCAGTTAAAAAGCTTTCCTGTAGTAGATTGTCCGCTTATATGTGATATGAGTAGTGATATTTTTTCGCGTAAGCTAGACTTTTCCAAATTTGATCTAATCTATGCGGGCGCTCAAAAAAATATGGGTCCAGCAGGCACTACGCTTGTAGTAGTTAAGGAAGATATCCTTGGCAAGGTAAGTCGTACCATACCTTCTATGCTAGATTATTCTGTTCATATAGGCAAAAGCAGCATGTTTAATACGCCAGCAGTTTATGCCGTTTATGTATCCTTACTTAACTTAAGATGGCTAAAAAATTATGGCGGTATTGAAGCCATTGAAAAAAATAACAATCGTAAAGCGACACTAGTCTATTCTGAAATTGACTTAAACCCTCTTTTTGAAGGGTTTGCAGCAAAAGAAGATAGATCATCAATGAATGCTACATTTAGCTTAAAGGATGGACTGCTTAAAGAAACTTTTGACACCATGTGGAAAGAAGCTGGAATCAACGGTCTTAATGGCCATCGTAGCGTGGGGGGTTATCGCGCCTCTATGTACAATGCAATGACTGCAGAAAGTGTAGGAATACTTGTTGATATAATGAGTGAATTAGAACGTAAAGCATAAACACTACTTAAAACTTTTTCGTTTGCGCGAAAATCGATACGCATGAAAATACTTGCAAATGATGGTATTGCCCAATCTGGAGTTGAAGCCCTAGAAGATGGAGGGTTTGAAGTTATAACCACTAAAGTGGCTCAAGAACAATTAGTCAACTATATTAATGATCAGGATATATGCGCCATATTAGTACGAAGCGCAACAACAGTGCGCAAAGAGCTTATTGATGCCTGTCCTAGTCTTAAACTAATTGGCCGAGGTGGTGTAGGTATGGATAATATTGATGTAGCCTATGCACGGGAAAAAGGATTGCACGTCATTAATACGCCAGCAGCCTCGTCAGCTTCGGTAGCCGAACTGGTTTTTGCACACCTATTTAATGGCGTTCGATTTTTATATGACGCCAATAGACAAATGCCTTTGGATGGAGATAGTAAATTCAAAGAGTTGAAAAAATCATACGCAAAGGGTATTGAGCTAAGAGGAAAAACTTTAGGTATTATTGGTTTTGGTCGTATAGGTCAGGCTACTGCAAGAATAGGTTTGGGTTGTGGTATGAATGTAATAGCAAGTGATCCATTTGTAGAAAAAGCAAGTATAGAAGTACCCTTTTATGACGGCCAAAAAGTTTCTTTTAATATAGAAATGGTTTCCAAAGAAACCTTACTTGCCGAAGCCGATTTTCTTAGTGTACATGTACCTGCGCAGAAAGAATATGTTATTGGCAAATCAGAATTTGATTTGATGAAAAAAGGAGCTGGCCTCGTAAACGCTGCCAGAGGTGGCGTTGTAGATGAAGTTGCCTTATTAGATGCCTTAGATGTTGGTAAACTCTCGTTTGCTGCTCTTGATGTTTTTGAAAACGAACCTAAACCTGCTATAAAAGTATTAATGCATTCCAAGGTTTCGCTAACACCACATATTGGCGCTGCAACTGACGAAGCGCAGAATAGAATAGGTACAGAACTAGCAGCACAAATTATAAGTTTACTCAAATAAAGGTATTTCATCGGCAATATCGGCTTTTAATCGATTGAAATTTAATTTCGATCTTTTTCAACCGCGAAGGTTATTATTTCTTATACTTTTGCTATACAATTAAAATTAAAGTAATGGCAGGAATATTAGACCTTCTTAGTAGCCCAATGGGCAAACAAATAATTAACGGTGTTAGTGGACAAACAGGCCAATCGGCTAGTGCTACGGGCAACGTTTTAAGCATGGCTTTACCTGTACTTATGGGAGCTATGAAAAAAAATGCACAAAGCCCCGATGGTGCAGCAGGATTAATGAGTGCTTTATCTGGAAAACATGATGGAAGTATATTAGACAACCTTGGTGGTCTTTTTGAAGGTGGTGTTGATGATAATGTTTTACAAGATGGAGCAGGTATTTTAGGTCACGTTCTTGGCGATAAACAAGAATCTGTAACCAGTGCTCTGAGCAGTCAGTCTGGAATGGATACTGGTGGTGTTGGCAATGTATTGAAAGTAGCCGCTCCTTTACTTATGGGTATGCTTGGTAAGCAAAGTAAGCAAGCTGGAGTAAGCAATGCTAGTGGTCTTAATGGATTATTAGGCGGAATGCTTGGTGGACAGCCAAAACAGAATCAAAGTCTTATAACATCTCTAATTGATAGCGATGGTGACGGAAGTATACTTGACGATGTTGCCGGAATGGTATTAGGAGGTGGAAATAAAGAAGGAGGCATAGGCGGAATGCTTGGTGGCCTTTTTGGAAAATAAAAAGTAGTACGTCCCCCATACTACTCCCCTAAATTTTTGGAATAGAGAGGTTGTATATTATGCAGCCTCTTTTTTTTGTTGAGTAAGTTTTACACACTTTTTGATACTCAAACACTATTTATAAGTCGTGGTATGAAGAGATCATTTTTTAAAAGTCTTGCACTAGTTTCCATTTTGATCGTAATTATTCTGGGCTGTGCTAGTGCCAAAAATCAAAATCTTGAAATTGCGCAACAATCTCAGGACACCATTAGAATTGCAAATGATAGCTTAGACTATGAAATCATAATCATAGAACCTGGTTTTAATGCTTGGCTTTTACAGCAACGCCTCAGAGGTTTTTATGAGCAATTCTGGTTAAAGAATCGTAATATCATTATGGTAAATCAATTTAATCTTCGCGTGGCAGATCCAGTACGTTTTAGTGCGCTTATTTACCAGCAGCCCATAGAATAAAGATCTCACATTGATTATGGCTATGAGGTAAACTATCTACTATTTAATTGGTTTCAGTTTTTTCAAGAGCGCTACAAGCAGGATTTAGGATTTAATCGACGTATCTTTGTGCCGTGATTTCGGCTTTTAAAAAACGTTGGGAAATACAACATAATTGGCAGCTTATCTACCCGCTATTAGGTATAATAGCCACTGTCTTTTGCGCTTACTTGATTACAAATGGGATTTTAAAAGATCACCTTAGCAAAAACCCTAATCTTCATTTAATTCTTCTAATAGGGATTGGTTTAACCGTGTACTATTGTATACTAGGCCTTTCAATTTGGTTATTTAGAAAACTAAAAAGCAGATGGCAAGTCACTTATCGTTGGGAATACATTGCTATTTTCTTAGTCTTTGCGATAACGGGATCTACGGCAGGTAAAGTGTCAGACCCTATTATGCAAGGAATAGGTTTGGCAAAAGAAACTACTACTGGCTGGTTGTATTGGCCTGTTAGAATATTACTAATCTTTCCTTTATACCAGGTTTTATTAGTCTTTTTTGGTTGGGTATTTGGCAAATATCGCTTTTTTAAAAAATTTGCTACAAAGATGGCTTCCAGAACGGGGCTAGGTATTTTCTTTAGAAAGTTACCTTGACGACTTTTAGCAATTTTATGACTACTTAAAAAAAATCCCGCTCTGTCTTGAAACAAAGCGGGGTTAAATGATATATTAAAATTTGATTTATTGAATGTTTAATATAAAAGTCAAATCAAAATCAGTATCACCGTCATTTGCCCCCGTAGCAGCCGATTTTAAATC
This sequence comes from uncultured Flavobacteriaceae bacterium, assembly GCA_964504555.1. Taxonomy (GTDB): domain Bacteria; phylum Bacteroidota; class Bacteroidia; order Flavobacteriales; family Flavobacteriaceae; genus Dokdonia. The sequence goes on along the minus strand of CAZDFA010000002.1, from coordinate 14,070 downwards.
TGGTTGGTGTTGTAATCTTGTTCTAAACATCATACCAGCTGCTGGGGTTTCTGGCGTAGTCCAAGACGTCATTAAACCAACATCAAGACCATTCTCATCTTCATCTAGATAGTTCACAACGCCATTTGGACTGTCTATGTTCCCTTCTCCCATAGGGCTAGCAAAAACATCGCTTGAGAACATGTAGAAGAACTGATGCTCATTATCTTCTTCAAGAATCTCGGCACCAATATCTTCAATATCGTCAGGGTTCAAGGCGTTCAAAATAGTATACGTCAATGTATATTGTGTGTCTAAATCTAGAGTAATAGGATCTAAAACTTGTAAACTACCTATACCCTCTCCATCAGAATCTACTGCGTTTGCAACTATTGCTTCGCCTTCCTCTGGTGTGAATATCAGTGAAACGTCTGTAATAACCTCAACTTCATTTTCTATTGAGGGAGGTGCAACGCCATTGTCTTCATCCTCATCATCACAACTTACTATAATAAGTGCCATTAACAAAACAGCTAAAAAGCGAAAGTGAAAAATTTGATTAGTCGTTTTCATGCTAAATTTAATTTTTTAATTGTAATTATTTATTCTTTTGTTGTTGATTATAAAAAGAAATGAACGTATTGATTCATTATTCCATAATCTAAAAACTGTAATTCAAGCTAAAAAGTAAACTCGTTCGAGACTCAATGACAAAAGTACCTAAACTCAATGAGAATGTTGTACTATCTCCATATTTATAGATTCTGTACGGTTATATTTACACCAAAATTCTTCCCTTTAAATACTTTACAAACGGACTAAAACAAAAACTCCCACTTTGTTTACAACAAAATGGGAGCTTCAATAATATTAAAAATGAGCTACTGAATAACCAAATCAAAAGTTAAGAAAAAGTCAGTATCTCCATCCTGGGCAGTAGAAGTAGCTGTTTTAACAACCACACCGTCTACGGCAGGTTGGTGTTGTAAATTAGCAGTAAAAGTAAAATCTCCTGTTGTAGCATCACCAGTAGTCCAAGAAGTAACTAAACCAACATCCAAGCCATTTTCATCTTCATCATCATAATTTATTGGATCTCCAGAATTGTCTATATTTCCATTACCCATTGGACTAGCAAAAATGTCATCTGAGAAACTGTAAAAGAATTGATGCTCATTATCTTCTTCAAGAATTTCTTCTCCAATATCTTCTACATCATCAGGATCTAAGGCATTTAAAATTTCATAGGTTAACGTATAGGTAGTATTAGCAGCTAGTACAATTTCGTCCTCTACTATTAGACCTTGGATACCTTCACCATCAGGGTCTTGAGCAGTTGCCATTACTACATCGCCTTCTTCTGGAGTAAAAATAAGGGTAACATCTGTAAATACTTCTACCTCATTTTCTTCTTCTGGAGCTTCTACGCCATTGTCATCGTCACCACAGCTTGCTATAGTTATAACAGCAAACAAAAGTGCTAGTAATCTTAAGTTAAAAATTTGATTAATTGTTTTCATTTTAATTTTAATTTAATTGTTATTAAGTGTTATTATTTATTTTAAAATTTAATTGTATTTAAAAATTGTAATTCAACCCAACTAGGACATTTCTGCCTAGCTCATCAGAAAAATATCTAGCCTCATTTAAAATACTTCTATATCTAGTGTTTAATAGGTTTTGTGCACTTATACTTCCACCAAAGTTGCTTATTTTAAAATTCCAGGATAGGTCTGCCAAAAAGTAACCATCAGGAGCATCAATGAAATCAAAAATTTCTGAGTCTGGTGTAATTACCTCTATACCATCTATTAGGCTCTCCGGAGAAACTGTACGGGGAGCTTGAAATTGCCTAAAGGTATAACTGGGTCGGACGCTTAAAGTTGAAGAATCAAAAACCCACCAAGCTCCCTGATCCCATTGAAATTGTAGATTGGTAGAAATAGGCGCCTGTTCAAAAAGTGCCTCACCTTCTCCAATATTTCGAGACCATAAATAACTCAATCCATAGGTTGCCGAAAATACAGAGCTAATCTGTTTTTTCCAGGAATAATCTAAGCCAACAAATAAGGCATCTGCCTGATCAATAAAAAAGGCAAACTGTGGCCCTCGTACTGATCCAAAAACACCTAATGGTCTATCAAAAACAAAGTTTTCTATATAATGTACATAGGTTGTTACCACATGTGCATTGTTTTCATTTGATGTTCTAAACTCGTTAGTCAGCTTATACCCTCGTTCCAGATCTACTTCACTTTCATCTATAGGGGTGACTTCACTTGTACTTAAAACCCCATCATTATTGGTTAATCGTAACAAACCAAAGACCGATCGAAAACCTTGCTGTCCAAAACTAAAAAGTTCTGCAACATTTGGTGTTCGAAAAGCCGAGCCCACATTTGTTTTAAAACTACTATTATCAGAAAGTTCCCATTGATACCCTAAAGAGGCAGTAAAATTAGTAAAGGTATATTGATCTCTAAAAATATCTTGATTAACCTCTCTTCCTGCCACATCATTAGTTTCAATATCAAAACGGACACCAGCTTCCAAAGTATTTTCACCAAACTTGACGTTTTCTATTACAAACGCACTAAATCGTTCAGCATCATAATTAGGAATAAATGGAGTAGTCTGGGTTCCTGGATTGTTGTCATTATTTTGAGTAAAATATTGCACTCCAATAAATCCATCTAAGCCATTCCAGGTCGGATGTTCCCACTCCAATTGATAATCAAACGTGAGTAAGTCTAGGTCTATAATTGGGATTTCAGCATTTCTACGTACATCAAATTCATCTCTTAAGTTAAGTTGTGCACCAAAACGAAAGCTAAGCTTTCCTTGATCTGCATACCGCCAATCAACTTCAGCTTTTGCAAAATGATGTTGCAACTCTTGATTAGGGTCACTGATGTTGTAAGAAAAATCATTTACTATTAACGGAACAGGTGAATCAAGTGCTCTAGAAAAAGAGTTGGGGCTTTCTAAAAATGAAGAAAATAATAAGCCAAAATCTTGATCAACATAACTATAATAGGCTTTAAAATCCCAATCATCTAAGTGGTAACGCAAACCAGCACCAAAAGATATTTCTTCTTTACCCGTATTGGTAAGATTAACTACAGGTTCTGTGTCTCCATTTCCATTAATGCCAAATGCTTCTATTTCTTCATCAGTAAGATCAACCCCTGGTGCAAAACGATCACCAAGTCTCGTATAACCTCCATTAAAAAAGTAACTCCAATTTTCGGTGCCTTGACCTATTTCAAAATTGGTATTTCCACCTCTACCATTACTTTGACCGTTAACTCTAAAGCTGCCATAAAATTCATTATTCAGTAATAATGGATTAGGCTTAACAAGTACTGCACCGCTTAAAGCCTCTGGACCAAAACGCACACCTGCCGCCCCTTTTATTACTGTAACACTATTGGCAGCATTAATATCAATTTCAGGAGCATGGTCTTGACCCCAATTTTGAAAAGCATGCTTTATATCATTATTTAAAACCACAATACGATTTCCTGTTAAACCTTGAATAACTGGTAATTGTATATTTGTACCTGTGGCCGCAAATGTAACTCCTTCTATCTTAGATAGTGATACAGCCAAAGACTCTGTAGGCGTACTCTGGATATCTGCTTTAGTTAAGGTAGCCTGTGCTATAGTCTCAGTTCCTTTCTCCTTAGCACGTTGAGCCTGTATGGTAACCTCATCCAATCCAGTAATGTCTTGCGTCAAATAAAAATGCCTATTTGAGTCCTGTTCATGATGGTGATCACTTGTTGTACTAGAATAACCCAAACATGATATTATTAAGGTATACTCATTAGGGCACGTATCCTTTATTATAAATTCACCATCCTCATTAGTTTGTGCAAATTTGTTAGTGTCTTTAACTTGAACAGTTGCATAGGGTATAGGCTTACTGGTTTCTTCATCCAGAACCTTACCACTTAAACAGCAACTGCATGTCTTGTTCTGTCCACTAAGTCCTAGTGAACAAAGACATAAAGTAAAAATTATTGAAACCTTAAGCCTCATTAAAACAACATATTAATTTGATGTAATCTAGTTTTTCCAGTAAACCTTTATAAGGTTTTTGCTAAATAGGTTTTAGAATAAACCTTTAAATTGATGCAGGAGGAGGTCTACTAAAAAGAGTACTATAGAAAGTAGATTTATGAACTATACTTTTATAGAAGTCCTTTTGCTCAGAAAAATTATAGTAAGCAAATTCTAAATCATTAAAAGCTATAGAAATATCAGAATCTATATCTTGATTCTGAATAGCATGTTCACAAAGCTCACATTTTTCTTCTTGGTCAGGATTATTCCCATGATGCAAATACATATGCAAAGCCGCAGATGATACTTTAAGGGCAATAAGACCAATTAAAATTGAGACTTGGAGATACTTCTTCATAACCACGACAAACAGCGTGCTTTTTATAATGTGCAAAAATAATACTACCCACGCACACATTTTTCGCAAAAATAGGCTATCGTTATGACAAAACCAATTATTTAACGTATCACATGAATAGGAAATTGTGCTACTACGAGTGATTTAGTGAATACAATGGCTACTAATTAGCTACCTCACTAATAAACTTAATACGATACAAACGTAGGTCTTCATCTTCATAGTCTCCATCAAATTCTTCTAGAGCATCTTCAATCTTATCAGTTTCAGCTTCCATAAAGTACTCATACAGTTCTTCCTGTTGATCTTCATCAAATACCTCATCTATCCAATAATCTATATTGAGTTTAGTGCCGCTATATACAATGGCCTCCATTTCTCTAATAAAGTCAGGCATATCTTTTCCTTTAGCTGAGGCAATATCATCTAGGGGTAACTTTCGATCTACATTTTGAATGATATAGAGCTTTAGTGCACTATTGGCTCCTGTACTTTTTACCACTAGATCGTCAGGGCGTATGATATCATTATCTTCTACATATTGAGCAATAAGCTTTACAAAATCAGCACCAAATTTATTTGCCTTTCCCTCTCCCACCCCATGAACTTTACCTAATTCTTCAAGGGTAATAGGGTATTTGATTGCCATATCTTCTAGAGAAGGTTCTTGAAACACGGCATAAGGTGGTACATTAAGCTTTTTAGCAACTTTTTTGGTGAGATCTTTAAGCATCTTAACCAAGGTCTTATCTGTGCCCCCAGTTCCTTTTGTTGCAGTTATAATACCTTCATTAGAACCGTCATCAAAAACATGATCTTCTGTCATCATAAATGATTCGGGTTGATTGATAAATGCATTACCTCTACTAGTCATTTTTAGTACACCATAACTCTCTATATCTTTTTTAATAAAACCTGCTACAAGAGCCTGTCTCAATAGTGCAAACCAATAATTAGTATCTTTTTCCTTACCAGATCCAAAATAGGTTTGTGCGTCTGTTTTATGAGAACTGATAATAGCGTTAGATTTTCCTTCTAGCGTAAAAATTATCTCTTTACTCTTATAAATCTCATTAGTTTCCTTTACAACATTTAGTAAGCAAAGGAGTTCATCTTTAGCTTCATGTCTATTCTTAGGATGTCGCATATTATCATCCATTTCACCCCCAGCACCCGTTTCATTATCAAATTCTTCTCCAAAATAATGAAGGATAAACTTTCTTCTGGACATGCTTGTTTCTGCGTAAGCGACCATTTCCTGCAGTAAGGCATGACCTACTTCCTGCTCTGCAACGGGTTTGCCACTCATAAACTTTTCTAGCTTTTCAATATCCTTATACGAGTAAAAGGCTAGACAATGACCTTCACCCCCATCACGCCCTGCTCTACCTGTCTCTTGGTAATAGCTCTCTATACTTTTAGGAATATCATGATGAATTACAAACCGGACATCTGGCTTGTCTATACCCATACCAAAGGCTATGGTAGCAACAACAATATCTGCATCTTCCATCAAGAACATATCCTGGTGCTTTGCCCTAGTTTTGGCATCTAGGCCTGCATGATAAGGCACGGCCAAAATGCCATTAACCTGAAGCGTTTGAGCTAATTCTTCAACTTTTTTTCTACTCAAACAGTAGACAATACCGCTTTTACCTTCATTTTGTTTTACAAATCGAATAATATCAGCTTCTACATTTTTAGTTTTAGCCCGTACTTCATAATACAGATTAGGCCTATTAAAGGAATCCTTAAAGGTTTGGGCGTTAAGAATGCTCAAATTTTTAAGGATATCTTCTTGTACTTTAGGAGTAGCCGTAGCGGTAACAGCAATTATTGGAATATTGTCCCCTATTCGTTGTATTATACTTTTTAGATTACGATACTCTGGTCTAAAATCATGACCCCATTCGCTAATGCAATGGGCTTCATCTATAGCCAGAAAAGAAATTTGAATGGAGCGTAATAGTTCAACATTCTCTTCCTTTGTTAGGGATTCTGGAGCAACATATAATAATTTAGTTACACCACCTGTTAAATCAGTAATTACCTGTTTTACTTCCGCTTTTGTTAATGACGAATTAAGTACATGGGCAATACCATTTTCTTGCGAAATTCCCCTCAATGCGTCAACTTGATTTTTCATTAAAGCAATAAGTGGGGAGACCACTATTGCCGTACCGTCTTTTAATAATGCTGGAAGTTGATAACATAGTGATTTGCCACCGCCTGTAGGCATAATAGCAAATGTATGATCATTATTTACTATACTTTGTACAACTCCTTCCTGGAGTCCTTTAAACTTATTAAAACCAAAATATTTCTTAAGTGCCGCGTGTAAGTCTATATCCTTCGAAATCATAAATTCTTGTGCATTTTGCATACCTTTGCCTTAACTAAATATACTAATTTCAATACATTTTTACTCAAGTTCTACAACACTTTAAATTAACAAGTTTTGAACATCCGACAGCAAATTATTGCTAGTGCCCAAAAAACCATTACTATAGAACAAACGGCAATTGCCCAATTAATAAATTGCATAGACGATAATTTTGCTGCTGCTGTAGAAGCCATGTATAAGTCGGCTGGACGTGTGATCATTACAGGCATAGGTAAAAGTGCCATAATCGCTCAAAAAATTGTAGCAACTCTTAACAGTACTGGCACACCTGCAATCTTTATGCACGCAGCAGATGCAATTCATGGTGATCTCGGGATTATTCAAAAAGACGATACCGTTATTTGCCTTTCAAAAAGTGGGACTACACCAGAAATAAAGGTATTGGTTCCGCTTATAAAACAAACAAACAACACCCTTATTGCCTTGACTTCAAACAAAGATTCTTTTCTTGGACAAGAGGCAGATTATACGCTTTACGCCTTCGCGGAAGAAGAAGCCTGCCCAAACAATTTGGCACCTACAACCAGCACAACAACACAGTTGGTCATGGGTGATGCTTTGGCCATTGCCTTACTAGACTTAAAAGGATTTTCAAGTGCAGATTTTGCCAAATATCATCCTGGAGGAGCATTGGGGAAAAAATTGTATTTACGGGTTAGCGACCTCACCACTTCAAATGAAAAACCTAAAGTAAATCCAGACGATAAGCTAAGAGATGTTATCATAGAAATTACAGAAAAAAGGCTTGGGGTAACTGCTGTTGTAGCAGATAATGAGATTTTAGGCATCATAACCGATGGTGATCTTCGCCGAATGCTAAACACCAATGAAAGCACTACTCATTTAACGGCAAAAGATATTATGAGTCCAGCACCCAAAACTATAGACAACCAAGCTATGGCTGTAGACGCATTAGAAATACTTGAAGAAAACGGCATAAGTCAACTATTGGCTGTGCAGGATGGCATCTATGCTGGAGTGGTTCACATACACGATCTAATAAAAGAAGGTATTCTTTAAATGACAACTCGAAAAAAAGATCCACAAGAGATGTCTTTTTTAGACCATCTCGAAGTATTAAGATGGCATCTTATACGATGTACCTTAGCTGTGGTTATTATTGCTATAGTTGCCTTTATTTTTATTCGCAGAATCTTTGACGGGATTATTTTAGTATTTCGTGATATTGACTTTGTGTCCTACAAGGTTTTGTGTAAGTTATCCCGAATTGTAGGTTCTAGTAAAGGTTGTTTGGAGAAAGTATCATTTGATTTTTTAAATCAAGAAATTGCAGGGCAATTTAGTGCTGCAATATGGACTTCGATCACTACAGGCTTCATTCTTGGTTTTCCCTATATTTTATATGAGTTCTGGAAATTTATTTCTCCTGGTTTGTATGAAAATGAACGGAGGCATTCCAGAGGATTCATAATTGTTTCATCCTTGTTGTTTTTTACCGGTATTATATTTGGGTACTATGTTATTGCCCCATTATCCGTAAATTTTTTAACCACCTTTACGATTGCAGATACTATCGAAAATAAAATTAGGATAGGATCGTACATCGCCTTAGTGCGTTCTTCCATCTTGGCATCAGGTTTTATTTTTGAACTACCTATTATCATTTACTTCCTAACAAAAATAGGGTTGGTAACACCACTTTTTTTAAGAAAAAATAGAAAATACGCGCTAATTTTAGTCCTGGTTTTGGCAGCTATTATTACCCCTCCAGAGATTTCTACTCAAATTATTGTGGCTATACCTATCCTATTTCTATATGAAATCAGCATCCATATAAGCAGAATAGTAATAAAACGAGAAAATAAAAGAAAAAAAGCGCAGGGTATCGCTTGATGCATCTAGCAATTTTATACAATCCTAACAGATTTTAAGAACATCAAATCATGAGTAATATCGTTCAAGAATTTAATGATTATCGTTCAAAAATGAACGAACAATTATTAGCCGATAACAACAAATTAATTAAACGTATTTTTAATTTAGACACCAATGCATATGCTCCCAGTGGCGCTCTTGATGTAAAAACCAAGGAACTCCTAGGACTGGTCGCATCTACTGTTTTACGTTGTGATGATTGTATAGCCTACCATCTAGAGAGGTCTTATCAGGAAGGTGTCACTACAGAAGAAATGATGGAAACTATGGGTATTGCCACTTTGATTGGAGGCACTATAGTAATACCACACTTAAGGCGAGCGAGAGAATTTTGGCAAGCATTAGAAAACCAGAACAGTTAAGGCATTCCTAAAGTATATCATTGATTGTATAAATAAAGTATCTTTAGCTTTCTATGAAACTACGCGCTGAAAATTTGATGAAGTCCTATAAAGGACGAAAGGTAGTAAAAGGTATTTCTGTTGAAGTAAAACAAGGAGAAATTGTTGGGCTGCTAGGCCCAAATGGTGCAGGAAAAACCACTTCTTTTTATATGATCGTTGGTTTAGTAAAACCTAATGGTGGTACTATATTTTTAGAAGATCAAGAAATCACCAAGTTCCCTATGTATAAGCGTGCACAATATGGTGTAGGCTATTTGGCTCAAGAAGCTTCAGTTTTCAGAAAGTTGAGTATAGAAGATAATATCTTAAGTGTCTTGCAACTCACCAAACTTTCTAAAAAAGAACAGCAAATGAAGATGGAGGAACTCATTGATGAATTTGGTCTAGGACATATTCGTAAAAGTAGAGGAGATTTACTTTCTGGCGGAGAACGACGCCGTACTGAAATTGCAAGAGCACTAGCCACCTCGCCTAATTTTGTATTACTAGATGAACCCTTTGCAGGCGTTGACCCTGTAGCGGTGGAGGATATTCAACGTATTGTGGCACAACTTAAAGACAAAAATATTGGTATTCTTATTACCGATCATAATGTTCAAGAAACACTAGCTATAACTGACCGCACCTATCTGATGTTTGAAGGAAATATCCTAAAACATGGTATTCCTGAAGAATTAGCTGAAGATGAAATGGTGCGCAAAGTATATCTTGGACAAAATTTTGAATTGCGTAAGAAAAAATTGTTTTAATTAATTGCGCAGTAATCACATCTATTGAATAAATAAATTATGCCAAAAACGGCATTAATTACTGGTGCTAATAGCTGTATTGTTAAAGCAATGGCTAGAATTCACACCTTAAAAGGAGGAGACCGTGATATTGTAGCACGTAAATAGCAACAGCTTGAAGGGGTAAAACAATAATTAGAAAGTCAATTTGACATTAAGGCACATATAATTGCCAACGATCTAACTCTAATTACAGCTTGGGCTGAAGTCTACGAAACGATTAAAAAGGCAGGAATAACAGTTGACTAGCTCATCAACAATACAGGTTTTGATGGATATGGTAAATTTCACAAATGTGAATGGAAAAAGGATCTGGACAGGATTCAATTAATCAGTGTAGCATTAACTGCATTACTTCCTGGCACAACTGAAATAGATTTGCTGTAACAATAAGGTATGAACAAGACAAATCTCTTCAAGAAAACCCATAGCGCATAATACGTAGTAAAAATTGGATATTAAGGCATGTTTCATGGCAAACATAATGCACTAACAGTTTTAAACTTATCCCGAATATTAATGATAAAATCCACACCCTTTACCTTTAAGAGAATTCTATTGGATCAGATACACAAAATGCACGAGTCTATAGATTCTTATAGCCTTTATATTCTGTTTAGGTTAACTTATCGCTAACAAAATCAAGCTTTTTTATACGTATCTTTGTAATTACCAAAGAGTCTAACGACTAATACTCTTAGTGATTTATAGTGCCCCAAAAAAATTAGAAATGAAAACAGATTTAGAAAAACAGCTCGCAGAAATTGAAGCAATAGGTAACGATCATTTTAGTAGTAGTTCGTTGACTCCTATTCGTGATGATGCATTTGAAATGAGCGATGAAGATAAAATTGTGAGTATTCAAGAAGATGTTGCAAGAATGCTTAATACACTCGGAATGGATCTTACAGATGACAGTCTGCGTGGCACACCTTATCGAGTTGCTAAAATGTTTGTAAATGAGATTTTTAGCGGTTTAAATCCGAAAAATAAACCTAAGGCATCAGCTTTTGAAAATAGCTATAAGTATGGTGAAATGCTGGTAGAAAAAAACATTGTCGTTTATTCTACTTGTGAGCATCATTTATTACCTATTGTAGGGCGAGCCCACTTAGCTTACATTGCTGGAGATAAGGTTATAGGCCTTTCTAAACTAAACAGAATAGTAGATTACTATGCTAAACGACCACAAGTTCAAGAACGCCTAACTATGCAGATTGTAAAAGAATTACAAGAAGCTATGGGTACGCAAGATGTGGCTTGTGTGATAGATGCTAAGCACCTTTGCGTGAATAGCCGTGGCATTAGAGACATTGAAAGTAGCACAGTCACCAGCGAGTTTGGTGGTAAGTTCAAAGAAGCTGCAACTCGCCGAGAGTTTTTAGATTATATCAAACTAGAAACTGAATTTTAAGAACACAATAAGTTAACATAAAATTAGAAAAGGCGAGTTGTACTCGCCTTTTCTATTACACTAAAGTCAACTATCTTCGTTTACCATTTAACCAGTTACGTTTATGGCACTTTACAAAACTCAAACATTACGTATTTACAATTCTCTTTCGGGTAAAAAAGAAAACTTCGCACCTATTACTGAAGGTCATGTTGGGATGTATGTTTGTGGCCCTACTGTATATAGTAATGTACACTTAGGGAATGTGCGTACGTTTATGAGCTTTGACATGATCTTTAGATACCTAAAGCATCTTGATTATAAAGTACGCTATGTACGGAATATTACGGACGCGGGACATCTTACTGATGACGGCGACCAAGGTGAAGATAAAATCGCCAAAAAAGCCAGACTTGAGAAAATTGAACCTATGGAAGTGGTGCAACAATACACGGTAGACTTTCATAACATCTTAAACACCTTCAACTTTTTACCTCCGAGTATTGAACCCACGGCTACAGGGCATATTATTGAACAGATTGAAATCATTAAAAAGATTGTAGACAAGGGCTATGCCTATGTCAAAAATGGTTCGGTATATTTTGATGTTCCAAAATTTAATATTGATCACGATTACGGAAAACTTAGCGGACGCAAGTTAGAAGATATGCTAGCAAATACTCGTGAACTTACAGCTCAGGATGAAAAGAACAATCCCCAGGATTTTGCCTTGTGGAAAAAAGCTGATACGCAACATATTATGAGTTGGCCAAGCCCCTGGGGCGATGGTTTCCCTGGTTGGCATCTAGAATGCACTGCTATGAGTACCAAATACCTAGGGGAGCAGTTTGATATTCACGGTGGTGGGATGGATTTAAAATTTCCGCATCACGAATGTGAGATTGCACAAAATCAAGCTGCCATGGGAAAAGATCCTGTGAAGTATTGGATGCACGCCAATATGCTTACGCTAAATGGTCAAAAAATGGCCAAGAGTACTGGTAACAGTATTAACCCTGGCGAGATTTTCACAGGTGATAGTCCGCATTTAAGCAAAGGATTTGCACCTAGTGCAGCACGCTTTTTTATTTTACAAGCACATTATCGCAGTATTCTAGATTTTAGTAATGATGCATTACTTGCTAGTGAAAAAGGATTCAAAAGACTTATGGAAGCCTTAAAACTCGTTGCTTCTTTACCCACAAGTTCAGAAAGCACACTTGATATAGCTAGTTGGAAACAGTCTTGCTATGATGCTATGAATGATGATTTTAACAGTCCCATTCTTATTGCACAATTGTTTGAAGGCGTAAAATACATTCATCTTATTAAAGACGGTTCGGCAAAAATAAGCTCTGCCAATTTGCAAATACTGCTGCAAACGATGCGCACCTTCGTTTTTGATGTATTAGGTCTTACTGATGCACAAGCTTCCGCGAAAGCAGATGACAAGCAACTTAGCGGAACCGTAGAATTACTTATTAAATTAAGAGCAGAAGCTCGAGCTAATAAAGATTTTGCGACAAGTGATATCATAAGAGACGAATTATTAGCTTTAGGTATTGAGTTAAAGGATAGTCGAGAAGGCACAACATTTACGCTTGACTAATGTTAGTTAAACTACTCACAGCACCTTTTTTAGGCTTGATTTGGTTTTACCAACGCTTTATTTCATCTTGGACACCTTCTACTTGCAGGTACCAACCTACCTGCTCCCATTATTCTAAAGAAGCATTGCAAACCCATGGGCTTTTTAAAGGAGGAGCATTAGCTATAAAGCGTATATTCTCCTGTCATCCATGGGGAGGCCAAGGAGTTGATCCCGTACCTCCCAAAACAAATACTAAGAAACCCTAAAAAGTAAGTAAGAAGCGGTAGAGACTTTTTATCTTTACCAACAGGCAAACTACTCATATTATGTTTTACGCAATAGCATTACGATTTACCTGGAATCCCGTAAATGGGATTGATTTGGGTTTCTTTAAAATACATTTTTACAGCCTCATGTTTGTAATAGCCTTTTCTATTGGTTATTACCTTATGAATGCTATGTTTAAAAGAGAAGGAGTCGCCAAGGAAAAACTAGACAGCTTAATTGTATACGCCATTGTTTCCATACTAATTGGGGCGAGATTAGGTCATGTGATTTTTTATCAAACAGAATTGTTTAGAGAGGATTTTCTTTCTGTCTTTTTACCCATTCGTACAGTTCCTAATTTTGAATTTACTGGCTTTAGAGGTTTGGCGAGTCACGGTGCTACTATTGCCATAATAATAGCCTTATATCTTTTCAATAAAAAGATTTTAAAGAAGGGCTGGCTTTGGATTTTAGACAGAGCCGTTGTCGTGTGTTCTCCAGGAGCTGCCTTGGTAAGAATTGGAAATTTTTTAAATTCAGAAATGATTGGAAAGCCTAATCCAGATGGCAATCTGGCCGTACGCTTTGTACAAAATACGGCTGATCTTTCTTCTAGTGAAGTTCGCGCTAGAACGGGCATATCCAATCTGGACAAAGCCTACCAAGCTTTGAAAGACCAACAATATGCAGATGTCATTGAAAGCATCCCATACCGCTATCCTGGTCAACTCATGGAATCATTTGGTTATGTATTTGTATTTCTAATTTTATATTTCTTGTATTGGAAAACAGATGCTCGCGAGAAACCTGGCTTCCTGTTTGGTTTATTTTTGTTATTGCTTATGGGTGTGCGTATAATAGTGGAGCAATTTAAAGAAGCTCAAATAGATGGTCGAGAAAATTGGATTTATAACCTAAATAC
>CAZDFA010000001.1:0-99172 GCA_964504555.1 uncultured Flavobacteriaceae bacterium | reverse complement strand
TATTACAGTAAATGGTAAAGACTATCCTGGAGACCAGTCTTTCCAAGATTTCCTTGCTAAGGGCAGTCCTCATGACAAACTCAATATTACCTTTAAACGATATGGCCAATTAAGAAAAACCGTTGTCACCTTGAAACCTGACCCCTCTTATCATATAGCTATTGATACTTCAAAGAATCAAAAGGCCGTTCAAAAGAGACGAGGTCTTTGGCTAGATGCTAAATAGTCCTTCTAACTATTTGGCACTAAATATCATTTTCACAATTAATAAATAATCCCGAAACTGATTCGAGATTAGAACTAAAGTGCGACCCATTTGGAGTTGGCCGGATCTGTACCAGCATCCAATAGTTCAACTCCTAGTCCTAAAGCAATTTCTTTGCCTTGATCTAGCGCTGTTTTAAGCTTTTTTGCTAATCCTATTACGATATACTCGTTTTGGTTAAACCAGGCTTTAATATCATAAGACCCTTCTTCAACTTGGAACACCGATATGTAATCGGGATTAGGGATAGGTTTCCATTTTCCGAAACGCAAAAATCCTATAATAAGCTCTTTCTTAAGTGTTCGTTTATTTAAATTAAAATGCAATTTGCGCGTAATGGTCAAGCCTAGACCAATAACAAAAGTTATAAGTGCAAATATCAATGGAAAGAATGCTAGCTTATTGTCTCTATATTCTAGAACAAACTGATAGATGAAATAGCCCATCGCAATAAAGAAAATAATGGCTATAAATCGCAGCCAGATAGAGCTACTTCTTTGGGACTTAAATATGTGTTGATTATTAGTTTTCATACTCTAGTATACAAAATAATCCTAAATAATTCATATTCGGGATTGATATTATTATACTAAAATACTCTTTTTTAATCTGCTAACACAATTACTTTGTTGGCATTCATCTCCACAGTACCACTAGAAATTGCAAGTACCCATTTACCATCTTCTTGAGAAAATTTATTTTCAAAGCCTTCGGTAATCGCCGGATTCCCATCAAAACTTACTTTGCCTTCCACTAAGAGTGATACGACAGGAGCGTGATTATTGAGCATTTGGAATTCGCCATTTACGCCGGGAACTGTAAGAACAGATACTTCTCCAGAGACGAGTGATGCTTCGGGGGTTACAATTTCTAAATGCATAATTTAATGGATATTTATGCTTTCTTGCCGTGCTGTCAGACGGGCGCGTAAGCGAATTAATATTAAGCCTCTGCTAGCATTTTTTCTCCTGCTTCTATAGCATCTTCTATAGTTCCTTTTAGGTTAAAAGCCGCTTCTGGGAGGTGATCTAACTCCCCATCCATTATCATTGTAAATCCTTTAATCGTATCCTTTATATCTACTAAGCAACCAGGTATACCCGTAAACTGTTCAGCCACGTGGAAAGGTTGTGATAAGAAACGTTGTACACGACGAGCACGGGCCACAGCCAGTTTGTCTTCTTCTGACAATTCTTCCATACCAAGGATAGCAATAATATCCTGTAGCTCTTTATAGCGCTGTAACAACTCTTTTACACGTTGTGCACAATCATAGTGCTCATCTCCCAAAATATCTGCAGTTAGAATTCTCGAAGTAGAATCTAATGGATCTACGGCTGGGTAAATACCAAGTTCAGCAATTTTACGAGAAAGTACAGTAGTTGCATCCAAGTGAGCAAAGGTTGTTGCAGGTGCGGGATCTGTCAAGTCATCTGCAGGCACATAAACTGCTTGTACTGATGTAATAGAACCTTTTTTAGTAGATGTAATGCGCTCCTGCATAGCACCCATCTCTGTAGCCAGGGTAGGTTGATATCCTACCGCAGATGGCATACGTCCCAAAAGTGCAGATACCTCAGAACCTGCTTGTGTAAAACGGAAAATGTTATCTACGAAGAAAAGAACATCTTTTCCTTGACCATCTCCAGCGCCATCACGGAAATATTCAGCAATTGTTAATCCTGAAAGTGCCACACGAGCACGTGCTCCTGGAGGCTCATTCATCTGTCCGAAAACAAAAGTTGCCTTAGACTCTTTCATAGCCTTTTTATCAACCTTTGAAAGGTCCCAACCGCCTTCTTCCATAGAATGAAGGAAGTCATCGCCATATTTGATAATTCCAGATTCTAGCATCTCTCTTAAAAGGTCATTCCCTTCTCGGGTACGCTCACCAACTCCAGCAAATACTGAAAGTCCACCGTGACCTTTTGCGATATTGTTAATTAATTCCTGAATCAATACAGTCTTACCTACCCCTGCACCACCAAAGAGTCCAATCTTCCCTCCTTTGGCATATGGCTCAATAAGATCAATAACTTTTATCCCAGTAAAAAGCACTTCTGTAGAAGTAGATAAGTCTTCAAATTTTGGTGCCTCACGGTGAATAGGAAGACCATTGTCTCCTTCTTTTGGCAGGTCACCAATACCGTCAATAGCATCACCAATCACATTAAAAAGTCTTCCATAAACGTCATCACCAATAGGCATTTGAATAGGAGCACCAGTAGCTTTAACTTCTACACCCCGACTTAATCCATCAGTAGAATCCATAGAAATGGTACGAACTGTATTTTCTCCAATGTGAGATTGTACTTCAAGTACGAGTTTCGCATCAGTACCTTGAACGACTTCTAATGAATCATAAATTTTGGGTAAATCTGTTCCTGTGGCAAATTCTACATCTACAACTGGACCAATAATTTGTGCAACCTTACCTGTAACTTTTGACATTATTTTTTATTTACTTGTGATCAAAATTCTCTTGAAAAAATCACTTATTTTTTCATCGCGCAAAGATACTCTTTTATCCTTTTATAACGAAAGTAATTTTAGTGCTTATTCCTTTTGAATGTCTATTGCCTGCTTAATATAACCTAGAGTTATCTAAATAGTTAAAAATTATGCTCATTTGATATCAAAATTCGAGCTATGTTGATTCTTTTAGATGTTTATTCTTGTTTAGAGATCAAGAATCCATATACGATACCCACATTTTCAGAATCTAGTATATTTAATTGTATTATTGACATTCCTGCAGGCATTAATAAAAAGATAGTTTATAACCCCAATTTAAAAACTTTTGAAATTGATCAAAGAGACGGGAAAGATCGTATTATAGATTTTTTCCTTTATCCAGAAATTATGGTTTTATACTCCCTATTAAGGCAGTAATAGCCAAAGGCGGTTATGGAGATGCATTAGATGTACTCTTACTTTCAGAAAGTATAGCTAGCGGAAAGACCCTTGAATGCATTCCTATAGCAGTTCTAAAACTAATTGATAATGGTGAAGCCAATTATAACATTATTGCAAGGCCCAAAGACCAATCTCAACGCATTATTAAGGCAACAAACTTCAAACAATTGGTCATTGTATATCCTACTAAGGTCAAACAAATAATAGAAAATTGCTTTTTACATTACAAAGCCTCTGATATACTCATAAACAGCGGTTGGGGTGATGAGAAAGAAGCTTTATCTCTAATTGTAGGTTCTCAATCCAAAAAATGATCTCTTACTCTACCGTAACCGATTTGGCCAAATTACGCGGTTGATCTACATTTTTATCTAACATAACGGCAATATGATAGGACAATAACTGTAATGGTATAGTAGTGAGCAATGGCGTCAAGGCTTCCATGGTTTCGGGAATCTCTATTACGTGATCCGCCAGTTTTTTAACTACAATATCCCCTTCAGTAACAATTCCGATAATCTTTCCTTTACGTGATTTGATCTCCTGAATATTGCTTACCACTTTTTCGTAGTGTCCTTTGTTTGTAGCTATAACAACTACGGGCATTTGCTCATCGATTAATGCTATTGGGCCATGTTTCATTTCGGCTGCAGGATACCCCTCAGCATGAATATAAGAAATTTCCTTAAGCTTTAGAGCGCCTTCCAAAGCTACAGGAAAGTTAAAGCCTCTCCCTAAATAGAGTGCATTTTCAGCATCTTTATACTGATCAGCCACATATTGCACATGGGCGTTAGATTCTAGTGCTTTTTTAACTTTAGCAGGTATGCGTTCTAATTCTTGCAAATACGCGTGAAAATCTGGTGTAGAAATGGCACCTTTTCGCTTAGCCAATAGCAACGCAATTAGTGTTAAAACGGTTATCTGAGTAGTAAATGCCTTAGTGGAAGCCACTCCAATTTCAGGGCCAGCGTGGGTATACGCACCAGAATGTGTTTCTCGAGAAATAGAAGATCCCACAACATTGCATACACCAAAAACAAAAGCTCCATTTTTCTTAGCCAACTTTATTGCGGCCATTGTATCTGCAGTTTCGCCACTTTGAGATATTGCAACTACAACATCATCTTTATAAATAACAGGATTACGATATCTAAACTCTGAAGCATATTCAACTTCAACTGGTATTCGAGCCAGTTCTTCAAATATGTATTCAGCTACAAGACCAGCGTGCCAGGATGTCCCACACGCAACTATAACTATTCGCCGAGCATTTAAAAATTTATCAATATGATCTTCAACACCTGCCATTTTTATAATACCTTCCTTTACACGCATTCTCCCTCTAAATGTATCGGTAATGGCATCAGGTTGCTCATATATTTCCTTTAGCATAAAATGATCATAGCCCCCTTTTTCAATTTGCTCAAGATTTAATTGCAATTCATGGATATAGGGACGCACCAGAGAATCATCCTTAATCTTCCGTATTTTTGGTGCCTTGTGACTACGTATAACGGCCATCTCTCCATCCTCAAGATATATAGCATTATTTGTATATTCTATAAAAGGAGTGGCGTCAGAAGCAATAAAATATTCATTTTCTCCTAAACCAATTGTCAATGGACTACCTAGGCGGGCTACAACAACTTCATCTGGTTTAGTTTTATCAAAAACCGCAATAGCATAGGCTCCTATTGTTTGATTTAGAGCTATTTGAACTGCTTTGCCAAGTTTTACTCCTTCTTTGTTTTTAACATCTTCAATTAGATTGACCAAAACCTCTGTATCAGTATCAGATTCAAAAGAATATCCTCTTTTTAGTAATTCTTGTTTTATTGAATCATAGTTTTCAATAATGCCATTATGTATGATCACTAAATTACCAGAATTGCTGTAATGCGGATGTGAATTGACATCATTTGGCACTCCATGTGTTGCCCATCTTGTATGACCCACACCTACCGTTCCTTGCGTTGAAATTGTATCGCCTACTTTAGTTTCTAGGTCATAAACCTTCCCTTTGGTTTTACATAATTTCAGATTTTCGCCATCATAAAGAGCAATACCTGCGCTATCATAGCCTCTATATTCTAATCGTTGCAGTCCCTGTAATATGATAGGATAGGCATCGCGATGCCCTATATATCCCACAATTCCGCACATAATTTTTGGTTTATTATTATAATCCTAGCAATTGTCCACAAGGACTATTGGGGTCTATTTCTTCAGTTAAAGTATAAAAAATGCTTAAACGCAGCCTTCTTTCTTGGTCCTCGCTTAAATTGCCATGTAGAACTGTTCCTTCTGGTGAAATTACACCAGAAACTGGAACTCTAAGGGCATCTTCTGCATTACCCGTACCACCTATAATAGCTGTTGTTGGTTGTAGTACATTTTGTGAAACAGATAATGCCAATCTGGTGTTTGTTGAATCTTCATTAATAATATTATTAAGATGCCTAGTCAAACGAAGCCTATAACTTACCCCTGGACTTGATGTATTACCTTCATCTTCTCTAACCAACCTGCCGAAATGATTTGTCTGTGCACTCACAGGGCCTTCATCTCCTTGGCTGATATCAAAGATAGCATCTATTAATACACTCCTAGTGTCAAAATCATAAATAAATACACGTTCCGGTTCAGGTTCTCCACTGCCAATTGCCACCTCTGGCTGATCTACAAAAAATGTCAAATTAGCTTCATTAATAATAACATTACAGGATCTTAAAATTTCTAACTGGTCTGCCACTCCGTTTTCGTCTATGTCTGGCCCGAATAAATCTATTAAAGCAATGCTTCCTTCTCCTCCTTTTAGATATAAATTTTCTTCCCCATTTATCTCATCTACATTTGCTATATCTTGAAAAATAGCTGTATTAAAATCATTTTCATATCCTACAACATTTATACCTCCTACTAATCCAAAACTAATGCTTCCTGTACCAGGAATGGCGCCTCCATCGTCATTGGGAGTATCGTCAAAACCAGTAAAAGAATAATATATAGTGATATCAGCACCAGCATAGTCAAACAGTATGAAAGATCCATTATCATTTATCGGTTCTATTTGAAAAAATATACCTCTAAAAAAATCATTGAACGTGTTTTGGGTCAATAATTCCTTTTGACCTTCTCTTTGTATAATTTCTTGATTCCAATAATCATTATCAAGAACAACACGTAAGGCAGGCCCTATTCTTGTTACTGTTTTTTGATCATTTGTGCTTATGGAAGTAAGAACTATTTCCTCTGGACTTGGTACAAAAGAATCAATGCCAAAAAGTAAATCTCCCTCTAAACCTTCAAATTCTGCCAAATCATTTGATGTAAAAACTGCAGGGTCTTCAAAATTTGTATCTGGGTCTAAGTTATCAAGAAAGAAATTTGACCTAAATACAGTCAAATTCATTGGAGCATTACCAAATACAGAATCTAATTCGAAATCTGAACCGCCATCACTATTATTATCAATTACTGAACTAAAATAAGGTAAGGTAAAGACGACGCTATCAACCACGGTACTATCGCCGAAATCAGGATTTTGTCTAGACAATTGCAGTTGTGATACTACTTGAGCCAACGAATTTCCATAAATATTATCTCTATAAAATCCTATAGATCCTACAGGCAAGCCATTTGTCTGCACTCCTTCAGGAAATGATCTACTAAAAGCAACAACATCCAAGTCGTTAACTTCTAGAGTTTCAAAATTTATCTGCCCTACTATATCAGTGCCGAGCGGATTGAATTCCTCTTGACAAGCAACAATTAAGAATATAAAACAACCTGCGCTTAGTACTGGCGCAATAAACTTGTATAACTTCATAACACGTATTATTGGTTTAACACTTTGGACATATAAAATTCTTCATAAGCCGCTGGAAACTCTTCCTTCTTTTTAAAAGGAAGAACAGGAATTTTGGTGGTATTTAGAAGTTTAGCTAGGTTTTCGTTTAAATCTGAAGAACCTATAATAGCAGCATCAGCATTTTTGACTGCAACTTTAATTATGTTTTCATAATTAGGATCTTGAAGATCGGTTATTTCTTCAGTCCCTATGCCATCAAAGGCAATTTTCTTGATCATAGAATCATTTAGAGACCCCTCAAATCCAGAATTGTATACAGAAACAACTATTTTACTATTAGCAAATAGCGGTTCGCTTGCATAATATGTCTTTATATATAGCGGCAAAAGAGCAGCTAACCAACCATGTACGTGAATGATATCTGGCGACCAATTAAGCTTCTTTACCGTTTCTACCACTCCTTTAGTAAAAAAGATTGCTCGTTCATCGTTGTCCTCAAACAACTTTCCTTTCTCGTCTGTAAAGGTAGCTTTTCGTTTAAAATACTCCTCATTATCTATGAAGTATACCTGCATGCGCTCCTTAGGTATAGAGGCGACTTTAATAATCAACGGCATGTCAAAGTCGTTTATCACTAAATTCATGCCAGATAGACGTATTACTTCGTGCAACTGATGTCTGCGCTCATTTATATTACCATAACGAGGCATAAAAATACGTATCTGACCCCCTTTGGAATTGACCATCTGTGGTGCTTCAAATGACATAGAGGCAATTTCGGTCTCAGGGAGATATGGCACAACTTCTGATGACACGTATAATATCCTCTTATCTTTCATAAATCCGCTTACTTTGGTTAGAAAAAATACTCAAAAACACGCAAAAGTACTAAATTTTATGCACTTTGGACTTAAAACACTATGTTTGAGCCCTGTTAATTTTGTAATAAAGTGACCCCCATTTACGATAAAGCAACAATTGCAAATGCAGTCAAAAGCTTAAAAGATTCTGGCCAAAAAATAGGTTTTGTCCCTACTATGGGAGCATTGCATAAAGGGCATACCTCACTGATCGATTTTGGATTGCAATACTGTGATGTTGTTGTTGTAAGCATATTTGTGAATCCAACGCAGTTTAATAATCATGATGACTTAAAGAAATACCCACGCACTTTAGATGACGATATCAAGCTTTTAGCACCATATCATAAACAAGTTATGCCCTACGTGCCTAGCATCGCCCAAGTGTATGATAATAAACCCAAATCCAAAAAATATGCATTTGGAAGCCTTGCCACTGCCATGGAAGGCCGATATAGACCGGGTCATTTTGACGGTGTAGGCACAGTATTAAATCTTCTTTTTAGGCAGATAATGCCTCATATGGCTTTTTTTGGCGAAAAAGATTATCAGCAGCTTCTTATTGTAAAAAAAATGGTTAAGCTCGAGCGACTACCCGTTCAAATTGTTGGCAGCCCTATATACCGGCAGAGAAATGGTTTGGCTATGAGTAGTCGAAACGCAAGATTGACTAACGACCAATTAAATGCTGCTCCTTTAATTTTTCAAGTCTTAAAAACCGCACAAAAACAATTTGAGTCTAAAAGCGCAGCTCAATTAAAATCTTGGGTGACTCAGCAGTTTAATGAACATCCCATTTTAGATTTAGAGTATTTTGAAATAGCTAATATCAAAAACCTGAATCTGCTTTCGCGAAAGCGTAAACATCAAAAATACCGTGCTTTTATCGCAGCTTTTGCAGGAGAAGTACGGCTCATAGATAATATAGCTTTAAACTAATAACACCTATCTTTGCCTAATGCTTGTAAACGTTGTTAAGTCTAAAATTCACAGAGTAAAAGTTACTGGTGCTGAATTACATTATATAGGCAGTATTACTATTGATGAAGATCTCTTAGATGCTGCCAACATTATTGAAGGAGAGCGCGTGCAGATTGTTAATGTTACTAATGGGGAACGACTCGAAACCTATGCCATTCCTGGCCCGAGAAAAAGCGGAGAAGTCACGCTAAACGGTGCGGCTGCACGTAAAGTGTCTAAAGGAGATATCCTTATACTCATTGTATATGCATTCATGGAATTAGGCGATGCCAAAAAATTTAAACCCACATTGGTGTTTCCTGATGAAGCCACCAATCTCCTAAAGTAAGTGTCAAAAAAAAAGGTATTTAATTTTTTAAAATATCTACTTCCCATACTTCTAGGAAGTTTTTTGATATGGTATTCACTTGGTAAAATGACAGGCCAAGAGAGACAGCAATTATGGGAGGCTATGAAAAGTGCCAATCCCTTATGGGTTAGTGCTTCTTTAGTTTTTGCCCTGCTTAGTCATATTTCGAGATCCTATAGATGGAAGTTTATGCTTGAGCCTTTAGGTTGTCATCCAAAGCTTAAACACAGTTTTATTGCTGTGATGACCGCCTATTTTGCCAATACATTTGTTTTAAGGATAGGTGAGGTTTTACGTGGGGTTGTTATCAGCAAATTAGAACCCATATCTTTTGACAAGGCATTCGGCACCATTGTTTCTGAACGACTCGCAGACCTAGTCATGCTCATTCTTATTATGGCCACAGCGGTATTTTTGCAATCAACAGCCTTAATAGATTTTTTCAAGGAATCTGCCAATCCATTACCATCCATAATAGCCCTTACGTTAATGTTGTTCATAGGTATTATTGGATTGCGCATTCTCAAGAATTCAAAACACCCCTTAATGGTAAAAGTGCGCAATTTTGGTCTTGGAATATTGGAAGGTGTCAAGAGCATTCTGAAAATGAAAAACAATACCGCATTCATCTTCCATACCATATTTATATGGACAATGTACGCCAGTATGTTTTGGATTATGAAGTACACCGTGCCCAGTTTGGGAGACGCACCATTAGGTGTTATGCTAACTGCCTTTATTGCAGGTGGTTTCTCTATGTCGGCCACTAATGCTGGGATGGGTCTCTACCCAATAGCAATGGTAGCAGTTTTTGCTAATCTTTTTGGTTATGCCAGTCAAGATGCCCAAGCATTTGGTTGGATTGTTTGGACTACACAGACCGTTTTTAATATAGTTTTTGGCGGATTTTGTTGTCTAATTTTCCTATTTAAATTGAAGAAAATTAAAAATTAGTATTTTAGACCTGTTTTAAAACGCTCCTTAAAATGAAACAGTTACTATCATACCTTGTCCTTGTTATTTGCGTAACAGGCCTAAAGGCTCAGGTTGAATATCATTCGATTGAATCTGAAAAACTAGGCCAAACCCGACAACTCAAAATTCAACTTCCTCGAAATTACGGTGATAATATTGAAAAAACCTATCCTATAATTCTTGCCTTGGATGGAGATTATCTATTTGAACCAATATCTGGACTGGTAGATTATAATAGCTATTGGGAAGAAATGCCTGATGCTATTGTCGTTGGAGTCAAACAATCTGAAACTAGAAGTGACGACACTTATTATGATGAAGATAATTTTCTTCCAACTGAAGAAGGTGCGGAATTCTTTGAGTTTTTAGGCTTAGAAATGATGCCCTGGCTAGATGAAAATTATCGAACTGCAAATTTCAGAATTGTAATAGGCCATGACCTTACTGCCAATTTTCTCAATTACTATCTCTTTAAAGACAGCACCCTATTTCAAGGTTATATCTCCTTAAGTCCTGAATTGGCGCCATTAATGGATGAACGATTGGTAGAACGCCTATCTCAAATAGAAACAAAAACGTTCTATTATCTCGCAACCGCTAGTGAAGACATTCAAATACTACGGGATGATATTATAGCTTTAAACAACAAACTTAAAAATGTAAGTAATGAAAATTTGCGGTACGCATTTGATGATTTTGATGGAGCAACGCACTACTCATTAGTAGGTCGGGCTATACCCAAAGCCCTAGAAGAGATATTCTCCATATACAGACCCATTAGTAAAAAAGAATATAAGGAAGTGATCTTAAAACTTGACGGATCACCTTATGACTACTTAGTAGATAAATATACTACCGTTGATGAACTTTTTGGGCTAAAAGATAAAATCCGCATTAATGACTTTGTGGCGGTATACACGGCCATAAAGAAACAAGAACAATGGGAAGAACTTGAAAATTTAGGCAAATTGGCTAAAGTTCACCATCCAGAAACGCTGCTAGGAAATTACTATTTAGCATTGTTTTACGAGCAAACAGGGCATCCAAAAAAGGCCTTGCGCCTCTATCAAAGTGCCTTTCTACAAGAAGAAGTTGCAGGATTAACTAAAGACTTAATGTTAGAAAAGGTTGACCTAATTAAAGCTGATTTTGGATATTAGGTTTAATAGAGCATATCTCATTGTTTAGTTTTTGGATTGTCAAAATTAAGTTGCCGTCATTAAACGTTTCAACCGCGTGTCTTATTAGTTGAATTTGGCTACTTTCGCTTAGCGTGAAAAACAACAATGGCCAAAACTAAGACTACATTTTTCTGTCAAAACTGCGGCACACAGCACAGCAAGTGGCAGGGACAATGCCAGGCTTGTAAGCAATGGAATACTATTGTAGAAGAGGTCATTCAAAAGGAAGAAAAAGCGCTTTGGAATTCCGAAATAGGTCAAAATCAAAAAGAACGGGTTACCAAAGCCAGGCGTATTTCAGAAATAACAACAAACACAGAAACTAGGTTAAATACAGGTAATCAAGAATTTAATCGTGTTTTAGGAGGTGGTTTGGTTTCAGGATCATTAACACTTTTAGGAGGAGAACCAGGTATTGGCAAAAGCACCCTACTACTGCAAATAGCCTTACAACTTTCAATAAAAACCTTATATGTTTCGGGAGAAGAAAGCCAGCAACAAATCAAAATGCGAGCAGACCGTATATATCCAAATAGCACACAATGCTTTATCCTGTCAGAAACAAAAACTCAAAATATTTTTAGGCATATAGATGATCTACAACCCGATATTGTAGTTATAGATTCCATACAAACACTTCATTCTAGCCATATAGAGAGCAGTCCAGGTAGTATCTCTCAAATACGGCAAACCACATCCGAGCTCATTCAATTTGCCAAAGAAACAGCCACTCCTGTAATCCTTATTGGCCATATCACCAAGGATGGCCATATTGCAGGCCCAAAAATTTTGGAACATATGGTAGATACTGTTTTACAATTTGAAGGAGATCGCAATCATGTCTATCGCATTTTAAGAGCACATAAAAATAGATTTGGAAGCACACATGAACTGGGTATTTATGAGATGCAAGGCAGCGGTCTAAGAGAGGTAACCAATCCTAGTGAAATTCTCATTTCAAAAAATGAAGAAGAACTAAGCGGTACCGCCATAGCCGCGACACTAGAAGGAATGCGTCCCTTAATGATAGAAATTCAAGCATTAGTAAGTACTGCGGTATATGGCACACCACAACGTAGTGCTACTGGTTATAATGTAAAACGACTTAATATGCTGCTTGCAGTACTAGAAAAGCGAGCAGGATTCAAATTAGGAGCAAAAGATGTTTTTCTAAATATTACTGGGGGCATTACTGTAGATGATCCCGCCATAGACCTTGCGGTGGCAGCAGCTGTTTTATCCTCTAATATTGACATTGCAATTGATAAAACACTATGCTTTGCTGCAGAAGTTGGGTTAGCTGGAGAAGTGCGTCCAGTAAATCGAATAGAGCAGCGCATCGCGGAAGCAGCAAAACTAGGCTTTCAAAAAATTATCATCTCCAAATACTGTAAGCTTCCCGACCAAAATATGGGCATTCAGATTATTAAAGCAGGAAAAATACATGATGTTGTTAAGCATCTGTTTGATTAATTCTTAGCTTCTTGTAAGAATTTTGAAGTTGTACGACTATATTGACCTAATTAACAATCAACATTTATGTCTAAAAATCACCTTTCTCTTACACTAAAATTATGTTTTTTTTCTGTTTTTGTAGTTGTGGCTAGTTCCTACTCCTCTGCGCAATGCACTTTTGGTAATGATATTGGAGGTTTTGATCCTCAAAATAATTTTGATTGGGCGCAAACTTTTACTGCCGAATGTGATGGCTTTTTAGAATACGTGGAGTTTATTACTGGTAGTGGCGGCACCCAACAGGCAAGATCATTAGAAATTTTTGAAGGAGCAACAGTTAGTGGAAATCCTGTTTATGTGCAGAATTTTCCGTCAATGAGTTTTGGGGCGGCTGGAGAGAGTTTACGTATAAATATTGGAGAAGAGTTTCCTATAGAAAATGGAGATGTTTTTACCTTTCAAATCCCTGGAGTCACAGTAAATCTGTTGGTTAACGTAGCGGCAAATGGTAATCCTGATGTATATCCAGAAGGATTTGCTTGGGAAAATGGAAATAGCTTTAATGAATTGGTAGACTTTGTTTTTAATGTAAGTATAACGGATGTTCTGAGTGTAAATGATTTTGATCTCACTACTATAATCGCCTCGCCAAATCCAGTCTCAGATTTATTAACTATCTCATTGAGTCGTTCTTTCGAAAGCGCCAATACTACAATTTTTGATAGTTTAGGGAGACAGATTCAAAATAGCATTAGGGAAAACTCTAGTGAAATGCAATTGGATGTCTCTTCATTATCTAGTGGTATTTACTTTGCCGTTGTCAACACCAATTTTGGGCAAAGAACATTACGTTTTGTAAAGTCTTAATTTTAGTTCTTTATCTCACTATATTGATTAAGGCGCAGGATTAGGGATAGTCGCATGCACTTCTTCAATAGCTTCCAGCACTTCTTTTGATAAGGAGATATCGATGCTTGCAATATTTTCTTTGAGTTGAACCATTTTTGTAGCTCCTATAATATTGGACGTTACAAAAGGTCTAGTATTAACATACGCAAGAGACATTTGAGTAAGACTCAGTTCGTGTTCATCGGCTATAGATTTATAACTCCTAGTTGCTTCAAAAGATAGCTCATTATGATACCTACTGTAATTAGGGAATAAGGTTGCCCTAGCATTGGGAGGATATCCATCTAAATATTTACCTGTTAATTGTCCAAAACCTAAAGGTGAATAAGGCAAATGCCCCACTCCTTCTCGATGCAAAATCTCCGTTAGCCCTACCTCATCTTTACGGTTTAGCAAACTATATGGATTTTGTACAGTAATCATTTTAGGCAGTCCTTTTCGCGCTTCTTCCATATAACGAGAAAGCCCATATGGGGTTTCGTTAGAAAGACCAATATATCTAATCTTACCTGCCTTAATCAAGGCATTAAGATCAGTAAGTATTTGCCCAAAGTTGTCCTCCCACTGCTGATTTTCTTGATGGATATATCCCAACTGACCGAAAAAATTGGTAGGCCTTTCTGGCCAATGCAATTGGTAAAGGTCTATATAATCTGTTTGAAGACGTTTTAAACTTTTGTTTACTGCGTCTTCCAATTCATTTTTTGCAAATCCACCTGTCCTTATATGTTGCGTAAATGGAGCTGGTCCAGCAATTTTAGTTGCTATAATTAAGTCAGTTCGCCTGCCTGTTTTTTGAAGCCAGTTTCCGATAATACGCTCAGTACTTCCATAGGTTTCCGCCCTTGGGTTTGGTACACTATACAACTCGGCAGTATCAATAAAATTTACTCCTTGTTCAATGGCATAATCCAATTGCTGGTGCCCATCTTCTTCTATGTTTTGCTCTCCCCAGGTCATGGTGCCTAGGCATATTTTGGAAACTTTTATATCGGTAGTTGGAAGATTGGTATATTTCATAGTCCTACTTCTGCGAAAAGGCGAAAGTCTTGTTTTAATTATATTTAATTCCCTTCATTAAGCAGTTGGGTTACCTCATCTAGCTTAGGCGTAAGAATAACCTCTATACGCCTGTTCTTTGCTTTATTATCGGCAGTTGTATTGGGTGCTATGGGAGCATATTCTCCACGACCAGCAGCTGTGAGATTTTTGGGATCTATACTTTTATTTTCTCGCAAAATAGTTACAATTGCCGTGGCTCGTTTTGCCGAAAGATCCCAGTTACCACTCAAATTTCCACTACCAGCATAGGGCACGTCGTCGGTATGGCCCTCTATTAAAACTGCTATTTCAGGGTTCTGAGCTAGGACCTTCCCTAATTCTACCACAGCTGTTCTACCATTAGTACCTACCGTCCAACTCCCACTATCAAAAAGAAGTTTGTTTTCTAAAGATACATACACCTTCCCATCGCGTTGCTCTACGGTAAGACCCTTTCCTTCAAAGTCAGTAAGTGCTTTGGAAATAGCATCTTTTAAACGTTGCAAATTAGCATCTTTTGCCTTAATTAGTGATTCTAACTCATCTATTCGGGAAGATCGTGCGGCCAAATCGCGCTCCAATTGTTCTAATCTATTGTGTTCTGTTTCCAATGCAGCTTGATTGCTTGCTAGCTCACGTTGCTTTTCTTCCAATTGCGCTAGGAGCTCTCTATTTTTTTGAGCATTTTCAGCAAGACTTGTGCTACTATTTTTTTCTAGCGCGTCATAAGAATCCTGTAATGTTTTTAGACTTGCCTTAGCTGCGGCATTTTCGCTAGCAAGACGATCTCTTTCAGCCGTAGTTTGATCGAGTGTACTCTTCGTGTTTTCATAATCGGCTTTGTATTTTTTTAATTCCTTTTTCGCGTCAGCGAGATCTGAAGACAGTGTTCTATTCTCTTTTCGCAAACGTGCATATTTAGACTCTAGGTCCTCAAAAACTTTTTTTGAAACACAGGATGTGAATAGGCTAAATATAATAAGTATAAATCCAATCTTTTTTAAAAGAGTAAGCATAGGTATAATTTGGGTTAGTAATATTTGTTATTAAGGTAATGCTAATTCTACAAGGTGAGGGCAGTGATCACTATGCTTCGCATCGGGTAAAATCAATGCGCGGTTTATTTGGTCTTTTAATGATTCACTTACCATATTATAATCGATACGCCAACCTTTATTATTAGCTCGTGCATTGGCGCGGTAACTCCACCACGTATAATTGTGGGGCTCTTTATTCATATGCCTAAAAGAATCTACAAAGCCGCTTTCCATAAAACCACCTATCCACTTTCGTTCGTGGGGTAAAAATCCACTAACATTTTTATTTCTAATAGGGTCATGTATATCTATAGCTTCGTGGCAAATGTTGTAATCTCCACCGATTACTAAATTGGGATAATCTTGTCTCAAATCATTGATGTAGGATTGAAAATCGTCCATAAACTTAAACTTGTGCTCCAATCTATCGGTATTACTTCCTGAAGGTAAATACAGGCTCATTACTGATACTCCTTCAAAATCCGCACGTATCACCCTACCTTCTTCATCCATATGACTTATTCCTGTACCATACTCCACATGTTTCGGGGCTGTTTTGCTCAATATAGCCACGCCGCTATATCCTTTTTTTTGTGCGCTAAACCAATAATGATGATATCCTATTTTTTCAAAAGCTTCCGTGTCCACCTGATCTGGTGTAGCCTTTGTTTCTTGCATCATTAATACATCAGGTTCTGCCTGATCCATCCATTGATCTAGTCCCTTTCTTAGTGCAGCGCGCACTCCATTAACGTTGTAGGAAATAATATTCATATTCAATCGATATGGGCTAAATTAAAAATTCACCTTTCCAAAGACGTTAAAAAGGGCATAAAGTTTAACTTGCCCAACTATAGGTATACTATTTGTTGTTAAGCCGAGTTTTAGAACTGATGCGGTATTTTACCCTTATTTGTTGTATGCTCTTAACTTCGGGACTTTTTGCGCAAGAATTGCGTACCAAAAAAGTAGCCGTGGCAGATACTATTGCAATAGACTCGGTGAGTATTAATCCGTTTCAATTCAAACTAACCACCAAAACCGGAAAACCGATAGATAGTACCGCTTATACCGTTGATTATGCCAAAGCGCTTATTTCACTTAAAGCGAAAACCCCCGAACTCACAGACTCCCTGATCATAATATACCGACCTTATCCTGACTTTTTAACAAGGAGTTACTCCCAATATGATCCAGCCCGAATAGTGAATAGTTCTGGAAATTTTCAACGAGCAATACAATTGGGCAAGGGATCAAAGAAAATAGGATTGAAACCCTTTGACGGACTCAATACTAGCGGAAGTATCCTAAGAGGGATTACGGTTGGGAATAATCAAAATAGTACGATACTTTCTGAATTGGATTTGCAAATAAGTGGCAAGCTCAATAATAAAGTAACCCTGCGTGCCTCCTTACAAGATGCCAATATCCCAAGTCAGGAAGGTGGGTTTTCTCAAAATCTTGATGAATTTGATCAGATTTTTATAGAGCTATTTACTGATAGCTGGAATATACGTGCAGGGGATATTAACCTGCAAAATAATGACTCCTACTTTGGTCGTTTTACCAAAAAAATACAAGGGCTTTCTCTTGGTGGTACTTTGGGTAAGGATAGTGATAACAAAACCGAACTTTTTGCAACAGGAGCACTGGTACGCGGGGTATTTACTCAAAGTAATTTTATAGGGCAGGAAGGCAATCAAGGGCCTTATAAACTTACAGGGCCTAATGGCGAGCTTTTTGTTTTAGTTATTTCAGGTAGTGAACGTGTCTTTGCAAATGGGTTGTTATTACAACGCGGTGAAGGTGCAGATTATGTGATTGACTACAACGCTGGAGAAATACGCTTTAACTCCACCTTCCCTATTACAAGTGAGATGCGTATTGTAGTCGAGTATCAATCTAGTGAACGTAATTTCACACGCTTTGTAGGTTATGGTGGTGGTCGGTTTATTGCCGATGATAAATTCAAAATTGGCGCTGAAGTCTACTCAGAATCTGATGCCCGCAATCAACCTTTGCAGCAAAACCTCAATGACACCCAAATAGCGATTCTACAACAAGCTGGTGACAACCAAGAGGCTTTTTTTGCTCCTAGTGCTATACCACAAGAGTTTGATGACAACAGAATTCTATACAGGCGTTTTTTTATTGATGACGTGGAGGTTTTTGAGTTTAGCATCGATCCCGAGGAAGAGCTTTTTAGTGTAAGCTTTAGAGAAGTCGGGCCAAATCAAGGGGATTATATAGTAAGTACTATAAACACACTTCAACGTACTTTTGAGTATGTCGCTCCTATTAATGGTATTCCTCAAGGAAATTTTGCACCCATAACACAACTTTTTGCACCTACGCTATTACAATTGGCTATTCTTAATGGAAGTTACACTCCTAATGAAAAAACCAATATTGCCATAGAAGCTGCTGCTAGTAGAAACGATCAGAATTTATTTTCAGACATAGATGATGATGACAATACAGCATTTGCCGGACATTTTGAGGGTAATCAACAACTCTGGAAAAAAGATAGTGTTGGAGGTTTAAACGCTTTCGCCAAATGGGATTTCGTACAACAGAATTTTATAAACCTGGAAGGACTCTACAATGTAGAATTCAACCGAGACTGGAATTTAACCAATTCCTTGGCTGATGCCAATGGTAGTCTATTAGGCAACCAAAGTTTTTTAAATACAGGACTCAACTATAAAACTTCTGGTGGTAGTTTTGCGACCTACACGTTTGAAAATTTAGATTTTAGTGGTGTCTATTCTGGAAGAAGACATACTGTTGCAGGGCTACTAGATACTAAATCCTTAAAAGGACAAGTTATTGCTAGTACTCTAGATACCGATGATGTTGATTTTACCTCAACTTTTTCCAAAGTTTATAGCAGTGCTGTGTATGCCTATAAAAAGGCTTGGTTAGGAGGTAAGTTTTATACCGAAGATAATTTGCGCCGTGCCAAAGCCAATGATTCTCTTACTCCAGATAGTCAGCGCTTTTTTCAATATGAAGGCAGTATTGGCATAGGAGATAGCACCAAGGTTTTTGTAGAAGTAGGATATCGGTATCGTGTTAATGATAGTCTGCGGAATAATTTGCGTACTCGAGTAAATAATTCTAACACCTACTTTCTCAAATCGCAATTGATCAAAAATAAAAACACCAATCTTTCCTTTTTTGCCAATTTTAGACAGCTAGATTTTGAAGATGAGACGATAGACTCAGAAACTTCTATAAACTCTAGATTGCTTTTTGACCAATCCTTTTTTAAAAATGGAATACGGTGGAATACAGTTTATGAAACCAATTCAGGTACCCAACCCCAGCAAGAATTTACTTTCGTGGAAGTTGACGAAGGACAAGGCACACATACTTGGAATGATTTTAATGGTGATGGCATACAACAATTGGAAGAGTTTGATCTAGCTCAATTTATGGATGAGGCCAATTTTATTCGCGTATTATTACCCAATCAAGTGTTTGTACAAACTCATCAAAATAGGTTGAGCCAACAGCTAATCCTAAATGCGCAGCAATGGTCTGGTCAAAAAGGGTTTAAAAAGTTCTTGTCCCATTTTTACAATCAAAGTAGTTATATCATTGACCGTAGGGAATTGCGAGAAGGTTCAGACTTTAGCATTAATCCATTTACTGAAAGTGATGATGAGATTGGGCTTAACCTGAGTGTACGCAATACTTTTTTCTTTAATAGAGGTAAACAACGCTACACGAGCTCTTATACATTTATTAATACCAGAACCACAAATTTGCTTTCCACTGGCCTACAGGAAAATGATTTGACCAGTCATCAACTCAATTTTTTACACAAAGTCAAAAAAACTTGGCTGTTTAACTTAACTGGTAGTTTGAGTAATTCGCTTAGCGATGCCGAAAACTTTCCAACTCGTAATTTTGAATTGGAACAACTACAGCTCACTCCACAGATATCCTATCTTATTAATGACCGATCACGAATCGCTCTTAATTATACCTTTGAGCAAAATGAAAATCAAATTGGCAAGCTTGAATCATTGAGTCAAAATAACCTTGGCATCACTTTTGCCGTTTCTACAGGAGAGAAGCTATCGTTAAATGGAGGTTTTAATTATGTTGAAAATCGTTTTGAAGGAGATGCATTTACACCTGTTGGCTTCCAGATTTTAGAAGGCTTACAGCCAGGAACCAACTTTACATGGAATTTGGTCGTGCAACGTAGATTGACGAAGTATTTAGATTTAAATATTTCGTATTTTGGAAGACAAAGTGAAGGTACCAGAACAATAAATACGGGGAATGTGCAATTAAAGGCCTTCTTTTAAAAGTTTAAAACATAGCAACAAAATCACCAATTATGAAGAGAGTACTCGTTATTACAGGATTAGTTTCAGCTATTTTTTGCTGTGCTGCATCGTGTTCATCAACAAAAAAAACGGCAGAAGCAACTAAAGAAACAGCTGCCCAAACAGTAAATAAAGAAGCTATGATAGCCCAAGGTTTTTCTTTTGGAACAATTTCCTATTCTGATGCAGAAGGAGATTGCGCATATACCATTTCAGTAGACACAGGAGCTACTTTTGATCCTATCAACTTAACAGATGAATTTAAAAAAGATGGTATGAATGTATGGTTTACTTTCCGAGGGCTGCGTAGACCAAATAGGTGCCCAAGAGCCAATCCAGTCGAAATTGTAGAGATGAAAAAGGGATAATTTTATTGATCAAAATTATTGTAAACTTAAAAAGGTTCGGCAAATGCCGAACCTTTTTACTTTATAAGCTAATATGTTGCTTTATTTTACAACTATCTTTCTTGTCACGGTAGCTCCTCCATTTACATCTCCAAACTGAATAATATAAATACCAGTTTTAGCAAAACTCATATCCAATTGATAATTAAAGGCATCACCCTCTTTATCTAAATTATTGAACACTACTTGCTGTCCGATAAGATTAAATACACTTATTGCAGCATTACCATCAAAAGGAGTTCTTAGCGAAATATCAAAGACATTCTCTTGATGTTCAACTATTGTGAATTGAGAATCATCAAACACGGTATCACCAACACTTAATGATTCATCAAAGAAAGCAGTAAAATCGTTCGTTCTACCAAATACTAAATCTCCACAAGGATCCGTTACATCACCAGCTCCATTATTTTGATCAGCTCCGCGAACTCTAAAGCGGTGGGAGCCTATTCTTTCTTCAATTGTAAAGTCAGTAAAGTCAAGAGTTATAGGAAAATCTGTGTTTGCTCCTCCTGCAAGCCCTTCACCAACAAGTTCATTTGTTTCAAAAACACCACTATCATCAAAATCTATAAATAATGCAAAATTAGAATTTGCAAAAGCTAATTGAATAATTCCATCTACAGTATTATCATCTGGATCAAAAGTGAAAATAATATCTGTTTGATCCGTATATCCTCCAGGTTCAGTACATTCCGAAATAATATCTTGATCTGCTATATCAATAACAGTAACTCCATCGGGGAACGTACAATCAGAATCTGGAATACAAGCATCTGGCAAATCAGGTGAATTAGTAACCGTGACACTTGCCTCATCATTTTCTGGATTTGAATCTCCTTCTAAAAGCGTAGAAGCAGCGATAACAAAAGCCCCAAGGTCAGATAAATCTACAGTTTGACTAAATGAGAATGAAGCTGATGTGCCTGCAGCTAGAATTCCGGAGAATTGTTCTGTAATTGCAGCCCCCCCATCAATAGTATATTGAACCATAGGGTCTGTAATATCATTACTTCCAAAATTTGTAATCGTTATTTCTATAGTTTCACTAGCTGTCAATTTACCACTAGTTGGGCTATCAATACTAGCAACACCTATATCATCAGGCTCTGGAGCCTGTAGGGTAAAGTTTGCTACAACATCTCTACGAGATGGTTCAAAGTGCTCAGCAATATGCCAAAAAGAATCATCTGCTGGATCATTTGTTAAATGCACATAATCTGCCAATCTATTAGAAGGATTGGCTGCATTACTAGTTGCAATAGTCTGCTCTAATGCAGTCATCACACCTGGAGGATCTCCATCAAAGCGTCCTGTATATCGTATAGAAATACGATCTGTAGCAGAAGACGACGTATAGGCCATCGCAATATCACCTTGAGAATTCATAACCATACTACCTGAATAAGCATCTCTACCATCAGGGGCTGTATAGGTGCCTTCCTGAAAAACAGTCCAAGGCATGCCATCTGCAGTTTGTCGTAGCTCATACCACCGTATAGCGGCCAATTCTCCACCGCCAGCGATTGCATCTATCACAAAATTCAACACCACGGAGTTATGCGTGCCAAATCTTCTATATTGTACTTGATTCATTACTGTTGCTTGTAGGATATCTATATCGCCACCACCTCCTTGAGGGCGGTTTGAGAAACTACCACCATCAAAAACCGAAACAAATGGAGAAATTAATTCATCTGGATTGTTATCATTGGCGGCTAATTCTTGTGCAGTTACTATACTACTATTAGCTGGCGTATCAAAATCTATGGTTGCTTCCCAAATTTGTAGATGATCCATCCCAGTTGGCACACCAGCCCAGGCATCATCTTGCATATAAATAATTGGTGCTGGAGTTCCTGGAGGTACAGCTTCATCTGCTGTTGTATGAAATGCGTGTGGGCTATAAAATCCATTAGTAGCTATACCAGGCAATGGAAAGGCAACAAATGCAACCGAACCGTTAGGGTCTCCTGCTATCATTGCTTCACGATCTACTGCAAAAACACGATTTCCCATGGCTGCTCCACCTGGATTGATATTCGCTGTTACTACATAGGCATCTCCCCAAATGGCAAATTTTGTGTAATCAGGGAAATTTCCAGTACCTAAATTCATCGTATAGACATTCCAAGGATCATTTACTGGATCTGGCCCCGCAGATACGGCTACGTTAAATCCATTAGGATTACTATCAAATTCTGTTACCACAAATCGACCGCGTGGTTGACCTGCACCATTATCTACATTAGCATCATAAAAAACTA
The DNA here is from genome assembly GCA_964504555.1 of uncultured Flavobacteriaceae bacterium. Lineage (GTDB taxonomy): Bacteria > Bacteroidota > Bacteroidia > Flavobacteriales > Flavobacteriaceae > Dokdonia. The sequence goes on along the minus strand of CAZDFA010000001.1, from coordinate 76,372 downwards.
TTGGATCACCTATTGCATTTCCTGGAAACAAAGTACCCAACGACAATTCTGCCGTTAAGGGATTTCCACTTTTATCAAAAATACGATATGCAGTATTCCAAGCACCCAAATAATGATTAGGTCCAGCAGCTCCTGTTGGATCTGATGGTGTGGCCTGCGAAATATCAGCAGTAAATATCAAATCGGGAGCTCTTGTTTGGCGTTGCTCTGCCTGCTCTTGAATACCTAATAAAGGATCATTCCCCTTTGGGAGTCCCTTACCAGGGACTATTCGGTTGCCGTGTCGCAATTTTGGATGCCCTTCTACAGGGGTATTGTCGGCATAGATGACAGTCCCATTTCGTATTTGATCTGCAATACTTGGAACTAGAATTGGACCATCAATAGTGCCAACAGAGCTAGGTCCTACAGCCTCTTGAGCTATTGCCTGTATACTTAAAAAAAGTAAACAAGTAAAAACCAACTTTGTAATTTTCATCATAATTGAATATTATTTAAATGATTAAGTAAATTAAAATACTAATCGCTAAAATTATGCAAAAAAATTGGCAAATCCTCTAAAATAAAAGGCTTATAAAGTAAGTGCCATAATATTTACAGGTGATTGATCTGGTAATTTAATGAAAACTTTAAAAAGTTTAGTCTTCAGACCACATTTTAAACGAAGTTGCTTGTCGCAGTATGTTGTGCAATTCTGGGATAGCAACGCGCTCTTGTTGCATACTATCACGATGTCTTATAGTTACTTTATGATCATCTTTTGTGTCATGATCTACAGTAATACAAAATGGAGTGCCAGCTGCATCTTGACGACGATAACGCCGACCTATCGCATCCTTCTCATCATACAATACATCAAAATCAAATTTTAGATCTTCTAAAATAGTTTTGGCAATTTCGGGCAGGCCATCTTTTTTAACCAATGGTAAAATAGCAGCTTTTATTGGTGCTAGTATTGCAGGTAACTTTAAAACCACTCTTGAAGAACCATCTTCAAGCTGCTCTTCTTGCAAGGATTTAGAAAAAACAGCCAAGAACATACGATCCAATCCAATGGATGTTTCTACCACGTATGGCACATATCTTTGGTTTAATTCTGGATCAAAAAATTGTAGTTTCTTACCTGAGTACTCTTCGTGTGCTTTCAGGTCAAAATCTGTCCGGGAGTGAATACCTTCTAATTCTTTAAATCCAAATGGGAAATTGAATTCAATATCAGCTGCTGCATTGGCATAATGCGCCAGTTTATCATGATCATGAAAACGGTAATTCTCTTCTCCCAAGCCCAATGATAAATGCCATTTTAGCCGTGTTTGTTTCCAGTATTCATACCATTTTAATTCTTCACCAGGTCGTACAAAAAACTGCATTTCCATTTGCTCAAACTCTCGCATTCTGAAAATAAATTGCCTAGCTACAATTTCATTTCTAAATGCTTTTCCTGTCTGGGCGATACCAAAAGGGATTTTCATCCTTCCTGTTTTCTGAACATTTAGAAAGTTTACAAATATACCCTGTGCAGTTTCAGGTCGTAGATACAAATCTGTAGCTGTTTCTGCAGATGCTCCCAATTTGGTGCCAAACATGAGATTAAATTGCCTTACGTCTGTCCAGTTTTTAGATCCAGTTTCTGGACAGCCAATTCCTAAATCTTCAATGAGTTGTTTAAATCCTGCTAAGTCATTTTCTTCCTGAACTCTAGTTAATTCCTTAGAGATTCTATCAATTTCGGTTTGTCGTCTCAGCACATTTGGATTGGTGGCTCTAAATTCTTCTTCATTAAAGGCGTCTCCAAAGCGTTTTTGAGCCTTGGTTATATCCTTCTGGATTTTTTGATTTATTTTTTCACGATAATCTTCTACTAAGACATCTGCACGGTATCTTTTTTTAGAGTCCTTATTATCAATGAGTGGGTCGTTAAATGCATCTACGTGACCTGAAGCTTTCCATGTAGTTGGGTGCATAAAAATAGCAGCATCCAGACCTACAATATTTTGATGCATTTGCACCATACTTTTCCACCAGTAGTCTCTTATATTTTTTTTAAGCTGTGCGCCATTTTGTCCATAGTCATAAACTGCACTTAGACCATCATAGATCTCACTACTTCCAAAAATATAGCCATATTCTTTAGCATGGGAGATTACTTTTTTAAACTGATCTGCTTGAGCACTCATAATGATTAGGATTTAATAGTTTCGGCGTAGGTGAAACTTGGAAAAGCACAAAAATAGAAATACAGGGCTAATTTAAAAGCCAGTTGCTGCTTATTTTAAGATAAGTTGGTCTGAAAGCATAAGACGGCTGCCTAAATACACATTGATGGTATATGTGCCAGAGTCAAAGCGTTGAAATGGTAATACCAACTCACTAACCGTAAATTTTTTCTTCTTATAGGGAACGATAGTAAGTGTATTATAGGTAATTACCGTCCCGTCGGGGAAAACAACTTCCCTTATAATACCAGTAAATTCACCTGCCTCATTAATAACCTGAGTATAAAAAGGCAGATCTGCAGTTTCGGCCAATGGGTTTTCATTAACCTCATAAACTACATTGATCATTTCTGTTCGTTTGGCATTTTGAGTTCTTACAAGCTTACCGCTGTTGCGCTGTATTACTCCTCTCAAAATGAGATTACTAGCAGTTAATTTTGAAGCCTTGGCTAGATTCTCTTGCAATACACGATTTTGAGCCTTAAGGGCATCTTTTTGCTTTTCAATACTATCTAGAGCTACACGGGTCTTTTCTTGTAAGGCCGCCAAATTTTCGTTGGCACGCTCTAAACTATCATTACGTCTCACAAAAAAGATACGTTCGTTTTTAAGTCGCTGTATTTCTGACTTATACAAAAATATATCGCTTTGGCTTATAGTTTCTTTGGTGATTGCATTTTTAATAGAGTCCAAAGAGGCCATAGCTCCTTCCAGATCTTTAACTAAAGCTTCTTTTTCTTTAACTACAGACTTATACTTGGCTATTTCTGCAGTTAATTCTTGTTTCAATATTTGTTTTTCCTGCTCGAATTGTGCTTTATTATTATTGACTTGTTTATGGAATATTAACGTATAAACACCCAAAGCCAATAACAATACGGTTAACAAAATGATTAATCCCTGTAATACAGTTGTATTGCTTTTTGGACTCATGGAGCACTTATTGTAAAGAAAGTGGTTAAATTAGGTAAAATTTTATTGTTCAATTGATCCATTCACTTTTAAACTTCTTATATCCCAAACGCTGTACATGTTGCACTGCGATACTAGATCAATATGAAGCCCTTATTTGCACTTCTTGCAGGCACAGACTACCACTTACTAATTTTCATAAGTTTAACGATGCTTCTCTTAAAAAAGTATTTTATGGAAGGCTGCCTTTAAAATTAGGCACAGCATTATTCTATTTTGAAAAGAAAGGCCCTATACAAGAGCTGATGCACAATCTTAAATATAGAGATCAGGATAACATAAGTGGTTTTTTAGGAAATTGGCTTGGCACCGAACTTGCAAATGAAGTAGCCTATCAAAAAATAGATATTATTATTCCAGTACCACTGCATCCTAATAAATTGCGCAAAAGAGGCTACAATCAGGTAGCAGGTTTTGGAAAGCAATTGGCAGAAAAGTTACAAGCTACTTATGATGACACAGTGCTCCACAAGATAAAAGATACCAAGACGCAGGTTTTTAAAAATAGATCTGCTAGAAACGACGAAATATATACGGCTTTTGGTATTTCTAATTATGAGGATTTAATAGGAAAACATATTTTGCTTGTTGATGATATCATTACCACTGGCGCAACCTTAGAATCTTGCGGACTAACCTTATTACAAATACCTAAAATAACGTTAAGTATTGCTGCTATGGCAATAGCCGTATAACTATTTCGTTCCAATCAAAAATGTGTTTCTTTGCATAAAAGAATTACTTCAGGTAATATGCGCTTACGGTTAGGATTATTGGGTCAAGTTTTATTAGCATTAATTGCTATACTCTCTATGGCCACCTGTGCCAAGCAAGGTAGTCCATCGGGTGGCCCTATAGACAGTTTGCCTCCTGTTTTTGTGCGTGCTGATCCCCCTAACTTTACGACTAATTTTGAAGCAGATCGCATACGTATTTATTTTGATGAATTTGTAACCTTAGAAGATCAGAGAAAACAAGTCGTGATCTCGCCTCCATTAACAAATAGTATAATTGGACCTCAAGGGAATATTACCAAATATATTTCTATCGATATAAAAGATACTTTACAACCTAATACTACTTATGTTTTCAATTTTGGTCAAAGTATTGTAGACAATAATGAAGGCAATCCCTATCCATTCTTTAAATACATTTTCTCAACTGGAGATTATATAGATAGTCTTACTGTAAAAGGTAGTGTAAAAGACGCTTTTCTTGAAGAAACCGAAGAATATATAGCTGTTGTTCTGCACGAGGTAGATACGACCTATACAGACTCAATTGTCTTTAAAGAAGTACCGCGCTACGTTGCCACTACTTTAGACAGTATTACCGATTTTGAACTAACCAATTTAAAGGAAGGCACCTACGCGATATTTGCCATTAAAGATGATAATTCTGACTACAAGTACCAGCCTAGTCTGGACAAATTGGCTTTTTTAGATCGATATATTACCGTACCATCAGATGATACCTATGATCTTAAATTGTTTAAAGAAAATCCTCCTACAAAGGCTGGAAGACCTAGGCATGTAGCCGAACAACGAATTAATTTTGGATATACAGGTAATGGAGATAGTCTCTCTATAGGCTTGCTTTCAAATGTTACTATTGATACTTTAATCACAAGAAAAGAAGGCATTGACACACTTAATTATTGGTTTAAACCAAAAATAGAAGAAAAAGACTCCCTTAATTTTGAGGCTTATACCATAGATTACCGAGATACACTGACTGTAAAATTACGGCAACTAGTAGCAGATTCTTTAACCCTAACCTCAAAAACCGGTGCCGTTTTAGTTTTGAACAAACCCTATCAGATTGCTTCAAGTATTCCGATTACTGAGATTAATAATGAATTGATTACGGTTTTAAATAAAGACTCTATTCCCATTCCATTCACAAGTGAATTGGATACTAGAAAAAGTGAAGTTAGCCTAACATTTGAGACAGAAGAAGAGGGTCAGTATTACATACAACTGCTCCCAGAAGCACTTACTGATTTTCTTGGAAACAAAAGTGATACCTTAAATTATCGTCCAAGAACAAGACAGTTTTTAAACTATAGCGATATTGAATTAACGCTTGTTAATGCTAAAGCATTCCCCTATATCGTGCAGTTGCTAAATGACAATGGTAATCTAATTGAAGAACGCTATGCCATCAAAGAAAAAGTATTTACATTTAATACTCTTCGCCCAGGAATGTACACTTTTAGGCTCATTGAAGACACTAACAAGAATGGCATTTTTGACACTGGAAACTACTTAGAAAAAAGACAACCTGAACGCGTTATTTACTTTGGAAAACTAATAGATGCTCGTGAAGGCTGGTTTCCCAAAGAAACATTTACGCTAAAAGATAGACCATCTATAGATGACTAATTTATTGCTTGTTTAACGAGATAATTTCAAATTGATCCCTATCCTTGAGAAAGGGCAGTTTTAATCTTATTTTTTGTAATTGCTCTTTGGATAAAGAAACATGAATAAGTCTATTTGCATCATTTTCAAAAGCCAGGGTGTTTCCTAAAGGATCATAAACTCCAGAATGTCCAGAATAATCTAGATCATTGCCATCTTTACCAATGCGATTAACCCCAATACAATAGCACATATTTTCTATTGCTCGTGCTTTAAGTAGGGTATCCCATGCTTGAATCCTAGTGTTTGGCCAATTGGCAACATATATAAGGATATCATAATCTATAACATTTCGAGAAAATACGGGAAATCGAAGATCGTAGCAAATTTGTGGAAACAACTTCCAACCCTTGTAGGTAATTAGGGCCGTCTGATTGCCAGCGGTATACCTTTTTCCCTCACCAGCCATCATAAAGCGATGCCTCTTATCATAAGATTGTACCTCGCCATTTGGCCTTACAAAAAGGAATCTATTAAAATATGCATTGCCTTCCTTAATCACCACGCTTCCTCCAAAGGCAACATCTTTTTGGGCAGCCCATTTTTGCAACCAAGTTACTGTGATACCTTGCATGGTATCGGCTACAGACATTGGATTCATTGTAAATCCTGAAGTAAACATTTCTGGAAGTAACACCAAATCCACGTCTGGAGTAATACTTGCGAAAATTTTGTCAAGATGTGCTCTATTTTGAGCAGGGTTCTCCCAAATCAAATCAGTTTGTACGAGAGCAATACTTAATGGTTCTTTCATGGTCTATCAATATGATCAAAGATACTTGAAATCAAATTTCTGTGAATAAAAAGCCTTAGCATCTCCTATCTTTGAGGTTTCTTTGTTGCTATGAAAAAAACACTCTACATTTTTGATATTGACGGCACTTTAACTGATAGTATTCCCACCTATATTGCCGCAATTACTAAAGTAATGCGAGACCTAGGTCTAACCGATATTGATACAGATTATGACAATTACTTGCATCATACCGATCGCTACGCTTTGGCATATAACTACAGACGAAATTTTAATCAGGAAATCACAGATGCGCTTTGCGCTAAAGTGGACACCCTCTTTGCTTCAGCATTAGAAAAGTATCCTCCAATAACCGAGATACCAGGTGCGCGTACAGCGCTCCTCAAACTAGAAGAATTAAAAATACCCTTTGCTTATGGGACAGGAGCCTTCCCAAAAGCTACAGCAATAAAAATGCGAGATGCCAACATACCCTTTGTTGAAGAAGTACTTGCAACCTCAATCAATCATTTGAGTAGAGAAGGTTTTGTGAAAGAAGCTATTGATAAAGCCAAAATTCATTATGACTGCCAAGTCTTTGAGAAAATAATTGCAGTTGGTGATGGGGTTTGGGATCTAAAAGCTGCCCAGAATTTAGACATTGACTTTATAGGTGTTGGATTGAAAAACAGGGAGCAATTACTTCAAGCAGGTTGCACAACCTGGGTTGAAAATCTTATTGATTTTCCAATAGCTTAATGATTTGTGTTAGCCCTCTTGATTTGGCATGATCAAGTGCGGATTGACCTCCGCTATCTGCCTGAGCTAGATTTACCCCATATTGTAATAATAGATTCACAATTTCTATTTGCCCAAAAGTTACTGCATAGATAAGTGCATTAGATGTATTGTAATTTGTAATATTCACATCTGCTCCAGCTTCAATCAATAGCTCAGCTATTTCTGTATAGCCTTTAAAACTAACCCCCATCAATGCAGTGTTGCCAGAACTATCCTGTGCATTGACATCAGGATTTGCGGCTAAAAGTAACTGGGTGATGCCAACATTACCGTAATAACTAGCTAATAAAAGAGGGGTAGAACCTCGGGAATCTGTTTCGTTTATGATATCGGGATTTTCTTTCAATAGCTTATTTACATCTTCTTCATTTCCACTCCGAATAGCATCAAATAACAAGGCGCTCATTTTTCTTATTTTCTTGTATCACTAAAGTAGTGAATTCAACAAACCCATTTTATAAAAAACAAACTCTATTCTAACCTTTTTATTCAAAACCATTTGAATATATTTATGGAATATTTCCAATTAATAGGAATATTGATGAATAGTAAAAAGTTAATTAAGGGACGTGGGGCACAAGGACAGGTTCAAAATCGTTTTTTTGAACATAGCCAAGAACCCCTAGATGACTATTTGGATCAAAGCACAACGATTAAAACATCTTTTATTAAGACTTTTCCAAAAACCATCGTAAACAAAGTAACAAGTCCTGATGTTGGGATGAATTATTCTCTAAATCCTTATCAAGGTTGTGAGCATGGTTGTGTGTATTGCTATGCGCGTAACAGCCATGAGTATTGGGGTTATGGCGCCGGATTGGATTTTGAGAGTAAAATTTTGATAAAACCCACAGCTCCTCAACTATTGGAAAAATATATAAAAAGAAAATCTTGGCAGGGGCATCCAATAGTACTTTCTGGAAATACAGATTGCTACCAACCCATTGAAAAAAAACTACAAATTACCAGGCAGCTTTTGCAAGTCTTTTTAAAGCACAAACATCCAGTGGCTATTATTACAAAAAATGGGCTAGTGCTTCGTGATTTAGACATTTTGACACAACTGGCAGCAGACGGATTATGCCGAGTTATTTTATCTATAGCCACACTTTCTGAGACCACTCGACAGCTTATGGAGCCTCGTACATCAACAATAAAGAAAAGATTAGGAACTATTGAAAAGTTGACACAAGCAGGCATTCCTGTTATGGTAATGGCAGGGCCTGTTATTCCGGGTATTAACAGTCACGAATCCTTACCACTGGTAAAGGAAGTGAGTGAACGAGGAGTGTTACAAGTAGGCTATACTATTGTACGGTTAAATGGAGCTATTGGCGGTATATTTACGCAATGGCTACAACAAGCCTTTCCAGATCGAGCAGCTAAAGTTCTACACGCCATCAAACAATGTCATAGTGGTAGGCTAGAAAACTCTCTTTTTGGAAAGAGAATTAAAGGCGAAGGTCCAATTGCCAAGCAAATCAAAAGACAATTTGAGATTGCAAAGCGCAAGTACTTAAAAGACAAAGAACTTCCTCCACTTAATACTGAACTTCATCAAGGATATAAGGATGGCCAACTAAAACTCTTTTAGACAGTTAAATTGAGTAAATTTAGGTCGGTGTTAACTATTTTATGTTTGTTTTACAGCTATATTTGAGTACAAGGAAACTTAAATTAAGAGATCATGAGACCAAAAAAAATCAGCATTTCGTTACTTTTTTATCTCACTTTCTTTGGATTAACTTTTGGTCAAACTATTTTACGAGGAAAGGTGCTAGACAAGAAAACAAAAACTCCTATTGCTTATGCCAAAATTGGAATTTCTGATCAAGGTGTCGGGGAACAGACCAATATCGACGGGTACTTTGTGTATTCAAGACCAGAAAAAGTACTCGGTCCAACCAGTACTTTAGCAATTTCGGCTCCAGGCTATAAGACTATTCTAAAAACTGAAGTAGAGATGCGCCCGATCCTAGGGGATGTAAGCACCATATACCTAGAGCAGGATAAACGATTTAAGAAAGCTACAAAAACGTATGATAAAGTAAGCCTGTTTTGGGATGCAACTCAAATCCATTCTCAAAAACGATTTGAAGAATCTTGGACATTAGTACAACAGTTCTTAGCCCAAAAACAAGTAAAAAAATTGGAAATCATTGCTATTGCAAATACCATACTTTTTGAAGAGACAATCAAAATAAATGTAGAATCTCTTAGTAGTGTAAAATCACAATTATTAGCGCTGCCGCGAAAAAAAATAGCCAATTATGACCTTATTGATGTAGTTGGTCGGGAAGCAGTATTATTAGCTATTCAGGACGAGCCCTTGTTTGGAGAACCATTAATTATAGCTTCTGTCCCCGTCTTTCCTATTAAGACCACTAGCTCTCAAGAAAATTCCTATTTTCATAAAATAGCCAATTTTAGTGATGGCAAAGTTCTTGAGTTGCCTACGAAGATTGTTCAAAACAAAAACCTCATCAAGACACAAGGGTCATTAGCAAAAAAAATAGCTGGAACAGTTACTTCACTAAATAAGCCCTTACAAGGAGCACGAATACTGCGTAGTGGCACGCTAGATGAATTTCTCACCGATGCATCAGGCAACTTTGAAATTGAAGTCAAGGAAGGGGACTTTCTTAAAATAAGCTATTTGGGTATGTTCTCCAAGGAAATAAAAATAACAGCAGCGGAAACCTATGATATAAACCTGCTACCAAAAAATAATGTTTTGGATGAAGTGATTTTAGAAGGTAAAAAGACAGATGATATTATTGTAGGTAATCGCGTGTTAAAGGGATCAAATGGTACTATTCGTTTGGATCAATACATAACTGCAGATGATATTGCAGATCACCTCTATTACTTAGAAGATGTTATTAAATGGCACTTTCCTCAGGTTATAATATTAACTCAAAATAATGCGAAGCAAGCCTTTATTTTGAGAACTCCAATAAGTTGGTATGTAGATGGAATTGGAACACTCGCCGCAGATCCCATACCAAAATACCTATATGCTAGAGACATCGAGTCTATAATTTTAAAGACCACATTGAGAGCTTCGAGCACCTATGGCGTATTTCTCGAAGCTGCTGAAAAGGCTTTTATAATAACTACAAAAGAAAACACCTTGGCTAAGGAAAAGTATAGTCCTCTGGCAAAAGGAAATGAGTATAATGAAGAATTGAGAGTTTTAGGACAACAAAAAAATAAAAATCCCATTTCTGGAAAAGTGGTGAGTACTTCTGGACCTATTCAGGGAGCCTCATTGCGCATAGGAGGTACGTTTGAAGAGTACTTCACCCTAGCTGATGGCAGCTTCTCAATACCCGTTCCTAAGGACGCACTGATAGCAATTGACTATTTAGGCATGTACCCTAAGTTTTTAAGTGCCGATGATATCCTAAAAAATCCTAACATTGAACTAATTCCTAAAAACGATGTTTTAGGAGAAGTAACCCTTAACGGTAAAAATGTAAAAGAAGAGGAAAAAGTAGATTTAGGGTTTGGAAAAGTAAGCAAAGATGCTTTAGGTTTTGCAAGCGGCAGCATTACAAGTGATGAAATAAAAGGAACAGACGTTTTTATAACGGATATACTACGAGGTAAATTTTCAGGAGTCGTTGTACAAGGATTCGGAGAAGGGGCAGTGGTCTCAATAAGAAATAAACCCGTTAAATGGATTGTTGATGGCATTGAAATTGGAGATGCGCTATCACTTATTAATCCACAAAATGTTGAATCAATCACAGTTGTTAAAAATTCAGGTGGCGCAATTGCCTATGGGAGAGGGCCGTTTATTTTTATAAAGACTAAGGGTGGTTTTAGTAAAAAAACTGAGCAGCCATCTGCCCTGGTTTCAAATAACGATTATGATGAGACTTTGATTGATATATCAGATGGGATCGTTTCTGGAGGTTCATTAGAACGTATAAAAGGAATTGTCAAATCAGTCTCAGGGCCTATTCAAGGTGCAAGTATTTTACGTAAAGGGAGTTTTACAGAGGTTATCTCTAATGCTGATGGCAGCTTTGAAATAGGTGCGCAAGAAGGAGATATATTAACCTTTAGCTATTTGGGAATGTATCCCAAAGGTCTTATCATTGAGGATATTTCACAAAAGTTATTTGTTGAGTTAAATCCAATCGCAGAAGTCTTGGATGAAGTGGTCCTAAAAGGAGAACGCAGAGAAACATCTGAGAAAATTATTACGGGCTACGGAAAAGAATCTAGAGATAGACTAGGTTATGCTGTAAATACAGTTGACGAAGAAGATATAAAACCAACTGCACAATATGTAAGTGATGTCCTTAGAGGGCGCTTTGCGGGAGTAACTGTAAAAGGATTTGGGTCTAACGCCACAATTGAGTTAAGACCCGCGCAAACCTTTGGAGGTACTGGTGGTAACCCAGAGGTAGTCTGGGTAATTAACAATGCTATTTTTCAAGCCACTTTAAGTGAAATTAATGAATTTGTTGACCCGCAAAATATTGCCTCCATTTCTATACTTAAATCTAGTGCTGCTACCAACCGTTATGGATCTATTGCCATAGACGGAGCCATAGTGATAAAAACCAAAACATTATCAGCTCTTACTACAAATGGATCGTTAAAATCTAATTCTGCTTTAATTAAGGGCAATGCATACCAAGAAACTGTTGGACTATTAAAAGAAAACAAATATATTCCTGACTATATTAAAGAAGTTGTGGCATTACCTAATCTTGAGGAGCAATTCAAAAAATATCAAGAATTAGAAGAAAATCGGGAACCGGAAGTAGCTTTTTACGTCGACATGGCGCAATACTTTCAAAAACATGATCTTTCCTTGGCAGATACTATTCTAGAAGAGTTAATGGTTTTAGGTAAATCTAATGTAAAAATATTGCGAGTGATTGCCTACCTATTCGAAGCAGGAAGAGATAATCATAAAGCTTTGTTGATTTATGAGCGTATCGCTAAACTTGCTCCTCAAGAAGCACAATCTTATAGAGATCTTGCTATGATATATCAGGAAGTTGGAGAGTATGATAAAGCCTTTAATTTGTATATCAACATGTTAGGAGAACAGATTGCAGGTGTAAATTTTGATGGTTTAGAAAAACCCCTAAAAAGCGAATTAAGTAGGCTCATTGCGCTGCACAAAGACAAGATAGATTTCGCTCGATTGCCCAATCAATGGTTACGCGTTGGTTTTAATATTGACCTAAGAATGGTAATTGATTGGACAGACCGTAATGTGCCCTTTGAGTTTCAATTTGTAAATCCGCAAAAGAAATTCTTCAAATGGACTCATACTCTTGATCAAAATAAAGAACGCCTAGTAAGCGAACAAGAGAACGGTTATCAAACGGAAGAATTTATTATTGATGATGCTCCTTCAGGAAATTGGTTGGTTAATATTCAATACTTGGGAGAAAAAAGTAATTTAGTAATCCCTCCATATCTTAAATACACTGTTTATCGTAACTATGGGACTACTTATGAGACTAAACAGATAAAAGTAATTAAGTTATACCAACAAGACGAAAAAGTTACATTAGGAAAAATAGCCATATAGATAGTTTTAACAAATAATTAGTGTATGAAGAATCTTTTGAAAATTATAATTCTCCTACAAGTAAGTTTCCTAGTGGGTCAGACCAATTTTAGAGGTAGAATAGTAGATGAGCAAACTAAGCAACCTATACAAGGAGCCAAAGTGAGTGTTTCAGATCAAGGCTTAGGTGTATTAAGTAATGACCTTGGGTATTTTGTCTATTCCAAGTATCACAAAGTAGTAGATAGGAATAGCGCACTTAGTATTACCGCTCCAGGATATGAAGAAATTGTAAAAGTTGGGGCTGATATTAGGCAATTGTTTGGATCTGTTAGTACTATCTATCTCGGTAAGGGGAAAAAGAAGAAAGAAAAAAAATTAAATAATGCACATATTTATTGGGATGTATCTTCTAGTGTAGGTAATTATGACTTTGAGAAAACTTGGAGAAGGCTGGTTCAGTTTTTAGAACAAGAGCAAATTAAAACTATAAATTTCACTGCGTTTAATACCCAAAAAATCGCTGAAAAAGAACTCAAAGTTTCAAACCAATCCTTAGATGAATTACGATTACAATTAGGACAAACTCAGCAAAATGGGCTTTCCAATTACAATTTGATTAGTGATACCGATACAGATGCTGTTGTTTTAGTTTCTAATGGAAATGCGGTGTATGGTGATATTTCGGCAAATGGAAACATCCCATTCTATTCAATTATGATTGGAAGAGATGGCAATGCAAAATATCTCAATCAACTGGCACAATTTACTGACGGAACATTTTTACAAGCTAGCAATGGGATATCTTCAACAGACAATAGATCAATTGTCACTGGAATAATTAAAACAGAGAGTGGACCGATACAAGGAGCTAGTATCTTTAAAAAAGGTGGATTATTAGAATATCATTCCAAAGCAGACGGTAGCTTTGAAATCCCTGCAGACGATGGAGATATACTAACCTTTAGTTTTTTAGGTACGCAAACAAAAAGTCTGCCAGTAGAAAATAGACAATCTCCCTTAGCCGTCTATTTAGAGCCTCTTGCCGAGCTTTTAGATGAAATTGTTTTAAAAGAAAAAAGAATAACTCAAGACAATGAAGTAATTACAGGATTTGGCAAGGAGTCTAAAGATAAATTGGGATATGCAGTTAATTACTTAACAAGTGAAGAAATTAAGCCCGAAGTACAGTTTGTAAGTGATATTTTACGGGGTCGCTTCGCTGGCGTTATTGTAAATGGTTTTGGTTCTCAAGCAACTATATCAATTAGAAATACTCAGACTTTTGGTGGAGCTGATGAGACACCTACGGGGTCAGGAGGAGCTTCGCCACTATGGGTTATTGATAATAATCAATTTCAAGCTACTATCGGAGAAGTGAATAGTTTTGTTGACCCCCAAAATATTGAGAGTATTTCCGTATTAAAATCGGCAGCGGCTACTGTGCGTTTTGGCACATTGGGAATTGATGGTGTAATTATTATTCGTACTAAAACAGGTTCGGCTCGGTTAAGTACAGATGATCCCATAGTTCCGTCACTTCTTGTAAGTGGCAATAATTATAAGGAAAACCTTCCCTTGCTTAATTTATCAGGAAAACAAGCTTCTTATATAACTGAACTAGAAGGCCTAAATACTGTTGAAGAAAAATACTTGCGTTATAAGGAAATGGCTTTTAATAGAGAGCCATCACTCTCTTTTTATATTGACATGGCTCAATATTTTCAGCGTTACAATCAAGCTTTAGCAAATGAAATACTAGATAAGTTGGTGGTAGTAGGTAACAATAATGCTAAGGTTTTGCGCGTAGTGGCATATATGTATGAAGCGGTTAAAGCCTATGATAAAGCACGTCTTATGTATGAACGTATCGTGAAACTAGCTCCAAAAGAAGCACAGTCCTATCGTGATCTCGCTATGATTTATCAGGAAGTAGGTGAATATAATAAAGCTTTAGAGTTATATATTAATATGCTAGGTAAGCAATTGAAGGGAATCAATTTTACAGGTTTAGAAAATTCACTGAAAAGTGAATTGAGTAGACTGATAGCACACCATAAAGACAAAATAGAATTTCAACGACTGCCTAATGAATGGCTACGTGTTGGGTACAATGTTGACCTCAGAATGGTGATTGAGTGGTCAGATCGTACAGTCCCATTTGAATTTCAATTTGTAAATCCTAATAAAAAATACTATACCTGGGCCCACACTTTAGAAGATAACAAGAGACGTCTATACGAAGAGCAGGATCAAGGATTCCAGACGGAAGAATTTATAGTTGATGATGCCCCAGCGGGCGATTGGATTGTAAATATTCAATACTTGGGTGAGAAAGATCAATTTAATATTCCTCCTTATTTGAAGTACACCATTTATCGCAACTATGGGACTATAAATGAGCAAAAGGAAGTAAAAGTCATCAAGCTATATCAACAAAATGATAAAGTGACCCTAAGTAAAATCGACTTGTAGTGGTTTTTGAACTATAAGCTTCCATCCCACTCTCTATAAAACTGTTTGAGATATATTACCATAAACTCGTGGCGCTGGGCTGCTAGCTCACTACCCGTTTTGGTATTCATTTTGTCTTTTAGCAGTAATAACTTTTCATAAAAATGATTGATCGTTGGGGCGGTAGAAGCGCGATATTCCTTGGCGGTCATATCCAATTTGGGTTTGATATCAGGGTCGTACAATTTTCTGTTTTTAAATCCGCCATAATTAAAAGTCCTTGCAATACCTATTGCTCCCATTGCATCTAGGCGATCTGCATCTTGTACTACCTGTAATTCGGCAGAATTGAAGTTTTGAGTTTGATTGCCACCCTTAAATGAGATATTTTTTATAATCTGAACCACATGTTCAATAACAGTATTATCAACATTATGTTTAATCAGGAATTCGGTGGCTAGTTTTGGCCCAATGGTATCATCGCCATCGTGAAATTTAGCATCTGCTATGTCATGTAGCAAGGCACCCAAACTTACGGTTAGTAGGTCTACGTTTTCGCCTTGAGCGATATGCAATGCATTTTTATATACCCGTTCGGTATGAAACCAGTCGTGACCACCTTCAGCATTAGCGAGTTTTTCTTTTACAAATTGAATGGTTGCATCAATAATCGGGTCTTTCATGAGCTTTTACGAGGGTTTATCTTATCAAAATTTTGCAATACAATACCTTCCACTTGAGCAATACATTCTTCGATTGGCTTCTGAATGGGAATTGTAGGATGGACTTTAATTGCAACGGTCACTCCAATGTCCAAAGGGAAAGCTCCCCAGCGCATTAGTTTCCACGAATTGTTGATTGTTACTGGAAGGATTTGTGCCTCAGACATATTTTCAAACAAGGTGGTAAGACCACCTTTAGCAAAATGTTTTGGGATACCATCTTTACTACGAGTACCTTCTGGAAAAATAACAACAGAGCGTTTGTATTTTTTCAAATAAGAAGTCAGGTTTTTAATAGTTTCAAGAGCCTGTATCTTGTCTTTACGATCTATTAACGCAGAACCGCCGTGACGTAAGTTAAAGGAGATACTTGGTATGCCTTTACCCAATGATTTTTTACTAATGAACTTGGGGTGCAAGCGTCTTAAATACCATATTAAGGGTGGGATATCGTATTGTCCTTGATGATTGGATACGATTATGTATGGCTTATTAGCAGGTATTTGATACGGATTATCAAAACGGAAGCGGGTGCCTAAAATTGCCAAACATCCCAAGAGGCAGGCATTGAGATAGTCTACACTTTTTTTATGTGCTTGATACCCTAAAAACCGAAAACAAAACCATTGTATAGGTTGAAAAACTACTAGAACAAGACCGAAGAATAGGTAATAAACTACACTAAGTGGATAGGCAAAAAGTTTTTTCATGCATTAGGCTTTCGCGCCCGCCTGTAGAACGGGTAGGAAAACATAAAAATAAAAAAACCGCTTTAAAGCGGTTTATAAATATTATTGTTTGGTCTATCTAACAATACTCCTGAAATGCGTCAGAAAGATTTTCGGCAATTAACTCTGCAGGGCGACCTTCAATATGATGGCGTTCTAACATATGGACTAATTCTCCATCCTTAAAAAGTGCCACAGATGGTGACGATGGAGGAAAGGGCACCATAAAACTACGTGCAAGGTCCGTTGCTTCGGTGTGAAAACCTGCAAAAACAGTGTACATATTATCTGGTTTCTTATCGCCTTGAATAGAGTGAATTACGCCAGGGCGTGCATTACGTGCTGCACAACCACAAACGGAATTAACTACAACCAAAGATGTTCCCTCTTTCTTCATTGCTGCTTCAACATCTTGAGTAGTTTGTAATTCGGTAAAGCCTACTTGTGTAAGCTCATCCCGCATGGGTTTTACTAATTCTGTTGGATACATATTTTCAATTTTATTACGTTACAAAGATAATCAAAACTAAAGCCAAACTGCGTTTAAAGACACAATGACAGTAACTGCAACATTACTTTAACGTAACAACACAACCAACTAAAAGACCAATCTAAATGCACAAAAGCATGTACTTTTGCAACTCAAAATGTGTGATGAACTATGATTAAATGGGTAGGAGCTTTATTGGGATGGTTCTCTGGAAGAGGGTTTTTTGGAGCCCTTATTGGCTATGGCATTGGTAGTGTTATTGATAATCTATTTGCTTCAAGAAAGGGAAACTCAGGTGGCTTTAAAACTATTTTTGAAAATGCGTCAAGACAAACGGTTTCTCCAGGGGATTTTGAATTGAATTTACTTTCACTAGCATCTATTGTTATCAAAGCAGATGGTCACGTGAGTCAGTCTGAATTGGATTATGCGCGCCAATATTTTGTGCGTGCTTATGGTAAAGAGCGAGCCAATGCGACCTTTAGAACTTTTAATGATGTTGTAAAAAAGCATGAAGTATCGGCTGCACGTATTTGTCAATACCTCAATACAAGAACGCGCTACGAGGTACGCTTGCAAATTTTACATTTCTTATTTGGCATTGCACAGTCTGATGGGCGAGTAAGCGAATCTGAAGTACACGTACTTTCTCAGATTGCTGGTTATTTTAGATTGAACAGACATGATTTTGAGAGTATCAAGGCCATGTTTATCAAAAAGGCAGATAGTGCCTATAAAATTTTGGAAATTGAAAAAACGGCTACAGATGCCGAAGTAAAAAAAGCATTCCGCACCATGGCTAAGAAATACCATCCAGATAAACTACAACATATGGATGAAGCCTATAGAAAAGGTGCCGAAGAAAAATTTAGAAACGTTCAAGAAGCCTACGAAACCATTCAGAAAGAAAGGGGGATTTGACTAACTTAGGGTAATAAATTAGCTTAGAAATATTGTAAAGCTATAACTAAGGGGTTAATAGATGAAAATTGTAGAAAAGATAATTTTAGCGATTGTATTGCTTTTAATCTTTGCTGCACTAATATTTGGACATCTATTTACTTCACATCTATTATACAGTATTCTTCTACTTTGTATTTTATACTTTTTTGGAGGATTTTACCTGTTCAGTTATCCTGAAATCAAGAAAGGGTTGGCAATAGGATCGGGTGTCATTTTTAGCCTTTCCTTATTTACATTATTTTTTTTCTACTACTTATCAATATCTAATATTCGAAAAATTCTGGTCATACAAAACCTAGTATTCCTTTTCTGTCTTGTACTATTATGGTTTTACAAAAATAATAAGATGGCAAAGGGATATAGGTTACTATTACTTCGTTCTCTAATTATTGGTATCGTCACTTCATTTTTTACTTTTTCTAGTATTCGGACTAATACTTTGTATAGAAATATCCTAATCCAATTAATTAATCCAGATTGGACAATAGCCAAGAACGTATCCATGTTTAAAGAAATTAGCTATTATGATACTATGATGGATCAACAGAAATATGATCAAGCAGCACTAGCAGCTCAGCGGGCTATTGCATACGGAAAACAATGGAAAAATTATGACACACTTAGTTATCAAGATTTTGCAGGGGTTTATGAATATTTAGGACAAGCCTATTTAGAAAATGGGCACTTTCTTTATGATAAGGGTGATTTTAATAATGCTTTACACTATTATATTCTTGCTGATAGTATTCTCAAACATAAAGAACATAAGCCAAAATATCCAAAGAGCATTAAAAAGACTATTTACTGGAATAAGTACAATTTACTTCTCTCTTATGATAAGCTTGAAAATTATGATAGTTACGATAATGAGCTCTCTTATTTACTAGCGAATTATAAAGAGGTTAAGGATACAGTTGACTTAGATTACTATTCAATCGTAGAAAATGCTTCTAGAAATTATTATAATCGTGGTTTTTACAATGACGCCATATCTCTGAATAAATCTTCATTAAAAATACTATCACGCGATAGCATTAATAATCAGGAAAAATATAAAAACAACTATGTACGATTAATACAGTCTTATTTGACAACAGACAGTTTAAATAATGCTCAAAGATATTTAGAACAATATGAAAATCTTGTTGGTTTAGAAGGTTGCAATTATTTGTTTTACAAAACATTATTCTTGGAGAAGACTAATAGTGATGAAGCATTGCCATTTGCTCGTAAAACTTGTGATTGCTATGTTAAACAGCAAAATACGGATAATGAATTTTCAGCATATTTGCCACTTTTAAGATTACAACTCAAAAATTCCGATTATCGAAACTTTCAAAAAAATATTTCTCTTGCAACGAAACTTGTTGAGAATACAAAGAATGTAGATCGGCATACTGCCTCTTTAGGTAAAATTAAGGCACAATATTATTTTGTTTTAGGTAATTATAAAAATGCAAAAACAAATTATAAGAGTGCGCTATCCTATTATGAAAATACTGATAAAATTAATCGTATACTTCTAACGTTAAACATTGCTCAGATAAATGATGAGCTCGAAATAATTCAAAATAAGGAGAATATCACGATAGAGGCTTTGGCTTTTCTTAATGACAATGACCTTGTTACTCCTAGTTTAACTTTACTTCATAATAATCTTGCTACTTTAAATATTGCATATAATAATACACTTTCAGATTCTCTATTTACTATTACACTTCATACCCACAAAAAATATAAGATTTCTTCTTCTCCCAAAATCGCCATAGCTTACAATGGATTAGGACTAAATCGACTATACCTAAAAGAATACAGAAAGGCTGATTCTCTATTTTTAAAAGCTATTAATCAATTGGATTCTGTTTATGGAGAGGAAAAAAATGTTAATCAATTGATTACTTATTTAAACATTGCAAAATCAAAATTTGATCAAAAAGAATTTGGACGAACCGAAGAATTTTTACGCAAGGCTGCGAATGCACACGAGAATACTTTTAAAGATATTACTACAATCTATGAGGCATACATTTTAGAATTAGAAGCTGATCTTTTACTCAAGAAGCCAAATGAAATTTTCCAATCTACAGAAAAGTATTCCAGAGCATTAAAGATTGCTGAAGGATTCTTGGATAAGAATCATTCTTATATAGTTACACTTAAATCTAAGATTACAAATCTGAAATAAATGATGTCGGATTTATTTCCCCATCAGTTTCCTTATTAAGGAACGAATAAACTCCTTTGGTGGCGGTGTAAGCACAAGGCGAAATTCTTCCCAGAGTGATGTCTCGCCATCTAGAAATCTAAACAGCCTATCTAAAGGGTTACGCTGAAAAAGCTTGACAAAAATTTCACCTCCTAAATCATTTCGCCGCTTTAATATGTCAAGTAATATTAAATCAAAATACCAGGAGCGCGTTCGTTTTGAAAAATGCTTTAGGTCTTTACCTTTTTTCAAATACTGGAGCAACGCCGCTGATTTTTTTAAGGTGTATTGAAAAGTATAGCCCGTGCTAGGGCGTGTCCAGCCACCAGCTGTTCCAATATGTATAATTCTGGCAGTATTGTGCTGCTCAAACGGGTAACAGCTCATAGGAATGCTTCCTTTTTCTTTTCTTTTAATGTTATATTGCGATATACTTTTGTTGTTCAAATAATCTGTAAGAGCCACTTCATATTCTGCTTCTGGGAGGAGTTTTTCAGAGAAGAGTGTGTATTCAAAAAGGGCTTCGGTTGGAGAAAAGGGAAGCACATACATAAATCGACAATTTCCACGCTGAGGAATGCTAAAATCCATAAAAGTAGCGACTTCAGTGTCAAAAACAGGCTCCTCTGTTTGAATAAACCATCCCACAAAATGCTGTTGCAAGACAGCATAGCGATCTTGTTTTTCTAGGATTTCGGGCTTGAAAAGACTGTTGAGTACATACTTACCTTGATGGATCTTTCCATCATCGGTAGTAACAAAGACAGCTGCGTCTTGTTCTTCAATAGTAACTACTGTTACTTCAAGTGTAGTTAGGTTAGTGACATCTTTTATTTTTGCGAAAGCATACGAATAAAAATCACTTCCTTCTATAGTAGCATATTGATAAGGTGATATGGGAATATCTTGTTGCCAGTTGTTGTCGGCCACCTGGATGGCTGACCAAGTTTTGGATATCAAATGATCTAAAAAAGAAGGTTCTTTTTGCCAAAAACTCCACGTACGATCATTACCCTTGTCTAAATTTTCGTCAATAAGCAGGAGTTGTTTATTTTTAAAAAAAGGATCATCCAACATGCGTAAAAGCATCATCAATCCCGATAAGCCAGCTCCTAGAATAATATAATCATAGGCCTTTTTCACCTGGCAAATTTAATGCTTTAAACACACCTCTTACACGAGGGGGAGTCGTCTATGGACATGCAATGATGGAGGGGATTAAAAGTATATCTCTTGAGCCAATCTAAATGTATTGGCATGAGCTTCTATTATCGTTTTAATCTCCGGAGAATAACCGCCACCCATACTACATTGAACAGGAATTTTATGGTCTTTGCAGCTTTGTAAAACATAACGATCACGTTCCTTGCATCCTTCAAGGCTACAGCCCAATTTTCCAAGTTTGTCACTTGCTAAAATGTCAACACCACTGAGATAAAAGATAAAATCGGGTAGCTGTTCATCAATCAACCTTGGTAAGATTTCTTTTAGTGTTTTGAGAAAGGTAGCATCGTTGGTTCCTGTTTCAAGGGCAATGTCGAGATCAGATTGTTCTTTTTTAAAAGGATAGTTGGCTTTGCCATGCATAGAGAAGGTAAACACACGATCTTCATTCTGAAAGATTTCTGCCGTGCCATTGCCTTGATGAACATCTAGATCGACAATCAGGATTTTTTTGATTGCGGTATTATCAAGCAAATAACGCGCTGCTATTGCTTGATCATTTAAAAGACAAAAAGCTTCGCCGTGATCAGTATACGCATGGTGCGTGCCACCAGCAATGTTCATAGCAATACCATTTTCTAGAGCGTAGTCACAGCACTTTATAGTGCCATCTGTGATTATAAGTTCACGTAGAACTAGTGTTTCAGACATTGGGAATCCTAGTTTCCGAGCAGCTCTAGGATCTAGCGTGCCTTTTTTAAGATCATCCAAGTAGGTTTGGGTATGACACATTAAAACGTGTTTATCCTGTACGACATCAGGCTTAAAAAAATTGGAAGAAGTACATGTGCCTTCTAATAGTAATTGCTCAGGTAATAACTCATACTTGCCCATCGGGAAACGATGACCTAAGGGCAAAGAATGTTTGTAAATGGGATGATGCGCAATGTGGAGCATTATTAAACTGCCTCATTAAAAATTAAGGATTAATCACTTATTTGATTAATATATATTTAGAAATATTAATTAATAGTAAAACCATTGCTTACCCCATTGCCATCCTTTGATATATCAGGGTTTACAAATACCAATTTGCCTTCACTATTTTCTGTCATTAGGATCATGCCTTGACTTTCAACCCCTCGCAATTTTCGAGGAGCTAGATTGACCAAAACAGTCACTTGTTTCCCAATAATCTCCTCGGCGGTAAAACTTTCGGCAATTCCAGATACTATGGTACGGGTATCAATGCCTGTATCAACTTTGAGAACCATTAGTTTTTTGGTCTTTGGCATTTTTTCTGCTTCCAGAATGGTGCCAACGCGCATATCAAGTTTGGTAAAATCTTCAAAGTTAATTTCCGCTTTTTGAGCCTCTACAGTTTCTGTAGCTGCCTCATTTGCCTTTTTATTTGCTTCCAATTTATCCAATTGTTTTTGAATAGTATCGTCTTCTATTTTAGAGAATAGGAGTTCTGATTTGTTGATGGAGTGATTGACTGGCAAAAGCCCGTTCTGCCTGCCTTTAGTGGACAACTCTCCTATATGAGAAGCAAGATCATCCCAACTAACATGAATTAGTCCTTCAAAATTCAGAATGCCTTTAAGTTTTTTGCTTGTATGCGGTAAAAATGGTTCGCTTAAAACCGCTAAAGCTGCTGCTATTTGTAATGCGACATACATTATAGATTTAGTACGCTCTTCATCGGTTTTGATGGTTTTCCAAGGCTCTTCATCGGCTAGGTATTTATTACCCAGCCTAGCTAGATTCATCAAGATATTTTGAGCTTCGCGAAAACGGTAGCGTTCAATAGCATCACCAATTACCGCAGGGTATGCGGCCATTTCTAAGAGTGCCTTTCGGTCTACTTCTTTTAATTCAGTAGCCTGAGGAACAACACCATTGTAATATTTATGCGTAAGTACCGCCACGCGATTGATAAAATTTCCGAAAATGGCAACTAACTCACTGTTATTGCGTTGTTGAAAATCCTTCCAAGTAAAATCATTGTCTTTGCCTTCTGGAGCATTGGCAGTTAGAACATATCGTAATACATCTCGTTGCTCCGGAAAATCTTCTAAGTATTCATGTAACCAGACTGCCCAATTTTTGGAAGTAGATAATTTGCGTCCTTCTAGGTTGAGAAACTCATTAGCTGGTACATTATCTGGCAGGATATAGTCACCGTGTGCCTTAAGCATCGCTGGGAAAATAATACAATGAAAAACAATGTTATCCTTGCCTATAAAATGAACGAGTTTGGTGTCTTGATCTTTCCAATACGGTCCCCAGTCTTGTCCTTCTCTTTCTGCCCATTCTTTGGTTGCCGAGATATAGCCAATAGGCGCATCAAACCATACATAAAGTACTTTGCCTTTGGCGTCTTTAACAGGAACTGGAATTCCCCAATCCAGATCACGGGTAACGGCACGTGGTCTCAGGCCATCATCTATCCAAGATTTGCACTGCCCATAGACATTGGTTTTCCAATCTCGTTTGTGGTCCTTTAGTATCCATTGCTTAAAAAAGGCATCATACTGATCTAATGGTAAGAACCAGTGTTTGGTTTCTTTTAGTGTTGGTTTCGCTCCAGAAATTGCACTTTTAGGATTGATTAGGTCAGTAGCATTATGCGATGTTCCACAATTTTCGCATTGATCCCCATAAGCCTCTTCAAATCCGCATTTTGGACAGGTTCCTGTTACAAAACGATCAGCTAGAAACTGATTTGCTTCGGCATCATATAACTGTGCTTTGGTTTCCTCAACAAACTTCTCTTTTTCATGCATTGTTTTGAAGAAATCCCTAGCTGTTTCATGATGGATCTTTGCTGAAGTGCGCGAATAATTATCAAAGGTGATCCCAAAATCCTGGAACGATTTTCTGATAATTGCATCATA
The DNA here is from genome assembly GCA_964504555.1 of uncultured Flavobacteriaceae bacterium. GTDB lineage: Bacteria > Bacteroidota > Bacteroidia > Flavobacteriales > Flavobacteriaceae > Dokdonia. The sequence goes on along the minus strand of CAZDFA010000001.1, from coordinate 52,058 downwards.
CTTATCTACAATATCTTGGGGTGTGACTCCTTCTTTTTTCGCTTTAAGCGTAATAGGCACCCCATGTTCATCACTACCACAAACAAATAAAACATCATGGCCACGCATTCTTAAGTACCGAGCATAAATATCAGCTGGAATATAGACTCCAGCCAAATGACCAATATGAATAGGGCCATTGGTATACGGTAATGCAGCAGTTATAGTAAAGCGTTGTGCCATGGTGTTTTTATAAGGCACAAAAATAGGGCTTTAATCTAAAGAATTGTATGCGCCAACTAAGTATGAGAAATGCCATATAAACCTCTGCCTGGAGAGAGGTTCAATACTGATTATAATCAGTATTCGTGTGAGGGGAATGCGCACCAAGATCTGTACCATTGGAACCGTTTTTGGATTTCGACTGGATTCGATTTCTCAAAATATAGTACCTTGTTCATATTTATACGATAAGTCTTGATAACACCTCCCTATCTAAAAAAAGGAAATCAGGTTGCTATTGTTGCAACTGCTCGTAAAATAGATTTAGATGAACTGCAAGAAGGGCTAGCCCTGCTAAAAACTTGGGGGCTTGTTCCTGTAATAGGTAAAACTATTGGTCTACAAGACAATCAATATGCTGGGGACGATGCCCAGCGCTCTGCCGATTTTCAAGCCGCTTTAAATAATCCAGATATCAAAGCCATCTGGTGTGCACGTGGCGGTTATGGCACCGTGCGAATTGTCGATCAACTAGATTTTTACAAGTTTGTGAAATACCCTAAATGGATCGTGGGTTATTCTGATGTAACGGTGCTGCATAGCCATTTACATAAAATTGGTTTTCAAACCATTCATGCCACTATGCCAATTAGCGTTCCAGACAATACCGCTTACGCAAAAAAATCCTTAGGCACCGCCCTCTTTGGCGTACCTAAACCTATGACCTTTGAAAATGCCCATCCTCTCAATAGAGAAGGAACTGGCAGTGGACAATTAGTTGGCGGGAATCTATCTATTTTGTATTCGCTCTGTGGGAGTAGTTCGGCATTAGATAGCGAAGGGAAGATTTTGTTTATTGAAGATCTTGATGAATACCTTTACCATATTGATAGAATGGTCATGAACCTAAAACGCAATGGTATGCTCGATCATTTAGCAGGATTGATCGTAGGTGGTATGACCAAAATGCATGACAACCGAATCCCTTTTGGAAAAACCGCGCAGGAAATTGTTTGGGACGCCGTTAAAGAATGTGAGTATCCAGTGATTTTTGATTTCCCTGCGGGACATTTGGATGATAATAGGGCTTTGGTGATGGGAGCAGAAATTAATTTAACTGTTAGTAACAAAAATTGCACAATAAACTATGAAGGTTAAGGTCACACTAATTCAAGATAGTCCTGTCTTTTTTGACAAAGAATCGACGCTGCAAAAAGTAGAACATCTTACTTCAAAATATGCCCAAGACGGCAACCAATTGATCGTTTTTCCTGAGTCTTTTGTGCCAGGCTATCCGCGCGGATTCATCTTTGGCACCACAGTAGGCAGTCGTACTGAAGCTGGTCGCGATGTTTATTCTCAATATTACGAAAACAGCTTTAATCTGGATACCGATTTGCAGCGTATTGAAAAGCTGGCCAAAGACCAAAACACCTATATCGTTTTGGGAGTAACCGAGCAGCAATCGGGCAATGGGACTTTGTACTGCAGCATGCTCTATATTTCTCCTTCAAAGGGATTATTAGGTGTCCATCGTAAGATCAAACCCACAGGATTTGAGCGTATTATTTGGGGTGAAGCCGCAGGGGAAGGCTTAGTTACTTTTGATACAAAAATTGGCAAACTGGGCGGACTCATTTGTTGGGAAAATTATATGCCTTTAGCACGAATGGCTATGTATCAACAAGGTGTAGAGCTCTATATCGCCCCAACCGCTGATTCTCGAGATAGCTGGACAGCAACCATGCAACATATTGCACTTGAAGGGCGCTGTTATGTCTTGGGATGTAATCAGTTTTTTACCAAATCTATGTATTCTAAAGAGCATCAGGCACTGGCTCAAGGTGAACCCGAAATGATGTGTCGTGGCGGGAGCGTGGTTGTCGCACCTAATGGAAAGATTATTGCTGGACCTTTATTTGATAAAGCTGGTGCTATAACTGCCGAGCTTGATTTAACGGAGATTACCCGATCAAAATTGGACTTTGATCCTATTGGGCATTATGCACGACCAGATATTTTTGGGTTTGACGTGAATGGCCAGCCAGAATTGGAAAAAGAGAACTAGTAATTCAAAGATTTCCACGAACCTGCCTGATGGTAGACAGAGGAGGGAAACTCATACAACCGATAAATCTTGAATGCGGGATGAGATTTCCGCTTTCGCAGAAATTTATGAAGCATAATGAACTAGGCGAATGGGGTGAGGAGTTTGCTACACAATATTTGACCAAAAAAGGCTATGTCATTCTGGATCGAAATTGGGTGTATGAACGCAATGAGATCGATATTGTATGCCAAAAAGAAGAGGGTACTCTTGTGGTTATAGAAGTGAAAACCCGTAATTCTAATTTCTTTGGAGATCCACAGGAATTTGTTACTCCTGGAAAACGCAAAAGCATTATCAAAGTAGCCGATGCTTATGTGGTAGAAAAGGATCTGGATGTAGAAGTGCGCTTTGATATCATCGCCGTTCTTAAAAACGGAAAACAAGAATCCTTAGAGCATTTTGAAGATGCGTTTTATCCGTTTTAATTTCCGCGAAGGCTGAAATCTTATCTAAAGTCCCCTCTCTTTCTTCTTAATCAACTCTGCTGCTTTATACAGCAATATAACTTCAACAATAATTGCAGCTGACCACAGCATAAGACCTAATATTCCGGTAGTTGATGTGAACACCATGACCAGTAAAAACAGAAAAGATGCCGAAATTTCTAAAATACCTGAGATTAACCCTAGTGTGTTTAGGGGCTTTTTCAACCGTATAAGACTTAAACCAAAAAGAGTGCCTATGATCCCAAAACTAATATTCTCGGCGATAAATCCAATTTTATAGTCTAATGAAGGAATGATCAAAGCTAAAATATCATAGGTGTAAAAAATAACTCCGGCAAACAGCATCAAAAAGGCAGTTATTTTCAACAAATAATTTTGCAACAGTTTACCGATGAGGATAAGCCCTCTGAAATAGAAAATAAAACTTAGAATCACTATTATTTTTATGAGTATGTATAATGTACTCCCATACAATGGTTCGCCAAGTGAATACAGGTAAAAATCTGCCATCATATCTGGGATAGTGACAAAGAAATAGACTATTGCTGCTATCCACGCCAGATTCAATTGCTGGATCAGAAAAGAAGCTTCCTTTTTAGAATTCACATCAATAAGTAGGAGCTCTTTAAACCGTTGCTCTGTAGCAGAAGGTTCTGTGTGCAGCAAGCTCAAGTCATAATCTAATGCATCTAGAATGCTGCGTACCGTGAACGACCGTGGAGTTACTTCCCCGGTTTCAATACGCTGTATGGTGCGTACGCTAATGTTGCATTGTTCAACTAACTCTTCCTGAGTCAATCCTTTTTGTTGACGGAGTTCTAAAATTTTTTGTCCTAATTCGGGTTGTTTTATCATCATGTCTATTGCCTTATATGATGGATGTATTAAGATACAAGATGTTTCTAATGCAATAGTAAAGCCTCTTTACTTTTTGCAACACGAATTTTATGGGATTTTACCCGTCATTTACCTGACATTTACTATAAATTAGAACTTTGTTCTTGATATGAAATTTATTATCAAATTTACTTTTGTTTTTATCCTCTTTACGGGTTGTAACCAAAATAATATTGAGGATAGCCTCTTATGGAAAATTGAAGGAGATGATATAAAGACATCATACCTGTTTGGGACAATGCATGTCATACCAAAAAAGGACTTGAGATTAAAAACAAAAATGATCAAGTCGTTACATCTTTCTAGCCTGACAGTGCTTGAAGCAGATCTAGATAACACTTCAATTGTTGAAGGAATTGTAAAACTCTCAATTTTTGATAATGATAGTATAGAAAATTACGCTAGTAAAAGTGAACTAGACATATTGAAGAAATTTTTTAAAGAAAACGGAGGAACTCCATTTTCCAAACTTAATAAGTTAAAACCATTTCCTTTAAATAGTACAGTCACCAGAATTTGTTTAGGTAATAATCTAGCAAGTTATGAGGATGAATTAATCAAAATAACCAAAGAATCTGGTAAAGAAATTGAGGGACTTGAAACTCCTGTAGACTTAATACCCATATATACAGACACTCCTTTTGATGAAGAAATAGACGAAGTAATCTATACGATTACTAATATTGAAAAAACAAGATCATTCTATCAAAAAATGATTCAATTTTATACTGAAGAAAATATACAAGAACTCTATAATTATACGGACAACTATTTTGCCGACAGAAAGAATTTTAAGCAACTGCTTTTAGATGACCGTAATAAAAAATGGATCCCTAAGATTGTAAATTACTCCATCGATCAATCTGTTTTTTACGGTGTAGGTGCAGCTCATTTGGCTGGTGAAAATGGTCTTATAAACCTGTTAGTTCAAGAAGGATACAGAGTCACTCCGATTTTGGAATGAGTATCTTATAAATTTATTTGGAAATACGTGTTTGAAATTAAGATTTTAGGAAAGGGCGCAACAATCCAATCACCTCATCAATAGATCTCGCTTCATCAGATTTTAATAAGAGTCGTAAACCTTTTGGTCCTTTTTTCTCTTTAAGTTGAACGCGATGCGCCTGTGTTTGTACAAATTGTAGTACTTGGGTAAAGGCTTCGCTTTGATAAAATGGCGATTGCTGGTCTGAAATAAAGAAGCCTATTAATTTTCCATTTTTCATCACCACTTTTTCTAGTCCTATTCGGGTAGCCACCCATTTAATGCGTACCGAGTTGAGTAAGTCTTGTGCTTCTTCTGGCAATGGGCCAAAACGGTCGAGCAGTTTACTTTCAAAAGTGGCGAGATCGCTTTCGTTTTTGGTATTGTTCAATTCGGTGTAGAGATTGAGGCGTTCAGCAATATTGTTGACATAGGTGTCAGGAAAAAGGAGACTAAAATCAGTATCGATCACAGTGTCCTTGACAAAAGTCTTATTCTTTTTCGTAGCAGTGAGTTCGCTCTCATTAAAGAGTTCTTTAAACTCATCTTCCTTCAATTCTTCAATGGCTTCGTTCAGGATTTTCTGGTAGGTCTCAAAGCCTATTTCATTAATAAAACCACTTTGCTCACCACCCAACAAATCCCCAGCACCGCGTATTTCCAGATCTTTCATCGCGATATTAAAACCGCTACCCAGCACCGAAAACTGTTCCAATGCCTGAATGCGTTTTCGTGCATCTTCGGTCATCGCGCTATAGGGGGGGGTGATAAAATAGCAGAAGGCCTTCTTGTTACTGCGGCCTACGCGACCGCGCATCTGGTGCAAGTCTGACAAGCCAAAATTATTGGCGTTATTGATAAAAATAGTGTTGGCATTGGGTACATCTAGACCACTTTCTACAATGGTGGTCGAAACCAGCACATCAAACTCCCCATTCATAAAGGACAACATGAGACCTTCAAGTTTTTTACCCTCCAATTGTCCATGGCCTACACCTATTTTAGCATCAGGCACGAGCCGCTGAATAAGCCCAGCCACTTCCTTGATATTTTCTATGCGATTATGGATAAAGAATACCTGTCCGCCGCGCTGTATTTCATAGCTTATCGCATCTCGTATAGTCTCCTCCGAAAAGCGCACCACACTACTTTCAATAGGATAGCGATTGGGTGGTGGGGTATTAATAGTACTCAAATCCCGAGCTGCCATCAGGCTGAATTGCAGCGTTCGCGGTATAGGCGTTGCCGTCAATGTCAAGGTATCTACATTTTCCTTAATGGTCTTCAGTTTGTCTTTTACGGCAACACCAAATTTCTGTTCCTCATCAATTACCAGTAAGCCCAGGTCTTTGAATTTTATGTTTTTGTTGGTTAGTTGATGCGTGCCTATCACGATATCCACAGCGCCACTCTCTAAACTTTCGATGACTTCGCGTCTTTGTTTGGCGGTACGAAAGCGGTTCAGGTACTCAATGCGCACAGGAAAATCCTTGAGTCGTTCCCGAAAAGTCTGTGCATGTTGAAAAGCGAGAATGGTGGTAGGTACCAGAATCGCGACTTGCTTTCCATTATCCACCGCTTTAAACGCCGCACGGATGGCGACTTCGGTTTTTCCAAAACCAACGTCTCCACAGACTAATCTATCCATAGGGCGTTCGCTTTCCATATCGGCTTTTACGGCTGCTGTTGCCGTACTTTGATCAGGCGTGTCTTCATAGATAAAGCTGGCTTCCAGTTCGTGTTGCATATGGGTGTCCGGACCATAGGCAAAGCCTTTTTGCATACGTCGTTTGGCGTACAGTTTTATCAGGTTAAAAGCAATGTGTTTTACACGGGATTTTGTTTTCGCTTTAAGCTTTTTCCACGCCTGACTACCCAATTTATACAACTGTGGTACCTTCCCATCCTTGCCATTATATTTTGTGATTTTATGTAGGGAATGTATGCTCAAATAGAGAATATCCCGCTCACCATAGATCAGTTTAATTGCCTCTTGAGGCTTGCCTTCCACCTCTATTTTTTGAAGCCCGCCAAACTTGCCAATCCCGTGGTCGATATGGGTTACATAATCCCCCACCTTGAGGTTAGTCAACTCCTTGAGGGTGATGGCCTGCTTCTTGGCATAGCCATTTTTAATGCTGAATTTATAATAGCGCTCAAAAATCTGATGATCGGTATAGACGGCCAGGCGCAAATCATCATCGATAAAGCCCTGATGTAGCGAAAGTACAGTGGTTTCATATTGAGCTACATCCGTTCCAGAATCATCAAAAATATCTTTAAACCGCTGCGCCTGCTGCTCACTCGCACAACTGATGTAATTGGTATATCCATCCCTATGATTTTCATTCAGGTTTTGAATAAGCAGGTCAAACTGCTTGTTGAATGACGGTTGCGGTCGCTGCGCAAAGGGGATGGTCGCATCTGGGGTAATCCCCTCAATCGTACTACTCACATCTACCGTGAGAAAGTCTGCTAATTGGGTTTTGAGGAGTTCGCCAGTACAGAACAAATCCTGTGGACTCGCATGCTTGATTTCGGTTGATAATTTGGAAAAGGCTTCTTGTGCTTTCGCGAAATTGGAATCTGTTCGACCAAATACGAGTGAACGGTTTTTGATGAAGATGAGCGTCTTCTCAGCAATGTATTTAAGGAAGGTGTCTCGTTTTTCATCCAACGCCTTATTTTCTACATTGGGCATGACCGAAATTTTCTTGACCTGTTCTTCTGAAAGTTGAGTCTCCACATCAAACGTCCGGATGCTATCCACTTCATCACCGAAAAACTCCAAGCGGTAGGGCGTATCATTGGAAAAAGAGAAGACATCTAGAATCCCACCACGTACCGAAAACTCTCCGGGTTCAGTCACAAAATCAACACGATGAAACTGGTATTCAAATAGGGTTTCATTGACGAAATCCAGTGACAGCTTATCCCCAACATTAATTTTAAGTGTCTGCCTATCTAGTTCTCGACGAGTCACTACTTTTTCAAAAAGCGCATCAGAATAAGTGACAATGAGTGCATGTTTTTTGCGGGAATTGATGCGGTTTAATACTTCGGCTCTTAATAGCACATTGGCATTATCAGTTTCTTCAACTTGATAGGGACGGCGGTAACTCCCTGGGTAGAAGAGTACATTTTCTTCCTTGCACAACTGCTCTAGATCATTGAGGTAATAGGCGGCTTCTTCTTTGTCATTGAGAATCAACAAAACGGGCACCTCTAATCGCTTGTATAGACTGCTTATCGCAAAAGATAAGGCTGATCCTGTAAGACCTTTGGCATGTATGTTATTGTGAAGAGTTTCTTGAGTTTGGGCAATAGTATCCCCTAGTTTCCTAAGTTGTGGAGACTGTTCCAGAGTAGTAATGAGCGAAGGGTTGGACACTCAAAAAGATTTTGGGCAAAGGTAGTTAAGGTGTGGAGTTCGTAAAAGCTTTTAAGTTTAAATTATAGCGTTAGCAGAACCATTTCACCAACCTCTCAAAATCAGCTTCTGTATTATACAAATACGGTGCTACCCGTATGGCGTTTCCACGGAATCGCAACTATTAAAGTTTGAGGCTATCAGGATCTTGCCTATTGGAGAAAAAAGAAATGATTTCAATAATATGCTCTTTTTCTCTGTAATAGAGGGTGTTGAATTTGAAAATCACAGTTCTGCGAACTCCTTTAGTTTCTGATTCTGGAAATATATGAGGGTCTCTTGAAATTAGGGTTAAGATTTTATCAATTTCTGCAGCAAGATTTCTTGACTCTCGTTCTGTAAAATGTGTTTCTAAATAATCGAAAGTATGTGCTAATTCATTTAAGGCGTGATCAGTCCAAAAAATCTTATAACCACTTTCCATATATTTTTTCTGCTTCTGACTGTGGATTTAATTTTCCATTATCAGCATCGGCAAGACCTGATTCAATAGCTGTTTTTTCAGCTTCTGAAAGTTCTGACCACCAATCTTTAGTTTCACACTTTCTTAATTCCATAATTTTTTGAATCAAGGCAGTATCTTCCAAGGTGGTTAACCATTGAATGAGTTCGATTTTAGCATTTAGGATATTTATTTCCATAACTCAAATTTAGTTTATTTGTCTAAGGGTCACAAATCTCTAAAAACACTTTACCAATCGCTCAAAATCAGCTTCTGTATTATACAAATGCGGTGCAACCCGTATCGCATCACCTCTGAAACCAATGGAGATACCGTTTTCGAAAAAGCGTTCTTTAAGTACGGATATATCCATAGTTTGTGGCAAATAAATACCGAATAGATGCTGCCCGCGATAGGCAGCATCTTCTATAAAACAGCCTTTGGCTTGTAATTGCTCCACTGCTTTTATGGAAATATCCTGACAGTAGGTTTGAATATGATCCACACCCCATTCTAGTAATTGTTCAATGGCTTTGATAAGCATAGGCACCAAAATAAAGTTACTGGATTCTCCTACACAAAAACGGTCTGCGCCAGGTTGATAGTCCGTTTGATAATTGACCAGCTGACTAAAATCTTCACTGTTTTTACGACTCATCCAGTTGTATTCTAGGGGTTGTCCGTCATTAAAAGTGTCAGCATAATAGGCCATCCCCAGTGAATAGGGCCCTAGCAACCATTTGTAACCTGACACGATCAACGCATCTGGTCTAAACTCCTGTACTGAAAAAGGAAGTGCACCCACACTTTGGGTACCGTCAATGATCAGTTTTGCACCCACCAGATCACAGCGTTTACGGATGGTTTTAAGATCAAACAAAGTGCCATCTGCCCAATGCACGTGACCCATAGTCACCACTCGAGTGGCAGATGTGATTGCAACAAGTATGGCTTGATTCCATAATTTTCCACGATTATTAAAAGTTTTGGGCGGGGCGACTAATTTGATATTTGCATTACTTTGTTTAGCCCGTTCCTTCCAGACATAGACATTACTGGGGAATTGTTCATCAATAATCAAAATTTCATCTCCAGACTGTAACGGAATGTTATTGGCTACGGCAGCAATACCATACGAAACGGATGGAATAATAGCACAGTTTTGCCAGTCGGGTGCATCTATAAGTTGGGCAAAGAGCGCTTTTATGCGTTTGCGATCGGTAAAGAAATCCTCCGGGCTGATGCTCATCGGGTTTTCCTTACGCACCACACTTAGCAATCCAATCTCAGTAACACTTTTGAGTTGAGGCGCCATATAGGCGGCATTGATATAAGTACCGTTTTCAGAAAGGTTAAAGAGGTGTTTATAGTGGTGCATGAGTTGATTTCATTTGATGAAAAAGAAAGTTACAATATGTTTTTCGTTTACTAATCGTGGTGATGTTCCTGAGTTGGAAATCGAGTGCTAAGATACGGCCAGAACAGCGTTTTAAGAATAGCCAATCCAAGAATTGCAGCTGAAGCTAGCGCATAGTAAGCAATACTATTGATACCATTTTTATGCCGGACGTAGATTGCAATCAACGCCCAGATAGCCACACAGCAAAAGGCAATAGTACGTCTTAAGCCTAGGATAAAAAGATTGAGAAAAAGGGCGACGGTAATCACGATCATGGTCCAGATAATTTGTGTGAATGCACTGGTTTCGATGCCTATACTTATCAAAAAGGCACTTACATTGGCAATGGTCGCAACAGTAATCCATCCGGCATAGATACTGATAGGTCCCCAAAGAAATATTTTTATTGATAGGGATACTTTGCTTTTGGACATTCCAGTATTCCAAATAATCTTAAGAAGGCTTATTAAGATTATAATCATAATTCCCACAGATACCCCAATATACCCATAGGTAAACGCTACAACCCAGGCGGTATTACCCAGATTCGCCAAAGCAAACCAATATCCCGTTTTTTCAATAATGTCTGTTCGTTGGTTTTTGAAAAAAATAAGATTCCATTGAAACACAACATAAGCCACAAGTGATAAAAAAATCAACCCCCAAATGGAAAAAGCATAACCAGCCGGAGTAAATAGGTTATCGTATTTGTCTGAAAGTTCTCCTATGGTGGTATTGTTCCAGCGTTGCGTTTGGGAAAGACCATTGACCACCAATACGAGAATTACAGCAAGCGAGTTTAGTAGCGCGTATCTCAAATTTATTTGTGCTAATATGATCTATGAAACTACTAAAATAAAAGCAACTCTCTTTTAATAGTTCTCTATATTTTTTAAAGAACATCTATGTGAAGGCTTCCCTGGGTTATTGCCATTTATTTGGTTATTATACCCCTTATGTTTTAAGCCAAAAGGATAGTAACTAAGCACCTTTTTTACAGACTTTTCATTAAAAATCAGAACGTATTGCTAATATAACAACCAAAACCCTAAAAAATTCACTGCCAGAACTACATTCGTAGATGTGTTTCTAATCAATTTTAAAATGAGCTCATTTCTCAAAAGCACCATCCGATAACTATCGGATTTGACACATTACCCTAGTTATTAGTTCTAACGATTAGTACCGTGTAAAAATTCTTTAGTATAAGCATTAATTGGAATTAATTTCTCAATCTCATTACCCCTTATTATAGCTGCAATTGACCCCAATTCACTTTTATTACGATCAATTAAGATATTTTTATTTTTTAAATCCTCTTTGATATCTTACCATCACAAAGAACTGACAATTCAACAAAAACAATGTCCTTATCTAAACCTGAGAATGTATAAACTAAATTACTAGAATTGGAGTTTGACAAGTCTAATAACTCATTATAAATATCTTCTTGGTATCTAGAATTAACTTTGTCTTTTATTGTCTCAAATTCTTCTTCATTTATATCTAAAGCATCAAATGTTTCATTTTTCTTTTCTTCCATATAACTAGACAATCCATTTTCTAAAAAATAGGGATGAAAACCAAAAGAATCGATATAAGGATTTACAAGGTAGGTTGTACTTCTATATATTTTTTCTTTACCTGAAAGTTCTTCGATTATTTTTTCGATAATAATAAGATCATTATCACTTAATTTATCGTTTTTTGAACAATTGCAAAATAATAGTAAAGACATCAGTGCACAAATATTCCTAATCATTGTAAAGTGAATTTAAAAGATTACGCTGTAGTTCATTGAGAGGTGGAGGAGCTATATTATCATTTGATTGAAATTTGGCTTTCTCTCCATTAACACGCAGGTATATTGTGGCATCTCTATCAGCGCCATTATAATAAGACCTAATTGTAGATTGACCAAGTTCTCTTCTAAATCCATTTATTATAGTTGACACAGCCGAACCTGCTCCAGGATTAGAAATTTGAAAAGAATCATCAAAAGTGCCAAACATATTTTTATATTGTTCATACTCCGTACCGTCATAAAAACTTGCTCCATATTTTGTATGTAAAGATTCGTGAAGAAATGATAAACCAACACTAAATGCTTTAGGATCTCCTCCCTTAGAACTTGTTCCTTGTTGAAGACCATAAATTTGAGATGCATTTAAATTAACGCGCCCGTCAGCAAATCCTCTAGAGCCACTATCTGTAACACCATTTACAGTAATAGTGTCTCCCTCTGGATCAAGAAGATGAGAAGTATAGGCATTAGCTTCAGTACAAGAACCACTACCTTCCAAAAATGTATTACCATCATCATCTGCTTCGAAAGTAGCATCTTGCTAAGTAATAAAGACTAAATCTATTGCCAAATTTAAGGCTAACCAAGCATCTTCATTACTTCCGCTATTTAACAAGTTAGAAATATCAACTCTTTGACCATCGGGATCAATAAAGTAAATAGGATTATCAAAGGCATAGTAATATGGGCTATGTCTTCTCATTTGTTCTGCCAAAGGATCAATATTCATCCTACGTCCTAGTTCAGGGTCATAATTTCTCTACCCCAAAAGTTACAGTAAATTCTATTTAAAAACATCAACTATAAAAAGACCGAATAGCACAAATTGCGCAATAACATAAGCGAAATCTTGCCTTTGGAGTTTCATAGTACTCATTAAACTTTTTAAACCTAAAAATAGCCTACCCCTTTTTACTAGAACAGACCATCGATAAAACTAATAAAAATAAATAATCATTCATTGGTCTTCACATTACAAGTATTTAATCCTGCAATAGCATAAAGTGGACAAAAGCTTACAAAACACCAACAATTAGCGCTACTACAATTCTGATAATGCGGTCTGCGCCGCCCACATTTTTTTCATATCTGTTGATTTAATTTATTTGATTAGAAAATAGATCCCTGTAAAAATTGCTGTGCATATCACACATATTACTAGCAATTTTTGCCCCTCTCTCATCATTAATTTATTCATAGGCCTCAAAATTAATTTATCAACGCCAAAAATCCTGTGACGCTTGTTACAAGCTGTAAAAAATGGTAACAGCAATATTTATAGTGACAAAAGTTACTTCAGGGTTTCAATAATTCTATTAATTTTGGAATGCTATGAACAACTATTTGGAAAGCATTTTAAATGCAATAACTGGCACCTTAGACTGGACTTGGAAATCAATACTTTTTGATGTGCCTTGGTATTCCAACTATTTTTGGGGGCTTATTGTCATTTCTCTTGCAATATGGCTATTGGAAATTGCCTACCCTTGGCGTAAGGATCAGTCTATTTTTAGAAAAGACTTTTGGTTGGATGGCTTTTATATGTTTTTCAATTTTTTTATTTTCTCTATAGCTATTAGCGGATTTTATAAATTACTCCAATTAGGCTTTACCGATATTGGCATTCATGATAAGAGTCTCGCGCTTATAGATCCTTCAAGTTGGCCTATGTGGTTGCAGCTTATTGTGTTTTTTGTGGTGTTAGATTTTGTCCAGTGGCTTACCCATATTATGCTACATAAATTCTCTTTCTTTTGGCGATTTCACAAAGTGCATCACAGCGTAAAAGAAATGGGCTTCGCAGCTCATTTGCGCTATCATTGGGTGGAGAATATTTTGTATAAACCGCTCAAAACATTTGGTGTTATGATTTTAGGAGGATTTGAGCCTGAACAAGCATATATTGTCCACTTTGCGGCTATTACTATTGGACATTTTAATCATTCTAACATCAAAATAACTTGGGGGCCGTTAAAGTACATACTCAACAATCCTGTGATGCATTTGTATCACCATGTTTATGACTTACCTAAAGGCCGATTTGGAGTGAATTTTGGAATAAGCCTGAGTCTTTGGGATTATATTTTTGGTCATAACTATATTCCCGAGGATAGCGGCACTATTGAATTGGGTTTTCCTGGAGATGATTCCTTTCCCAAGGATTTTTTGGGGCAAACTAGGTATGGTTTCAAAAAAGGACAGGGATCCTAATCATTTTTACAAGAGTTTAATAGTACCTTGACTAAGTTTTAGGCAACCTTCATTTTCTATCTTCTTCAATAATCTAGAAATCACCTCTCTTGAAGAAGCTCAATCATAGGCTATTTGTTGATTGGTGGCATGTAATATAATGTTCTCTTTTAGCTTTGCTTTTTTTCCTTAGGTATTCCAATATTCTGGGGTCTTTATTTGAAAAAGTAAGGGTTTTTATCTCATCAAGTAATTCATCAAACTAGAGATTAAAGATCTCGTAGATAAAGTCATTCCATCGAGGGTATTTCTTCGCAATTTTTAAAGCCTCATAAGCAGGTATTACAACTATTGTTGCATCAATTTAAAAGTGAGATCTCTTTAAAAAGTGAAGCCCAGTTTATCTTCCCAAATTTATGCCCTAAACGAACAATAACCATATTCTTTTCTGGATTGACATAAATAAACTGCCCTAAGATACCCCGTGCTTGATAATCGGCTTTTTGAGATTCTGCAGGTTCAACGATGCCTTGCCCACTGCTTGCAGCAGCACGTAATTCTTCAAAAGAGATGTTGCGCCACCATTGATAGGCATAGATATTATGATTAATAGCATCGTTAAAGGTTGTTGTTTTTAGCACCCAATCCTCAGGGACTAGCTGTTTTCCATTCCATTTTCCTTTATTAAGATACAATTGACCAAACTTAGCAAAATCCCTTGCTCTTGCATTGAGACAACAAAAAGCTTTTGCTGTTTTATGCTTTTTACTATCAATATTCCAGGAAGCATCATATTCCATCCCTAATGGGATCCATAATTTTTCTTCCATATAGCTATGCAGGGATTGTTGTGTTGCACTTTCTAATACTAGACTTAATAGTTGTGAGTTTCCACTTATATATTTCCACGTGGTTCCAGGTTCTTGATCTACTTTGAGTTTGCCAACAAATTTTTTGAGATTCGTTCCATAATAGAATTTAGCTACTTCTCCAAAAGGATTAAAATAGCCCTCACTAAATTTTACTCCAGATTGCATATTGAGAATATGTGCAATGGTTACTGGGTCAAAAGAGGGATCTAAATCAGGCAAATATTTTCTAATCGAATCATCAATGGATTGTATTTTACCTTCGGCCAAAGCGATGCCTATTAATGCAGAAATAAAAGATTTGGACACAGAAAAGGAAGGATGATCTGTCGCTTCTGAATACTCATCAAAATAATTCTCATATATAATCGTGTCATTTTTAATTACCAAAAATGCCGCAGTCCCACTTTTAATTAGGGCATCTTCGAATGTTCTATTCTTTCCCTTTTTATCAACAACAAATTCTGGCACAGCGTTATTCTTGTTTTTTTCCACAAAGGGAGAAGAAACCTCGCCTTTTCTTATTGGAACTTGTTCAAACTTATTGTGATCATTTGTGTCTGCAAAATTCCAATAAAAATAACGCCCAACATGACAGGAAATTACCAAAAAACTGCTGATTAAAAGTAAAATAGCATTTCTAAACTTCATACTTGAACTAATAAAAATTCTTGTAAACTATTCCCTAAGAAAATCGTTTTTAACTTCGGGTTGTTGGACATACGTTATCTGTTGTTTTAATGCCCAATTCCTTCATAGCTACAAACCCTCCCTGAATATCTACAAGATTATGGATCCCTCTACTTTTTAATATAGAGGCGGCAATAACACTCCTATAACCTCCAGCACAATGGATATAAAATGGATCGCCTTCAGGGAATTGAGAAAGGTGGTCATTGAGAAAATCTAATGGCGTGCTAAGAGCATTCTCCATATGTTCTGAATTATACTCCCCTGGTTTTCTAACATCAAAAACTATTTTTGAAGGTGCTTCGCTAAGCTCATCTTTAAACTCCCTCGCAGGGATTGAGCGCATGGTGTCAAATTCTTTGGCGTCTTTTTTCCAGGCTTCAAAGCCTCCGTTTAAGTAACCTAATGTTTGATCAAATCCTACACGAGATAGTCGGGTGATTGCTTCTTCTTCTCGACCTTCTGGAGCAACTAAAAGAATATTTTGTTTTACATCACCAATCAATGCCCCTACCCAGGGTGCAAAACCACCATCAAGACCAATAAAAATAGAGCGCGGTATATGCCCTTTTACAAACTCACTTTGATGTCTTACATCTAGCACTACAGCATCTGTTTCATCGGCGGCAACTTCAAATTCCTCAGAAGATAAGGCATGTGTAGCACGTTTAATAACATCTGCAACATCTTCATATCCTTCTTTATTGAGTTTCACGTTAAGTGGGAAATATCGTGGCGGTGGTAATAAATTATCTGTTACTTCATTTACAAACTCATCTTTTGTCATATCTGGCCGTAGCGCATAGTTGTTCTGTTTTTGTCCTCCTATAGTACCCACTGTTTCTTTACTAAGGTTTTTGCCACAAGCTGAGCCAGCACCATGGGCAGGATATACAATAACATCATCTGCTAGTGTCATTATTTTTGAACGCAAACTGTCATATAAAATTCCAGCTAGTTCTTCTTGTGTCATTGTAGCAGCCTTTTGTGCAAGATCAGGTCTCCCAACGTCTCCCAAAAACAAGGTGTCACCACTAAAAATAGCGTGATCTTTCCCGTTGGCATCCCTTAACAGATAGGTCGTACTCTCCATAGTATGCCCTGGTGTATGCAACACAACAATAGTTGCATCTCCTAGTTTGAATTCTTGGCCATCTTTGGCACTAATCGCATCAAAAGAAGTTTCGGCATTTGGACCATAAACAATAGGTGCTCCTGTTTTTTCTGAAAGTGTCACATGCCCACTTACAAAATCAGCATGAAAATGGGTTTCAAAAATATATTTGATTATAGCCTTGTCTTCTTTTGCTCTAACTAGATACGGTTGCACTTCACGCAATGGATCTATAATAGCAACTTCTCCATTGCTTTCAATATAATATGCTCCCTGAGCCAAACATCCTGTATAAATTTGTTCAATGTGCATAATTTAATTTAAAGAAATTCCATATAAAATATAAAAACTGCCATCACAAAAATAAAATAGGCAAAGCCTTTTTTAAGTCTTTTTCCATTTATAAAATTACCTAAATACGTCCCAATAAATATACCAACTAAGGATATAATTGTAAAAGAAAACAAAAACTGCCAGTTAATATTTAAATAAAAGGCATCCCCAATAAAAAATCCTATAAGTGATTTAAAGGCGATAATAACCAAAGTAGTACCAACGGCAACTTTCATTCTCATTTTTGCTAGAATTACTAAAGCTGGGACGACTAAAAATCCCCCTCCAGCTCCTATTAATCCCGTAACAGCTCCTATTAAAAGCCCTTCAAGAAGGATCAATAAATAATTATATTTTACAGCTGTTTTTGCTATACTATTATCTTTGCGCTCCTTTAGCATCGAGAAGGCCGCTGGAATCATTAACACAGCAAATAGACCAAACATTCCCATTCTTCGAGTAAATTCTAACGATCCAACAGTAAATAAAATATCAGGTAGCCTAGGCACAACAAAATACCTAACTACTGCTACTCCAATGATGGCAGGAATTCCAAAAACAACGGCCGTACGCCAATCTACATAACCTTTAAAATGCTGACGAATTCCTCCTGCCAAAGCACTTGTGCCTACGATAAATAGAGAATAAGCAGTAGCCAGCTTTTCATCCACATGAAATAAATATGCAAGAATAGGTACCGCAAGTATTGAACCTCCACCGCTTATAACACCGAGGGTAACACCTATAAGTAAGGCGCAAAAGTAGCCTAAAAGCTGTGTTATCTCCATTGCAAACAATACTTGACTATTGCAAATGTATAGTAGTATTTGGATTGGAGTAGTAAGAATAGTCACATATCGATAAGATTAACAAATATTTATGCATTTATTAATGTCATCCCGTTTTCGATCAAAAATAGTAGTACACATAAGCACGCAAATTACTGATTTAAAATCAATTATACCCACAAGCTATTGTGGTATTTGTATGTTTAATTGAATATCATTGAATTAAATATATTCAAAAATTAATACGTTACTTAAAGCAGTGCTTATTTAACGAAAATCTATCTCTTTTTACGTACAAATTCATGAAGCAGATCTAACGATATTACCGTTTCCTGCTCCATTGTTTTCTTGGCAAACGCAATTAACATCAGTTTTTTGAGCGGCGATTTTGCAAGTAAGTATACTTCCAACTTCAGTAAGCTTTGCCGATCATCTAGAGGTTCAATATGAAAAAACTGGTATAATGCATCCACTGGTCTAGGACTGGTGGTTAACTCACCATATATGTCTCCCCCTGAAGCTGATTTTTTGCTAACCGTCACAAAATTGAGGTGCTTTCCTCCGATAACACAGGTATGTTCAGAACCAATTCGTGTCACCTCATTTTCAGCAAAAGTAACTTCTTCTATTCCATTCACCCATTGGTATCGATAGGTATAATTGGTAATAGTTTCTAATAATTCATTGGCAGCAACAGGAAACTTGCGTTCCAATACAAAAGAAGGTTGGTAACTCGACAAATCAACTTCTTTAGGGCGTTCATATACCTGTAATTTCAGGTTTTCTATATCAATATGCGAATAGCTATATGAAAGACTATGCTCATCATAAGTATCTTCGCCTTCACGAAAATGGAATAACGCACTCCTATAATTAGGTGCTAATCCAATTATTTTTCCGAGAGCAGCAGTAATTAATGCATAATTATCACTAGGTACCGAGTTCTTTAACACACGGTGAGATTGAATTACGGCTCCGCCAAAAGGTTTGTGACTTCCTTGTACTTCCAGAAACTCTAAATCTCCACAATGAGCTATTATCTTCAATTGCAACTCTGGTGCGGTGGCGCAAGCATTACAGGGACATATTCTATTCTTTTCAATAAGCTTTAAATGACTATAAAAAGCAGTAAACATGGTCTCAATTTGCGCCAAAAGCTTTTCTTGAGAAGGTATGCTTGATTCTTTATAAAAAAACAATGCATCTCCCTCTATTTCTGCTAATTTTAGTTCTTGGGTATTAGCGGCGATAAGCACTTCCAAAAGTTCGGCAATCACATGCTGACTATGCTCAATTTCAGTAGTTTGAACAAACTTGGTATAGCCAGAGATATCAGGAATAAAGAGTAGGGATTGTGCCATTAGTTAACAGTAGTTACTTGGTTTATTAACCATTTGTTGTAAAAAGTCCCCCAAACTTGCACAAACCTAAGCGGGATACTGTTAGTCCTCAATAATTCGTTCCCAAAGTTTATTTGCCTTAAGGCGAAAGGTGCCTTTGTAGCTAAAGTTGCATTCTTCTGGACCTATGAGAGACAAAAACGGATCACCATCCTTCCCTTTATAAAGGTGGTACCCTTGTCCTACTATAGGCTCAAAAGAAAACTTCGCCGAATAGATCAAGTTGTTATACTCAAACTGCTCCATAAGGATCTGGTATTCAGTTTTAAGTTCGTCATAGCGGGTTTTAAACTCGTGATTGACCTTATTGATATTAGTATTCTTCCAAGTAGTGACATCATCTGTTGTAATGACGGGTGCGCCTAAGTTGGTTGCATAGGACGTTAAGGCAGCATCGTAGCGTCCTTCTTCTTCATTATAAACAACCTGATCTGGTTTTTTATTTTTCTTCATTTTTTCAAAGATAGTTCTAAAGAAAAACTCATAGTCACCTCACCTAATAATAACCTATACTCCAAGATTTTGATCCAATTTTAAGGTTGTATTTGTCAATTCATGAATTTCAAATTCCACCATTTCAAAATCATTAGGTTCTTCAAAAAATTGAAAATTAATTTAACTTACAATAGACCGTATGCGAAATTGGAAGGATGTTTAATTATACTGAGGCTTAAGATTTTTCAACATAACAGCCGTAATCTCATCCAAACTATACTTGTGAGACCAGTCCCAATCCATTCTTGCAGCGCTATCATCAATACTCTGAGGCCAACTATTGGCAATTT
Source organism: uncultured Flavobacteriaceae bacterium (assembly GCA_964504555.1). Lineage (GTDB taxonomy): Bacteria > Bacteroidota > Bacteroidia > Flavobacteriales > Flavobacteriaceae > Dokdonia. Next base: position 32,175 of record CAZDFA010000001.1, on the reverse strand, counting down.
CTTGTCTAAAATCAGGTTCGTAACTAATTGTAAAATCGGATAGATGTTTTTTGATACTGGCGGCTACCTCCTCAGGAGCATAGCTTACAGCGGCAAGATTATATGAAGATCGAATTTTGATTTGTTCAGGCCGGGCATCCATAATTCCGAGGGTAGCGCGTATGGCATCTTCCATATACATCATAGGTAATCTGGTTCCTTCTTTCAAGAAACATCTATAATAACCATGCTTCAATGCGCGATGGTAAATATCTATCGCATAATCTGTAGTTCCGCCGCCAGGTAAAGTGGTATAACTTATCAATCCAGGATATCGAATACTTCGCACATCTACGCCAAATTTAGTATGATAATATTCGCACCAACGCTCGCCAGTTTGTTTGGATATACCATACACGGTCGAAGGCTCCATAACAGTCAATTGCGGAGTGTCTATTGCTGGTGTTGTTTTTCCAAAAACTGCAATACTAGATGGCCAAAAAACGCGCTTTACTTTGCCTTCCTTACCCAAGTCCAATACGTGAAAAAGTGAAGTCATATTAAGATGCCAAGCTTTTTGCGGAAATTTTTCTGCTACAGCAGAAAGCATTGCAGCCATTAAATACACCGTTTCTACTTCATATCGAAATACAAGATCTTCCAGAGCCCTGCAGTCTGTAGCATCAAGAATTTCAAAATGACCTTCGGCCATCATTTCCTTAGATCCTTCCCGAATGTCACTAGCCACTACTCGATCATTACCAAATCGTTGGCGTAATTCCCGCGTAAGCTCAGTCCCTATTTGACCGCAAGCTCCTATTACTAAAACTCTTGATTTCATAAAAGTATATGTCTTGAAAGTTTCTAATGTTTGTCAAAAAAACTAATCAAGACGAAGGTAAGGGCTTTCCCTTATTGAATATTTAACAGAATCATAAAACTTTTACAGATTTCATTATTTCTACTACTTTTGACTATTACTATTATGGCTCATAAATTAATCCTTTTTATAGTAGTACTTCTTACACTAACTAACTGTAAACAATCCAATACAGCAGATACAGCATTAGTTGTTCCTCAAAAGAGTATGATTGATACTATTAAAATAGAATTAGCAAAAAACCTAAAGCGTAAACTTAGCCTTACCCCACCGGCTCAGGAGAATGTTCAAAATTGGTCTGCTTATAATACTATTGCAAACAATCTTGATAGTTTAAGCCAGCCTACAATTGCAGAGCTAAAACGAATCATACCCACAATGATTGCTGCTTTTGAAAATACTGAAGAAGCAGAAACAGCAAATGTTTCTATAAAGCCTGATACACTTGATTTTATGCCCATAAATGCACGCGTGCTTACGGTAGAAACGCAGATACGTATTCTAAAGGATCTTATAAAGAAACGAGTTATAGATCATAATAGAGTAACTCAGGAGCTAACCAAGTTGCACAATACGTTTCAGGAATTAAACCTACAAATCAACCAACGTTTTGCAAAAAGCATTGATGAAATTTTGGAAGAATTTGATGAAGAGCAAAATAACAATACCAATTTTAATCTAGCCCCAAATACCCCAAGGGGAAAACCAAAGCCAACTTTATACAAACCTAATAATCCCGAGCCTAATGCCACTAGGCTCAGAAAAACAGAACGATAATTAGGGAAATAAATAATAAAAAGTAATCAACCCAAAAAACAATAAGTAAAATGAAAATCATGAATCATAAAGCTATCATAGCAGTTTCGCTATTAGCTTTAACAGCTATCTTATTTAGCTGCAAACAAGAAGGAAATAATACTCCTTCTACCGAAGAAATAATACCAGGAATTATCTTAGAGAATATGGATACTTCTGTAAATCCAAAAGACGACTTCTATAATTATGTCAATGGGTCTTGGCTTAAAAACACCCAAATCCCATCAGATCGTACACGTTGGGGAGGTTTTAGTGTCCTACGCAAATCTACAGATGCCGATGTTCTAGAAATCATTGGAAATACAAAGGAGTTTAATAACTACGCAAAAGATTCAGATCAGGCTAAAGCGTTAGCGATTTTTGACACCAAGCTCGATACACTTACACGAAATAAAGTTGGAATAAGTCCATTAAAACCTGCATTAAAAGCTATAGACGGCATTCGCAACTTGAATGACCTACAGACAGTACTTACAACCAATCAAGTTGTTGCATCCCCCTTTCTAAATATTGGTGTGCGTGCAGACTTGAATAACAGTGCAATGAATGCTGTATATCTTAACCCTGCTGGAGTAGGACTACCAGATCGTGATTATTACTTAGATCAGGATGAAAAGGCAAAAGAAATTCGTGCTAAGTATAAAGAACATATTTCTCGTATGCTTCAAATGCTTGGTGATACCGAAGCAGTAGCCAAAAATGCTGCTACTAAAATTTTGGCTATGGAAACCGCTCTTGTAGAGCCAAGATTTGATAAAGTAGAACGTAGAGATGCTAGATTACGCAATAATCCAAGAACAATTGCCGAGGCGGATGACATGCTTTCTTCTATTAGTATCCCTAAAATGATTAAAGATTTGGGGATAACCAAGCCATTTGATACGCTTATCGTAACACAGCTACGCTATACCAAAGCTCTAGACAAATTCCTAAAAACAACGCCTATAAGCGATATTAAAACACTCATTCGTTGGGACACCTTTAATAGTAGTACCGGTTTACTTACTTCAGATATTGAACGTGCCGACTGGGAGTTTTATAGTCAATACTTGAGAGGTCAAAAAGAACAACGTCCAGAAAGAGAGCGCGCTTTAGCAACCGTCAATGGCACTGTAGGAGAAGCACTTGGCAAAGTGTATGTAGACGCTAAGTTTCCCCCAGAAGCCAAAACAAAAGCAGAAAAAATGATTATCAATGTCATTGATGCCTATAAAGTACGTATTTCTGCACTAGATTGGATGGGTGATGAGACTAAAGCAAAGGCTATTGAAAAACTAGATAAATTCACTATAAAAATTGCTTACCCAGATGAGTGGGAAGACTACTCAAAAATGCAAGTTTCAGGAGACAAAGGCTATTTTGAAAATATTCAAGCTGTAGGCAAATGGGCTCGCGATGATAATTATGCCCAAATTGGTGAGCCAGTAGATAAGTCTGAGTGGTTTATGTCTCCTCAAACGGTAAATGCCTATTTCAATCCTTCAAATAATGAGATTGTGTTCCCTGCCGCTATTTTACAGCCGCCATTTTACAATTATCAAGCAGATGAGGCTGTAAACTATGGAGGTATTGGTGCTGTTATTGGGCATGAGATTTCTCATTCTTTTGATGATAGTGGTGCTCGATTTGATGCAGATGGCAATCTAAAAAACTGGTGGACTGATGCAGATTTAGAAGCATTTACAGAAAGGGGTGAGGCCCTTGCTGAACAATATGATCAATTAGAAGTTTTAGAAGAGGTTTTTGTAAACGGAAAATTCACCTTAGGAGAAAATATTGGTGATCTAGGAGGGGTTCTGGCAGCTTATGACGGTTTACAAAAGTTCTTTGAAGAAAATGGAAGACCAGAGGATATAGATGGTTTCACTGCCGAGCAGCGTTTCTTTATGTCTTGGGCAACAGTTTGGCGCACACTTAGTACAGATGAAGCTTTGCGTACTCAGGTTAAAACTGATCCGCATTCACCAGGTCATATTAGAGCAATACAACCACTACTTAATGTAGATGCCTTTTATGAAGCCTTTGATATTCAAGAAGGTGACAAAATGTATTTAGAGCCTGAAAAACGTGTTCGCATTTGGTAAACCAAATATTCATATAACATTAAATACCGTTCTGCTATGAGCGGTATTTTTTTTATAGCTTGCGCTTAAAAGTATACCCCAATACCTCCTCCAAATTTATACTATCTACTTGTTTAAATATACCTTCAGCAGCATTTTCATATTCGGGAAGTGGCAGCCCTAACCTTTCGGCTTGCCTTTGGTAATATTCTTCTTTCGTAGGATGTTGCGGCATAACGCCATTAAAAATATGACCGTAGACTTCTTGTTTTACAACTTCAGTTAAAATACCTATACAATCATCTCGATGAATAAGATTAACTGGCGCTTTCCCATTGTGAAGATTTGTTCTTCCAACCAAAAACTTAACTGGGTTTCTATTGCCTCCAAAAAGCCCTCCAAAACGAATAATAGTAGTTTCCAATTCAGGTGCATTAAAAAAAAGTTGTTCTACTTCAAACAATTGTTTTCCTGCCCTTAATTGCGGTTTAGGAACTTCTCTTTCGGTAACCAAGCCCTGACTATCATCATAAACTGATATACTACTTACTAACACAATTTTAGTTATATCGGTTTGGGCAATAGCCTTGACAAAATGGCTCATTTTTAACGCATAGTCAGCACCGGTGTTGCGTCGCAAACCTGGCGGAATCATTATTAACAGCACTTCGGTATCATCCAATAAGGTTTTTATAGCACCAGTAATACCTTGCTCACCAAATAATAAAGCACAGGTCATAATACCTGTTTTGGAAATTGTATGAGCTTTGTCTTTACTAGTAACACTTCCTTTTACCTTATATCCTAAGGTTTTTAAATGATGAGCCAATGGCAATCCCAGCCAACCCAATCCTGCTATGGTGATACGTTTGCTCAATAGTTTAATTTATAGTATCGTTAACTACGCTTTTTAATTCATCAGGATTAATAGTTCGTTCTACCACAACGGCGTCGTTAGGTATAAACTGTTTTGGGTATGTGTTTTTTGGTCTGGCAGCAATGGTAAAATTAGGATTTTCTGTTAAGTCATATGAAAATTCTTTGAGCGTAAATACCGGGTTCTGTGTTACAGGTATAATGTATTCAAAAACTAATGAATCTCCTTCCGAAAGATAATAACTCAATATCCCATTAGTAGCTCTTTGTTTATAGTGTTGTGCAGTACTGTCAGGTGTAAACACCTGACCGTTATAACAGAGGTATTTAAAATCTATGTTCTTCTCTGCATATAATCGCATCTGATGCACCTTTCGTTTGGGGACTATGGTAATGGCCACATTACGTAATCCATCAAAAATGGTATCGCGATCTAGTCGTATTTGGCTTTCTGTTAAACTTATTTTATCAGTGGCTGTAGCAAAGGTATAAGGCGAGTTGTACTTACTTCCCGCCGCATTGCCAATGTACTGTGACGCTTCATCAGGGTTTTCTCCCAAATAACCTTTTACCCAAGAGTCTATTTTCTTATCATAAGTTGCCCAATAGGCTTTGGGTGAAGAATCTTTGGCGTAATAAATAAGGCTATTAGGTCTAGGACGATCTTCGGTAAAACTAGAATTGGTATGCGCAACGCCGAGCAATACAAGACCAAGGACTAAAGTCACACGCCCCAGCCATTTTTTAGCTCTATATAGTCCAAAAACAGTATATAACAGCCCAAAAATAAGTACCATCCACATCCCACTAACAAAATTAATGTCGGAGCCTAAACCTACTGGCAAAAATCGCAACAGTGGCGCCAGCATAAGTATTGCAGGCAAGCACAATACACTTTGAATAATTACACTAGGATTTGTACTTTTTATATGATAGTACAAAGCAATGAGTGCAAAGTACACCGGAATAATAAAATACGCTGCTCCTTGAAGTTTTATGGCAAAGCTTACATTAATCAATATCCAAACAACTATTGGAGCAATAAGCATACTTGGTGTGTGCTCTGGTTTTGTAAAACGACCATAAATTCCAAAAGCCAGCCCTAAGGACAGACAGGTAAAGGCTGCAATATACCAGTGTCCATTATAAATAAATACTGGGAGTATTTCGTTATACCCAGGATAGATAACCTTTATCAATTCCCAAAGTAGATACAAAAGGACTCCCGTACTTATAAGTGTTATTAAAAACAGCCCAAAGCCTCTGGCCATTTCTTTAGCGATCAATCGCTTTTTACGTAATCCATCAAAAACAATGACAATAAACAACACAAGTACCAAGATTAACATTGGCCAAATCCAAGAAAAAGGATACGAGACCATATTAAAAAACAGATTATTAAAATAGACATGGTCTTCTTTAGATTTTAGACTATCTAGATCTACTTGTGAAAAATAATCAAGTAATGGCATTAAATAGCTCCCCTGGTGTGCGAGGGAGTTTCTATCTAAATTGGCAATATTGTCATTTACGGTATGGTAATCATAATGATCATCTATAAAAGCAAAAAAGAATCCTTCAATATCTCCATTTTCTCTTAAGACCGTAGAGTCTGTATCATTGGGCAATAATTTATAGATGCTATACATCAAGGAGGTTGCAACTGGGTATTCAGGTGCAGCTTCTTTAAATGCTTTTATCAAACCAGCATTCCCATTGTTAGATTCTACAATCATATTTGATGGCCCTCCGCTTCCTCGGGCTTCAAAATTAAATGCTACACCCACATTCTTTGTCCAGGGATGTTCCTTTACAAATAGACGCGCACCATATAGGCCTAATTCTTCTGCATCTGAGATAAGTATTATAATATCATTTTTGGGCTGTTTACCACTAGCCTTGTAAGCTCGCAAACCTTCCAGTATTGCAGCTACCCCAGATGCTGCGTCACTAGCTCCATAGGATAAACTATGTGGAGCACTATCATAGTGAGAAAGAAGGAGCAGCGCTTTTCCATCTGGCTGTGTGCCTTTCCAACGTGCTACAACATTTTGAGGATTTACTAGATTTCCATAACCTCTCCATTGATCAAAAATAAATCCTTCTTGCACCTGCGTTTCAAGACCGAGAGCTTCTAATTCTTTGTATATATAATTACGAGCTTCAGTGTGAGCAGCGGTTCCTACGAAGTGTGGTTTTTTGGCTATGGCCTGCACATGATTTAATGCCCTTTCTGTAGAAAACTCTTCAATAGCCGATGCCTTAATTGTTTTTGCATCTGGCATGAGCGTATTAAAACTTATATAGGCAAAAAACAAAAGGAGTAAAAGAGAAAATATGTGTGCAATACGTTTCATACGAAACTAGTTTAGGTACTCGAAAATACAATTTTTGTGGCTGCTTACGCTTTCGCGAAAGCGTATACCACAGGTCTTTAAATTAAAATCACTAACTTTAAGAGGACTAAATTTAGAAATCATGGGAATAAAAAGTTTTATGGGTAGACGGGCAAAAGTCACCAAAGGAGTTGAAACACATATTAAAGTAAGCGACTATATGACCACTAAATTGGTCACTTTTAAACCCGATCAATCACTTCTAGAGGTTATGAACACCTTGATTAAGTATAAAATTTCTGGTGGTCCAGTTGTTAATGAAAAACATGAGCTTTTGGGTATTATCTCTGAAGGTGACTGTATTAAGCAAATTTCTGAAAGTAGGTATTACAACCAACCAATAACGGATATGGTGGTAGAAAAACATATGGCTAAAGATGTAGAAACTATTGATGGCAATATGGATGTTTTTGATGCTGCACAAAAGTTTTTGAATTCCAAAAGACGTCGTTTCCCTATCACAAAAGAGGGTAAATTGGTTGGTCAAATAAGTCAGAAAGATGTGTTAAAGGCCGCCCTTAAGCTGAATGGACAAACCTGGAAGTGATTATTTTTGAAGCTCAAACCAAGCTAATTCCAAATTTTCTGGTTCGAACCAAAAATTCTCCTTTCGCTCTAAGCCTATCTTTTCAAGTACTCTGCAAGACGCTATATTTTCTAGTTCTGCCATACCGCAAAGTTTTTCATTTGGAAAATGTTTAAAGAAATAGTCTTTGGCTGCAATAGAAGCTTCAGTGGCGTAGCCCTTTCCCCAATACTTTGGTATAAACCGATATCCAATGTCATAAAAATTGGTGTGGTTATTCAAAGGCTCTTCAAAGTTCATTTTTAAACCCGACCAACCAATAAATGCCCCGCTACTTTTTTCAATAGTTGACCATCTTCCAATGCCAAACATATCGTATTGCATTTGAATGTAATCTACATAATACCTCGCCTTACTCAAACATTTAATTGGCTTGTTACCTAAATACCGATGCACTAAAGGATCACTGTCAAGCACAAACAAGTCTCCAGTATCTTCTGCTATGAGATCCCTGAGTACAAGACGATCTGTTTCTATATAAAAGCGCAATATTAAAGATGTTAATTGAATTCTCTTTTGACAAGGGCATAATAATCTCCATCGCCAATAGCCAAATACCCTTGATCATAGATAAAATAATAAATAGTTCCTGCTTTGGTAGTATACAAACTTGTAAATAGGTTAAAGTCAAAACCTGCATTAACCAGTTTAGACCTACTGACTTTTGTTTTATTCTCGGGATTGAGCTGTTGCAAAACCCGATAATTTTTGCGCAGCCTGTTATTAATGTTTCGCACTAAATTATTTGAATCCTTATTTAGATTATTGTTATAGGTATTTCTGCAATAATCAGTACAAAACTTCTTATCTGTTCTTCCTATTATTTTAGTACCACATCGAATACACGCCTTAGCCATATGCCTGATTAAAAAAGTAATGCCTAAAAATAAGGAAGTTGTGGGAATAATAAGTTGTGTATTTCATCGATTTTTCTGATTTATATATGTATTTTATACCTACACTTATTTAATTTTTTGTGTATTTCATCGATTAAATGCAAATTATGTTTGTCAAAATGCAAATTTTATATACTTTAGTAGTCCCAAATCATAATAATACCCCAAATCATGAAGTTGATTACACAGAACTTAATCACCATGGCATTGCTATGCTTATTAGCTTCCTGTAGCCCAGAAAATATAGAAGACTTAGACTCTTCTCAGGATCTAGCTAGTGAGTTGAACTTAGTCAATGACGACAAATTTTCTGAAGAAATTCATGAAGCCGTAAATAATTACAGATCAAGTATTAACCTATCGCCTCTTAGCTTACATTTTCCCGCTAAAGAACAGGCGATGCAGCATACCGCTTATATGATAGATGCCAAAAGAATTAGTCATGATAACTTTTCTCAAAGATCTAATAATTTAAGAGAATTTGGCGCCACTTCCATTGGTGAAAACGTAGCTGTTGGATTTAGAACAGCTGAGGACGTATTGCAAGGCTGGCTGGACAGTCCAGAACATAGAGCTGTGATAGAAGGTAATTTTACGCATTCCGGTATAAGCGTAGCCCGAAATCCTAATGGCATACATTATTTCACTCACATTTTTGTGAGACAATAAAGATTTCCCCAAATCATTCTTGATTTTGACCCTGTTTACTTCGGTATTCAGGGTTATTTTTTTTATTGTATTTTTATAGAAAATGGAATTAATGCCAATTGAAAAACCCTTTAATCTCAATAAGTGGATTGATGAAAACCGTCACCTACTCAAGCCCCCTGTAGGTAATAAAAATCTATATAAAGAGGCAGACGATTACATCGTAATGATTGTTGCTGGCCCCAACGCCCGTAAAGATTACCATTACAATGAGACCGAAGAACTTTTTTATCAGTTAGAAGGAAATATCGAAGTTCATATTCAAGAAAATGGTGAAAAAAAAACCATGAAGCTTGGTCCTGGAGATATGTATTTACATCCAGCAAAAATACCGCATTCTCCTGAACGACATAAAGACTCTCTTGGACTAGTTATTGAGCGAAAACGAACTGATCTTAATGCTAAAGACGGCCTTTTATGGTATTGTGACAACTGTAATAATAAGCTCTACGATGTTTATTTCCCACTCCATGATATTGAAAAAGATTTTTTAGGGCATTTCAAGGATTTTTATGGAGATATCATTAAGCGTACTTGCTCCAATTGCGGCATGGTAATGCCTATTGATGAGCGTTTTACTACCGACTAAATGAACTCGTTAGAAGATCCAGAACCCTACCACACCTTTGCCCTTTGGTATCAAGAACATCTTAAAACTTCAACTAGCAAACATCCTGCTGCTTGTGTGTTATCAACACTTGGTAATGACGGGTATCCCAATGCCCGAAATTTAGCCCTAAAAGAACTTAAATATCCTTATTTTGTAATTACAGGATCCTTAGACTCTCGCAAAGAAAAAGAAATAAATAACCATTCAAAAATAGCCCTGACCTTTTGGTGGGAAGCGAGTCTACATCAAGTACGTGTTCAAGGCACAGCTACCACCATCGACAGGAAAACTGCCGAGTTGCTTTTTTCGCAACGTTCACGTAGTGCTCAACTTGTAAGTGCTGTTAGTAATCAAGGAAAAACGTTAGATTCTATAGAAAATCTTGAAAATGATATTCGTAAGTATGCCGAACAACTAGGTGAATCTGCAGTGCCTTGTCTTGAAAACTGGGGAGGATATCAAATACTACCAATACGTGTAGAGTTTATAGAATTTAGAACAGATAGATTACATCAAAGAACATTATATACATTTGATAATAATAAATGGACAATGTCTTTATTGCAGCCGTAGGGCTATTCCAGTGCTTGACGGCCAAATAGCTTTTCTCCTAGAATACAGAATCAGTATCTTCGTGTAAGACTTATCCATACTTAATAAGGATATATATTTAATAGAAATTAGTGAGGGCTGGGATAAATCTCGATAACTATCGGGATCTGCCTTGGCCGAAACATATATAATTATGAACGCAGTAGCAACAGATTTCGGTATAGAAAAAGCGTTAAAACAACTTGGCGTTAACTCCATTAATGATGGCACATCTACAGGAATGAAGTGGTTTTCTTCTGGAGAAGCAATTTCTTCATACTCTCCTGTAGACGGTCAACTTATTGGTAGAGTAAAAACAACTGCAAAAACAGACTACGAGCAGGTTGTCTCCAGCGCTCAAAATGCTTTTAAAACTTGGAGAGTTATGCCCGCACCTCAACGCGGTGAAATCGTTAGACAATTTGGAGAACGACTTCGCCAGCTCAAAGAACCCCTTGGCAAATTAGTTTCTTATGAGATGGGCAAGTCCTATCAAGAAGGATTAGGAGAAGTGCAAGAAATGATTGATATCTGTGATTTTGCCGTAGGTCTATCTCGACAATTACATGGGCTCACAATGCATTCTGAACGCCCTGGACACCGCATGTATGAACAATATCATCCTTTAGGAATTGTAGGTATTATTTCTGCCTTCAATTTTCCTGTTGCAGTATGGTGTTGGAATACAGCTCTTGCATGGATTTGTGGGGACGTATGCGTTTGGAAACCTTCAGAAAAAACTCCGCTTTGTGGCGTAGCTTGTCAACATATTATTGCAGCAATTCTAAAAGAAAATGAGTTACCAGAAGGTATATCTTGTCTAGTCAATGGTGATTATCAGATAGGAGAATTGATGACACAAGACATTCGTGTTCCCTTAATTTCTGCTACAGGCAGTACTCGAATGGGTAAAATTGTAGGAGCCACTGTTGGGGCTCGACTCGGAAAATCCCTATTAGAATTGGGAGGTAACAATGCTATTATTGTTACGCCAGATGCAGATATAAAGATGACTGTCATTGGAGCAGTATTCGGTGCAGTAGGCACCTGCGGTCAGCGCTGTACTTCAACTCGCAGGTTGATTATTCATGAAAGTATCTTTGATCAACTCAAAGATGCTCTAGTCACCGCCTATCAACAATTGCGTATTGGTAACCCTTTGGATGAAAACAACCACGTTGGTCCGCTTATAGATAAAGATGCCGTCGTTAATTATAAAAAAGCATTAGAGGCTGTCGTTGAGCAAGGAGGTCAACTCCTTGTAGAAGGAGGACTACTTTCAGGCGAAGGTTATGAAAGTGGCTGCTATGTAAAACCTGCTATTGCGGAAGCCGAAAATAATTTTCCGATTGTACAGCACGAAACCTTTGCTCCTTTACTATACTTATTAAAATATTCGGGAGATATTACCAATGCGATTGCAATGCAAAACGGTGTAGCACAAGGGTTATCTAGTGCGGTTATGACTACTAATTTGCGCGAAGCAGAACGCTTCCTCAGCCATGCTGGATCAGACTGCGGTATTGCTAATGTAAATATTGGCACTTCAGGTGCCGAAATAGGGGGTGCATTTGGTGGCGAAAAAGAAACTGGCGGTGGTCGCGAATCTGGATCTGACGCCTGGAAAGTGTATATGCGTAGACAAACCAATACTATTAATTATACAACAGAGCTTCCTTTAGCACAGGGCATCAAATTTGATTTATAAAGCCTTTTTTACCCAGATTAGAAAAGGATCAAAGTGGTTTTAGAGCTTTGAGTTGCTTTTAGAATGTCGTTAATTGGCTTTTTTTGCCTGATAAAGTGTCTTTTATCGATTTATTTTAACAATTCTTTTCATTTTTACTACATTTAATGGTATTAATGTTTAATCAATAAATAACCACAATGAGTAAAAAATCAGGATATATCTTCGGTATATTACTTACCATGATCCTTTGCTCCTTGTTGGCTTGGTATTTTTGTTGTAAAGACACGTCAACAAGGACCAAAGACCAACCAGTAAAGGAGACAGTTCCAGTGGTCACTACACCAAAACCAACACATAATGGTTTTGCAATTAGTGATTCCTCAGGCCATTTTAGCCTAAAAAGTAATGACAACTTTAATTTTAAAGGTTCTAGTTTTGTCTTTTTGAATCCTTTGTCAAGCGACGTAAGCCTTAAGGTGAAAGATCTTGCAACATACATTGTAGATCAAAAAAGCAAAAACATCAACATCACCGGATACTACAAGAGTGATGAAAAGAACAATTCGGCCTATGCTAATTTAGGTTTGGCAAGAGCCAATTCGGTTAAAAATTACTTCACTGCAAACGGAATATCTTCGACACTTATTGATGTAAGTGGCGTACTTAAGGATGACCTTGTTCCTAGTGATGACGGTGTCTATTTTGGACCTGTTTCTTTTGATTTAGGCACTTTAAGTGATGATGATAAAGTTAAAGAAGATGAAGATTTACAAGCCATAGCAGAACGTATAAAAGCTAACCCTTTAGTGCTTTACTTTAATACAGCACAAGCAAGTATTGCCTTAACGACAGAAGAGCGTCAAATCATAGGCGATATAAGTCATTACCTTGACAAAGTTGAAGGCTCAACCGTTTCAATTACTGGATACACAGACAATACTGGTGGTAGAGCCACTAACGTAAAACTAGGATTGGACAGGGCGAATTTTGCCAAGAGCTACCTAGGGAAAAATGGTATTCCTGAAACTAAAATAACTACAGCCTCCAAAGGCCCAGATCAACCTATAGCAACAAACGCTACAGAAGAAGGTCGTGCCAAAAACAGACGTTGTGTAATAACCCTTAATTAAACACTTAAAAAACAAAAACTTTACATATGGATTTTTCAAATATAGCATGTTGGATTTGGCCTCTTTTAGCAGGTTTAATCTGCGGAATTTTAGGATATCTTCTTGGTCGTCTTTCTGGCGGAAGCAGTGATACTTCTGGACTTGACGAATTAAAACGTGAAAACAGTTCACTAGAAGCAGATCTTGCAAAATGCAAAGCAAATCTATCTAGTACTAAAAGCAGTAATACTTCTGGACTTGATGAATTAAAACGTAAAAACAGTTCACTAGAAGCAGATCTTGCAAAATGCAAAGCAAGCCTATCTAATGATACAAGCAGTGCTGCTTCTAACGTTTCATCCTTTGCTGCAGGAGCGGCTACGTCGGCCGTTGCATTTGATTCTGGGGCTGCCAAAGCTGCCTATGGCAAAACTATCAAAGAAAATGATCTTACAGTTGTAGAAGGTATTGGTCCTAAAATAAGTGAACTCTTCAAAAATGCTGGAATTAACACTTGGGCAAAACTTTCCGGTACTGCAGTTTCCCGCTGTAGTGAAATTTTAAAAGGTGGCGGTAAACGCTTTGAGTTGCACTCGCCAGATACTTGGCCAATGCAAGCAGGTATGGCTGCTGAAGGCAAATGGGCTGAGCTCAAAAAATGGCAAGATGAACACGATTATGGTAAAGCTTAAATAGACTTATAATCATAGTAGATTTAAAAGAGGTTGTTCAATAGGCAACCTCTTTTTTTTGTACGTCTATTCTGCACTTTTATTCAACTACAGGCAAATGGCACAAATCTACGATTGGAATATCAATAGACCCGTTGTACATAACGGTTTGTGCGATGGCTTTTAAAACACAATACTAAAGCCGTAGGGCAACTTACCGAAGCTCCTATTGGTTCTTGGTCAATCGCAAATATTATCGCCTATCTTCAATTGCATTATAATAACAATAAATATTTTTTGAGATATGATATTTAGCTTATGCCCGATAAAAAAGTGTCGTAACACAAAGAAAGTGGCATACCTTTTTTGGCGTGTACTGCACGCGATCAGGATCAAGTCAAGGATAACTCTGCATAATTTGACAATATCATCTTTGAAGGATTTGTTCCCAATTAAAGAATTGTTCAAACTAACTTATTACATTATCTTAGGAACATGGTAGTCAACAGAAGGCTGATATTACCCATAGTAGTTGTTGCCCAGTTTTTTGGCACCTCGCTATGGTTTTCTACAAATGGCGTTCTTGCTGATCTGTTATCCTTCTTTCAATTACCTGAAAATGCGCTAGGGCATTTGACTTCTGCAGTCCAATTTGGATTCATATGTGGCGCTTTTTTCTTTGCTGTATTTACTCTTGCTGATCGTTTTTCCCCTTCTATAGTATTTGTAATTAGTGCTGTATTGGGAGCCTTGCTCAACCTTGGTGTAATCTGGGAAAATAATACGCTGTGGAGTTTGTTACTATTACGCTTCGGGACAGGGTTTTGTTTGGCTGGCATTTATCCTATAGGTATTAAAATTGCAGCCGACTATTATGATGAAGGATTAGGAAAATCGTTAGGGTATCTGGTAGGTGCTCTTGTTTTGGGCACCGCATTTCCTCACCTTTTAGTCACTTTTGAACAAGTACTCCCCTGGAAAACCACCATTGGAATCACCTCTGCAGTGGCCTTAATTGGTGGTTTGCTATTGTACTTTTTTGTGCCCAATGGCCCTTATCGCAAACCCAGTACTGCTTTTAATTTTAAAGCCATATTTCAGGTTTTTAAACATCGCTCTTTCAGGCAAGCGGCTATTGGCTATTTTGGACATATGTGGGAGCTTTATGCCTTTTGGGCTTTTGTCCCTGCCCTGTTAGTTGCTTATAACAAAATACATAGTTCGGCAAACATATATGTGGCTCCCTGGGCTTTTGTTATTATAGGTGTAGGTAGCCTTTCTTGTATTATTGCAGGATATGTTTCTCTCATCAAAGGGCCGCGTAAAACAGCAGTAACACTACTGATGCTTTCTGGCCTATGTTGTTTACTATCTCCAGTTTTCTTTTTATATGCTCCACCCTGGTTATTCCTAGTATTCTTGCTTTTCTGGGGAATGGTAGTTATTGCTGATTCACCCTTATTTTCTACGCTCGTAGCGAAAAATGCAGAAGCGCATATTAAAGGGACAGCAATTACCATAGTCAATTGTATTGGGTTCGCTATTACTATAGTAAGCATCCAACTTCTACAAATTTTAAGCAAACAGATACCCTACACCTATCTTCTTTTAATTTTAGCCTTAGGGCCTCTTGTAGGTGTATTATCCATTAGCAAAAATAGTAGTAGTTATTATAAGCTATAACTTTAAATTCAATTAACAACAGGAAGTGAATAACTTCCTACTCATCAATCAAAAATCATGATCAAAAAACGCTTGGATGTTGTTGATGCTTTACGCGGTTTCTCCCTTGCCGGAATTGTAGTTATTCATATGCTAGAAAATTATTTAGGAGCCCCACCACCTTCAACTGGATTGGAAGGCGCTACCGTCTGGCCTACCGATGGTATCATCAATGGCATAGCAACTTTTTTTATTAGAGGAAAATTCTTTGCGCTTTTCTCCTTTTTGTTTGGTTTAAGTTTTTATATACAGATGAAACGAGCGGCTGATAAGGGTATTAATTTTGGAGGGCGATTTTTTTGGCGTTTAATCCTCTTATTACTTATCGGTGTAGTTCATCATATGTTTTATCGCGGTGATATTCTAACGATATATGCTATCACTGGCTTATTTCTAATTCCTTTTTATAAGGTTTCCAATAAATGGTTGTTAGGTATTTCAGCCTTATTGTTCTTAGGCCTAGGGCGTTTTTTGATTTTCAGAATTTTTGGCGGTGATCCGCTTATTTCTACTATGAGTATAAGTCCTAATGATCCTGCTACGCAAGCTTATTTTGATCTACTTAAAGAAGGAAATATTATAGAAGTATTTAAATCTAACACCTTGCAAGGGCATTTAATAAAACTAGACTTTCAATATGGGGTTTTTGGAAGAGGCTATCTTACATTTGGCTTCTTTCTTACGGGATTATATTGTGGAAAAATTGGCTTTTTTGAACGCTTTGATTCCCTAAAAAAGCAACTCAAAAAGGCGCTCATATGGTCTATTGCAGGACTCGTTCTAACTTTAATCTTGACGGCTATTGTTTTTGCCTTTGCGACCGATTTTGGGAAACAGCCGCAACCAGATTTTAATAGTTTGATTACCATGATTGGACTCACACTTTATGATGTTTCCAATGTGTTTTTTACCGTGCTAATCATCATAGTTTTTCTATATGCTTTTATGAAAATAAAAGGAAAAAGATTCCTCCTTCGCTTTGCTCCTTATGGTCGAATGGCATTGACCAATTATCTATTACAAAGTGTTATTGGAACTGCCCTGTTGTATGGTTGGGGGTTGGGATACATTGGTGAGATACCTAACACATTAATGCTCGGCATTTCCCTACTTATTATTGTTGTACAGTTATATACCAGCAAATGGTGGCTAAATCGTTATGCACAAGGCCCTTTAGAATGGTTATGGCGCAGTCTTACCCATTTTAAAAGATTCCCTTTTATAAAAAAGAAAGTATCTTAGTACGTAGATTGGTTTTGTTGAGAAAAGACTATAATACCGACAATAATTGCTGCAATAAATAGCACTAAAAAGAAAATTTTCCAAAAGCTATAGGGACGTGTCCCTGATATAGTTCCATTTTCACCATTGACAAAGAAATTATACTCTTTGCCTTTATATCTATAAGCACTAATATAGACTGGCAATAAAATATGTTTAAAGGTTTCTTCGGTTAGTTTTACGGTCATACTGGTAACTCGTTGCGTATCTCCACCAATATCACGACGGCACCAACGCTTTGCAATACGATCTGCTTCTTCCTTAGATTTTAAATGTCCTTCCTTTAAGGATATTGTATATTTTTCAGTAACAAAACCAGCCAAAAAACTACTGGTAAAAGGCTGCAGCTTGTCGAGATTCCATTTGGTGATTTTGGTAGGTACTCTGCCAGATTTTTGCTTAGATGCGTTAATTAACGTATCATCAACAAAACCTGATACTTTTCCAGATACAGGATACCATCTTGTCTTACGAACGTTACGGGTTTTTCTATTCCCCTGACTATCGGTATAACTTTGGGTAACATAATAATATACACCTCGTTGACCTGTATACTTGGCAAATAGTTGTGCATCAAAAGTCCAATAAGGTAAGTATAATCCTTTAGTAAATTGAGGATCTATAGATGCTTTTTTAAGTTTGTTTGGTGCAAACCATAATCCCTTCACCCACTTTTCAAATATTTGAAAAGACTTTTTATGATCTAGTTGAAAAGGCAGTACAGCACCAGGTAGTATCCAATCTTCTTTATAAGCATCATCTACTACCAATGGCATGCTGCAGTACGCACAGTGCAAGGATTTATAATGCTCTTCAATATGCTGGTTGGCGCCACAGTTTTTGCATTGTAACATGGTGATTTCTTCACTATGCAACTGACTGCCCATTTGTTCCAAATAGGGATAGAGTTCCAACTCCACAAAACCATTGGGATTAAGCTGAATTTCTTCCTTATGTCCACAATAATCACAGGTAATGCTTGTAGTACCAGGACTGTATTTTAGCTCAGCACCACAATTAACGCAGGACTTTTTAAGCTCGGTTTTTTGAACAGGAGTTTCTTCCATAGGTATTTTTCTTTCGCTTAAACGAAAGCACGCTACTTCATTTTAAGAGGTGTTTATTTAGGTAACGGTGGTGGCGTACTTCCTCCCAAGAATGATTTGAGCTCTTCTACATCCTTTAATGCTGTCCAGGTAGCCATACCTTGTTTCCAGACCAAACTGTCCTTATTTACGGTACGTCCCGCAAAAAGGATTTTGAGCTGATCAAATCCTACGGGACCCATTTGATTACCATCTACAGCATAATAATATTGCACTTGAACAGGTATTGGCGGGGGAATTGCTCCTGCATTGAATGGAGTCTGAGCATTACCTGCCTGCGGGGTTCCCGCCATCATTCCACCCATTTGTTGCGCCAATACGAAGCCCATTCCCATGCCCATACCAGCGCCTGCAGTACCCCCTTCATTAGCTGCAGCGGCTTCAATAGCTTTTGCCGTTTTGAATTTGGTGAGTTTGTTTAGATCTAACTTATCAATTCGACTATACTCAAAAATCTCTTTTTTGAGATCTTCAGGCATCGAGACATTTTCAATAAAGAATTTTTCGAGAGAAATCCCAACCGAGTTAAACTCCGGTTGCATTACTTCCTTACAAGTTTCGGAGAGTTCTGATGTGTTTGCCGCATATAATTCAATAGGAAGGTTGGCTTCTCCAACAGTATCGGTGAATCGCGCAGCGATTAAACTTTTAAGATGTTCATTAATTTCAAAATTGGTAAAATTATTATCGGTCCCAACAATATCAATGATAAACTTACCTGGGTCTGAAACCCTAAACGCATAGGTTCCAAAGGCACGTATTTCTACCAAGCCAAAACGCTCATCACTAAGAGTAATTGGATTTTTGGTACCCCATTTCTCGTCTGTAAACAAATGAGTATTTACAAAATACACCTCTGCTTTGAACGGACTATTAAAGCCATACTTCCACCCTTTTAAGGTAGTAAGTATAGGAAGGTTTTGTGTAGTAAGCTCATAGGTGCCAGGTTCAAAAACATCTGCTAGTTGGCCCTCATTCACAAAAACAGCGGCCTGTCCTTCACGAACAATGAGCTGGGCGCCATTTTTAATTTCATTTTGATACCGCTCAAATCGATGGGCAATGGTATCTTCTGTAAAATCCAGCCACTCTACAATATCAATAAACTCATGGGTGAGTTTTTCTTTAATTCTGCTAAAAATATCCATAATTTTCTAAGGTTAGAATCTTCTTCTAAGCTACAAAATAGTAAGCATATGTTAATAGGGTTCAAAAAAAATGCCCGATACCCTCCTAGATACCAGACATTCTTTCATTTGACAAGCAAACTTCTCTTCTATGAATCCCTATTATCAACCTCTACCGAAGTACCATTGGCTAGTTGAATTGACAAATACTGAAGACCTACAATCTCTCTTTCAATGAGATTTTTGATTTCCTGTAATCGCTCTTCTGGATCAGTTGACATCTTAATAAGAATTACACCCCAAAAGTATAATCAATATGCATGCCATAACAGGGGTAAATACCCCTTTTTTAATTCGATGCTAATTTTATTAAAGTGTATTGGTGTAGGAGTTCTCGTTTCTTCCCTGTTCTTGCGCATATAATTCCCAAACAGGATCGCTTTGCCAATATGCTTTAGTATGCACATCAATAATAGTAAGCGGCCCTTTAAAGGCAGCTCCCGTATCAATATTCCATACATTGGCTTTGTTTACAGGTTCAGTTTCTCCTATGCGGGTT
This sequence comes from uncultured Flavobacteriaceae bacterium, assembly GCA_964504555.1. Taxonomy (GTDB): domain Bacteria; phylum Bacteroidota; class Bacteroidia; order Flavobacteriales; family Flavobacteriaceae; genus Dokdonia. Next base: position 12,509 of record CAZDFA010000001.1, on the reverse strand, counting down.
ACTGGAGTATGACCAATATATATTTCTTTAAAAAGGCGCAAGCGTTTTGGGTAGAATTTATCTAAAGGTTCTAAGGAAGGATGCATGGCGCATACCATTTCCCATAAGGTTCTGTCCCAATAAAAAGCAGTGCTGTACCATTCGTGTTCTGGACCGTTTAGATTTTGAAAACCTGCATGACAATACATTCTGTTTTCAGAGTCAATATAATAGTCTGACAATTCTTTATAGAATGAAATATGGGCTTCTTTCTTTTCTGGAGTATAGCTATTGTACGAATCTTTCGTTACCTGACCGCCATGTTTAATCCAATTGGAACTCATAGGCTCACCGAGTAGATACTGATAGACCAAATCATCATGATTTCCTCTTATGTAGGTGGTCTTATACTTTCGCGAAAGCGTAATTAGGAAATCAACCGTTGCAGCACTATCACTCCATCCATCAACATAATCTCCTAGAAAAATAAGGTGATCTTTAGTGGTAACATGAGCGCGTTGCAATACCTGCTCCAGAGCTAATAAACCCCCATGAATATCTCCTACTACCAGTGTTCTAGACATATTAATTGTATTTTACTTTTCGCAATATGCGCATATTCTCCTTATAAATCTTGTAGATGCTTTTGTCGTATTTTTTTAATAATGGTTTCACTTCAATCAATTTTTGAATTGCGGTTGCAAAGCCATTAAGGTAACAAATAAGATACGCCTCAGGCAAATATTTCAAATCTTCATACTCGCCAGTATTTAACGTTATACCCCGTTTAAGCTTATAGAAAATCACATTGTTGTTGTTAAAAATATGATACAGCACCTTTTTATCAAACTGCGGATTTTCAAAAACCAATTCACTTTCTAAGGTGTAGGTCCCGTTATTTTTAAAAAACAACCGAAGTTCTTCTAACGGATAGTACTTGCTTTCACCTTGCAAACCAAGATTCACATATTCTAATATCGTAAAACTGTGGTCATCATAGGTTATTGCCACCTCATCTAGCGCCGAATAAAATAGTTTTACCTGCTCATTGATCAACTCAATATCTACTCTGGAATAATAAGTCTTGCCTTTTATCGTTTTTTTATGTCCTGTCCAGCATACCACAAATTGCTCTTTAAATACTTTATACTGGCTTTCCATATCATTATGCCGGTTATTGATAAAGTCAATAACACCATCTAGGGTGAGCTTAATATTATTACGTGCATGGTTTTCTATGGTTGCAACTAACTTACTATTGACATCTTTTACTTCAATATCAAAGACTTTAGGCATAGAGATACTGCCGTCTCTAAAAAAAACACTGCCTCCCCAATATTTCCAGATGTTCTTTCTGAGCGCTGTCAATCCTTCTTGCGCCCTAATGGTGACCAAGCCTACCACAAGATCTTCCGGCAAATGTGGGAAAGGAATATTTTCATAAGACACAATTGGTGGACTAGTCAAATAGGCATTAATCAAATTTTGAATCTTACTATCATCAAAAAAAGGCACCCCAATAATAGCATTGTCCTTATCATCTACACCCACCACGATGTAGGAATTGTTCTTTGGGTTAGAATTGGACAGGGCACAAACATGCTTTAAGAATTTAGCTTTCCCTTCTTTATCACTTATATCTACTTTACGCTTTTTGTCATAGAAGCTATTCTCATCATTGTGAGCAAGTAAGTTTTTAATAAGAAGGCGTTTGTTAATCAAAAAATTAAGGGTTATTGGGTTATTGGGTTACTAGTTAATAATCCTAATTCTTTTATCAAGGCATTTATGCGGTCGTCAGGTCGATATTGTGTTCCAAAATCAAATCGTTTACCAAATTTCATCCGATACATCCTATCCAAATATAAATCCAATGTACTTGGTTGCAAATCTCCCTGACTATAGGCTTGATATAAATAGTTGAAGTTACGCTCGCGATCTTCATATGTAGCAAAATGCTGAATTACTGCCCAAGGTGTTCTAAGAGCAACATCCCTAAAACGATCATTTGTTGGATGTCCGAATTTCTTCAAATAGGCTTCTATTTTCTTCAGGTTTATTTGATCTTGATTCCTTTGCCGTTCTGAATAGGCCAAATGCTCTTTGGAGTCTCCCCCATAGCTTGTAATTATATTAAGAAGTTCTTCTGCATCTCGCACGCCTTGATCATCTTCAAAAATTTGTTCTAAAAAAGCCTGTTTTTGTGCATCAGTTGTTAAGGCATTAACTTCTTTAGTAAAGTCTAACACTTGTACCTCTTTTTCAGCGCATGAAACCCCCAGAAAGACCAATAGTCCTATAAAGAAAATCTGCCATGAATTTCTATGAAACCTAATAACCATTATCCTTTATTTATAATTGTACTACTCGCCTGCGCTGTACTGAGCACTACCAGATCGGCGATATTGACGTGGTAGGGTCTAGTGACGACAAAATGAACGATATCGGCAATATCTTCTACTTGCAGGCAATCAAAACCCTGATATACTTGGTCAGCTCGCTGGGTATCTCCTTTGAAGCGTACCTTGCTAAAATCGGTAACCACCATTCCTGGATTAATCGCACCTACACGAATGTTATGGGCATTTAAATCAATGCGCATGGCTTGATTAATAGCATCAACCGCATGCTTACTAGCGCAGTACACATTCCCTTTAGGGTATACTTCTTTACCTGCCGTAGAACCAATATTGATAATATGGCCTCGTTTACGCACTACCATATGCGGGACGATGGCTTTACTTACATACAATAGACCTTTTACATTAATATCAATCATGGCATCCCAATCATCCAGACTACCTTCTTGTATAAAATCCAAACCATGCGCATTCCCAGCATTATTGATTAGTATATCAATTGGATTAAATGTTTCGGGAATACTGGCAATCTGATTCGTAACCATTTCCCGATCGCGCACATCAAACTCCAAAGTGTGTACGGGTACATGCGCACTCAAATCTTCTTTTAACTCCTCTAGTACTTTTGCATTCCTACCACAAAGTACTAATTGAATGCCATTGATTGCAAAGTGTTGGGCAATCGCTTTTCCAATTCCGCTTGTAGCTCCAGTGATTAGGGCTGTTTTTGTTGTCATTGATCTTTAATTTTTTGTTTTTTGAATTTCAAATTTCAAGTCAAAATATTTGACGTTTAGTGTTTTAAGATCTTTCTTAGTTTCATTATATTGTGGTGATTTCTATACTTTTTGCTTTGCAAAAAACTCAATCACCTCTTTCCAATTATTCCATAGTCCAGAACCTTTTCGATCTTCATAAATCAAATAGAACTAAAAACTTGCTACGGTACTTTATGCCCCTGACTAGCTACTAGCAATGCAAACCAATCTTGTATTTCCAGATCAATATCTTGTGCCGCAACGGCAGCCGTGATTCGAGTGGCTTTAGTTGTCCCAATGACTGGATGAATCCCTGCTGGATGTTTTAATAACCAAGCTAGGAGTAATTGATCTTCGCTTGCACTATATTTCTCTGTTAACTCTTGCATCACCGCAGCAATACGGTCGTGTTGCTCTCCTTTTTCTTTAAAATAATTACCTAGAGGACTCCATGCCATTGGCATTATTTTATTAGTAATCATGGCATCCAAACTACCATCAAACATGGCTTGGTTGGTAGTAAGACTACATTCAATCTGGTTAGCCGAGATTGTACTCTTAATAGCTACTAATTCTTGTTGTGAAGGGGTAAAATTAGATACTCCAAAAGCTCCTATTTTTCCTTGGTTAGTTAGTTTTTCTAATGCTTTTTGAATTTCATCTGGATGCATTAAAGGGCTGGGTCGATGCAATAATAACAAATCGAGATAGTCGGTTTGTAGGAGTCTTAATGACCGTTCTGTTGAGCAAATAATATAGTCGGCATCGTATTGATAGTGTTTTATTCGATTTTGAGGTCGGCCTTGACCTGTATACTGAATGCCACATTTAGAGATGAGTTGAATATGATCTCTTGCAATATTTGCTTTCGCGAAAGCATTTCCAAAAGCTTCTTCGGTGGAATAGTCTCCATAAATATCGGCATGATCAAAAGTAGTGATGCCTTGTTCCAGATCATGATGCATTAGGGCAACCATATCTTTTTCATCCAGATTATTACCCCAAATACCCCAAGTCATACAGCCCTGTATGAGTCTTGAAAATGTTACCGCCATAGCTTAATTTTTGTCCAGTTAATTTACATTTTTGGAATGTAGAAAAATCGTTGGGAAGCCCTTTATTTATACCTTTTTTTAACCAATTGTTAACAAGAACTTTGGGAATAAAAGGTGACTTTGCAGCGTTGTTAAAATTTACTAGTTCAATAGTTATTTATGGAAGAACAAACAAGTACGGTAGACATTAGCTCGATTAATGCTAAAATTGAAAAAGAAAGTGCCTTTATAGACATCCTTACGCTAGAAATGAATAAGGTGATCGTAGGTCAAAAGCACATGGTAGAACGATTGCTTATTGGCTTGTTGGGCAAGGGTCATATTTTGTTAGAAGGGGTTCCTGGATTGGCAAAAACGCTAGCAATTAATACGCTTTCTCATGCCGTAACGGGTAGTTTTAGCCGTATTCAGTTTACGCCAGATTTACTCCCAGCAGATGTTGTAGGTACGCTTATCTACAATATGAAAGAGAACGATTTTAGTATTAGAAAAGGTCCAATTTTTGCCAATTTTGTTCTAGCAGATGAGATCAACCGTGCTCCAGCTAAGGTGCAAAGTGCGCTGCTGGAAGCAATGCAGGAAAAGCAGGTTACAATTGGAGACGAGACTTTCATTCTCGATAAGCCATTCTTAGTAATGGCAACTCAAAATCCAGTGGAGCAAGAAGGAACTTATCCATTGCCAGAAGCTCAGGTTGACCGTTTTATGCTCAAGGTAGTGATAGACTATCCTAAAATTCAGGAAGAGCAGCATATTGTTCGTATGAATTTAAAGGGTGCCTTTGATAAAGTAAATGCCGTTATTGGTACAGATCAAATCTTAAAAGCACAAGAAGCCGTTCGGGAAGTGTATATGGATGAAAAAATTGAGAAGTACATCCTTGACATCATTTTTGCCACACGTTATCCTGAAAATTATAACCTTGCCGATTTAAAACCGCTTATCAGTTTTGGAGCTTCGCCTAGGGGAAGTATCAATTTGGCTTCTGCAGCAAAATGTTATGCTTTTATAAAACGAAGAGGCTATGTAATTCCTGAAGACGTACGTGCTGTTGTTTTAGATGTGTTGCGTCATAGAATAGGCATTACTTATGAAGCCGAAGCCGAAAATATCAATTCTGAAGAGATCATAAATCGTATCGTAAATCAGGTAGAGGTACCATAGTCATGTTGATTTTTGATTGCCAGTTTTTGAAATCGTCAATCGTCAATTTTCAATCCCCAATCAACGAATGGATACGAAAGAGTTATTAAAAAAAGTCCGTAAAATAGAGATTAAGACACGTAAGCTGTCTGATCATATTTTTGGTGGAGAGTACCACTCGACATTTAAAGGCCGGGGGATGACTTTTAGTGAGGTAAGACAGTATCAGTTTGGGGATGATGTGCGAAATATTGACTGGAACGTAACAGCGCGTTACAACGAACCTTTTGTCAAAGTCTTTGAGGAAGAACGAGAACTTACTATGATGCTCATGGCAGATATTAGTGGTTCTGAATTTTTTGGTACTGATCAACAATTTAAAAACGAAATTGTTACCGAAGTAGCCGCTACGCTCGCTTTTAGCGCATTGCAAAACAACGATAAAATAGGACTCATCCTTTTTTCAGATAACATTGAGCTATTTATCCCACCCAAAAAAGGGAAATCACATGTGCTTCGCATTATTAGAGAGTTATTAGAGTACAAACCGCAATCTAAAAAGACAGATTTAAGTCAGGCCATCAAATACCTGAGCAATGTGATGAAGAAAAAAGCCATTGTTTTTGTGCTCTCAGATTTTATGGTAGATGACTATGAGCGCACCCTAAAAATCGCTGGAAACAAACACGACATTACAGGCATACGCATTTACGATCAACAAGAAGAAGCTATCCCCAATCTAGGAATGGTTCAGGTACAAGATGAAGAAAGCGGGGAGCTGCTTTTAGTCAATACGGCATCAAAGAAAGTACGAAGAAATTATACCAACTACTATCGTGAGCGGGTTGATTATTTTGAAGATATATTTAAGCGCAGTGGTTCAGGAATTATTCATGTGCGTACCGATGACAGTTATGTAAAAAAACTATTGGGTTATTTTAAAAGAAGAGGATAAGGTTGACTATTAACAAAAAAACATATGCACTACTTGTATTGCTCCTTTTAGGAAGTAGTTCCATAATGGCACAAAGTGATCCTGTAGTTACTGCCAAGGTAGATACCGCATCCATACGGATAGGCGAACAGGTTAACTATGAAATATCATTAGCAATAGACAGCAGTGCTCGCGTCGTATTTCCGGAAGGGCAGACCTTCCAGCCCATGGAAGTTATTGAAAGTTATAAAGCCGATACGTCTTTCGCTGAGGCAAAAATGAAACTCATTAAAAAATATGGGCTTACTCAATTTGACAGTGGGAGTTATCGTATTCCGCAGCAGCGTATTTTGATCAATGAAAAAGAGTTTTTGACAGATACCTTTCGTATTGAAGTAGATAATGTAGTTGTGGATACTACCGTACAGAAGTTGTATGACATCAAGCCAGCTATTGAATTACCTAAAGACTTTAGTAAAATTTGGCGTTATCTGTCATGGATACTGCCTATCCTTTTAGCCATTGGAGGCTTTATATTCTGGCTCCTGCGTCGCAATAAAAAACGTGCTGAAGCTGAAAAATACCTTCCTCCTTTTGAGCAAGCCTTGGTGGCTCTAAAAGAACTTGACGAGAAAGGGTATCTTCAAAATAATAATGTAAAAGGGTATTATACTGAGCTTACCGATACCGTTAGGAAATACTATGATGAAAAAGTATATGATCGTTCACTAGAAAGTACGACAGATGAACTTATTGATCGACTCCAATTAGAACGTGACAGTGGGACTTTAGATTTTACACCTGGAACAATTGCCACACTCCAAGATATTCTCAAACGAGCAGATTTGGTGAAATTTGCACGTATACTTCCGCCGGAAGGCAAACCGCAAGCAGATAGAATGGCCTTAGAAGAAGTGGTCAAGGAAACTCGAGAAATTTTACCAGAACCTACAGAAGAAGAATTGCTCAAAGATGAAGCGTACCGACTTGCCCTTGCGCGAAAAAGGAAACGCAAACTCCTACTTACGGGAGCGGCAGGAATATTGGGTATTCTAATTATAGCCTTAGGAATTTCCATTGCTACCAAAGGTTATGCAAATGTGCGAGATTTTGTATTTGGTAATCAAACTAGAGAGCTAGCAGAAGGAAATTGGATTACCAGTACCTATGGGTATCCACCACTTATTATAAGCACCCCTGAAGTATTAGTGCGACAACAATTTGAATTGCCTGATGATATTGCACAACAACTGACTATTGATGTGTTTGGCTGGGAATCTAAAAAGCGAGCTGTATCAGTGGCCATTTCTCAATCAAAATATGCAACTGCAGATATAGTAGATATTGAAAAAATAGTAGACGGAAATCTAAGAACATTTGAATCACAAGGTTTTGAATTCAATATTGTAAAAAGTGAAGAGTTTACAACTCCAAAAGGAGCCGAAGGCGCCAAAACATATGGCAATGGGACAGCAACAATACGACCTGGAAGTGACAAACAGGTTAATATTGAATATACTATACTCACTTTTAATGCAGGCTCAATAGTTCAGCAAGTATTGCTCACCTGGTTAGAAGATGATGAGTACAGTCAGCAAATAGCAAGACGTATCATTGCAAGCGTTGAATTAGAACCCGAACAACCGCAACAGTAATGTTTGAGAATTTTGAATTTTCACATCCGCAATTCTTTTGGCTTTTCTTAGCCTTACCCATTGCTATTGCATGGTATTTATGGAAACGCAAAAAACAAACTCCTGCTGTAAAACTATCCAGTGTTACTGGACTTAAACTAGGAAGTCGCTGGTTACCCAGATTAAAGCCATTGCTTTTTGTCTTGCGCTTATTAGCTTTATCTGCACTTATTGTGGCAATGGCGCGCCCAAGAACGGTAGATGAAACCACAAGAACAGTAACAACTTCTGGTATTGATATTGTGATTGCGGTAGATGTTTCGGCGAGTATGTTGGCCAAAGATTTACGTCCCAATAGACTAGAAGCCCTAAAAACAGTAGCTGCACAATTTATTGCAGATCGTACCAATGACCGTATTGGTATCGTAGAATACGCTGGTGAAAGCTATACTAAAACACCTATTACGAGTGATAAAAAAATTGTGCTCTCTGCGTTAAATAGTATTAAATATAACAATATTATTGACGGTGGCACGGCAATTGGAATGGGTTTAGCAACTGGTGTCAACAGACTTAAAGACAGCCGAGCTGACAGCAAGGTAATAATCCTAATGACCGATGGGGAGAACAATGCGGGATTTATTGACCCTAAAATTGCCAGCGAGCTTGCTTTGGAATATAGCATAAAAGTGTATACCATAGGTATGGGTACCAAAGGGCAGGCACTCTCTCCTGCTAGAACTGATAGAGCAGGAAAGATAATTTATGACAACCTTCCTGTTAATATTGATGAAGAGCTGCTCTCAGAAATAGCAGATATAACAGGGGGTAAATACTTTAGAGCAAATAATAATAAAAAGCTCAAAGAGATTTATGATGAGATAGACAAACTAGAAAAAACAGAAGTTGAAGAGTTTAAATATACCAGCTATGAAGAAAAATTTAGACCACTTATATTATTAGCTGGTGCACTTCTACTTTTTGAATTAGTATTAAAATATGCACTCTTTAGAAGCTTTGTATAACATCTAGAAAGAATATGCTGTTAGAAGAACGAATATGGTTTTGGTTATTACTGCTCATCCCAGCAATTATTGTGCTTTTTATCATAGTGCTGCTATGGCAAGGACAAACTCAGCGTAAATTTGCCAGCAAAAGCCTACTTAAAAAGTTGAGCCCAGATCGATCTATTTTTAAGCAAGTACTAAAAATATTCGTGCTGTGTTTAGCCATCCTTTTCTTAGTCATTGCACTTGTTAATCCTAAAATTGGTACCAAACTAGAAACGGTAAAACGGGAAGGGGTAGATCTCGTCTTTGCCGTAGATGTTTCTAAGAGTATGTTGGCCGAAGATATAGCACCCAACCGTATTGAAAAATCAAAACAGTTGGTAACACAAATCATTAATAATTTAGCAAGCGACCGCATTGGTATTATTGCCTATGCCGGGAGTGCTTTCCCACAACTACCTATAACCACAGATTATAGTAGTGCTCGATTATTCCTAGGCCAAATGAATACTGATATGCTTTCTAGTCAAGGAACTGCCATTCGCGAAGCTATTGAATTGGCAAAGACCTATTTTAATGATGAAGAACAAACCAATAGGGTGCTCGTTATTATTTCAGATGGTGAAGATCACGAAGGCGAAGTTTCTCGTATTGCCAAAGAAGCAAAGGAAGAAGGCATACGTATTTTTACGATAGGAGTGGGTGATGAAAAAGGAGGGCCAATCCCGATCAAACGCAATGGCATTGTTCAATCCTATAAGAAAGATCAAGATGGAGAGACAGTAATCACCAAACTCAATCAAGAGATTTTACAAGAAATTGCAGACAAAGCCAATGGTGCATATATTAGAGGTAGTAACACAGCAGAAGTTGTTGAAGAAATTCAAGATTTACTCAACCAAATGAATCGAACCGAGTTTGAATCCAAACAATTTTCAGACTATCAAGATCAATATCAATGGTTTTTAGGAGCAGGCATATTATTGCTGCTCTTAGATATATTCTTACTAGACCGCAAGACCAGTTGGTTACAGAAATTGAACCTATTTAATGAAGCTTAACATTATGAAAACAGTCAACATTCTTTTTATTTTGTTATTCGCCCATACCCTGTTATTTGGGCAACAAAAAAAACCCAAACCGCAGCCGCAAGAAAGTATTTATAGTGATGAAGTGCGTGATCTTGTCATAGCCGGTAATGACCATCTTGATGATAACGCTTTCGCGGAAGCAGAAGCATCCTACAGAGAAGCTGTTTCCCTAGACCCTACTAATCTAGCCGCTAAGTACAATGCTGGGACTAACTATTATGAAAACGAAAAATGGGAAGAAAGTACAACGGGATTAGTAAAAGCTACCGAAGTAGCACAAACCAAAGAAGAAAAGCACAAAGCATTTCACAATTTAGGCAACTCTTTGTATCAACAAAAGAATTTTAAGGGAGCGGTTGAGGCTTATAAAAATGCTCTACGCAATAATCCAACCGATGAAGAAACACGCTACAACCTCGCATTAGCCAAAGAAGACGAAGAAGAGAACGGTGGCGGTGGCGGTGGCGGTGAAGATGAAAATCAAGATCAGGATCAAAGCGAAGATCAAAGTCAAAACCAAAAGAACAAAGACGGCGAAGGAGATAAGGAAGAGAGCGAAGATGGTGAAGAGGAAGAGACGCCTGATGAAGGCGAAGAAAAAGAAAATGAAAGCGAGCAAAAAGAAGATGATGAAGGCAAACCAAAAGATAAAGAACAAGAACAATCTGGTAGTGATGGCGAAGACAAAGAAGCTCCACCACCGCAACCTAGAGAAGGACAACTTTCTCCACAACAAGTACAAAGTATCCTAGAGGCACTCAAAAATCAGGAGCAGCAAACACAGGATAAGATAAATGCCCAAAAAGTAAAGGGCGCAAAAGTGAAGACAGAAAAAGATTGGTAATTTTGAATTTCCAAAAATATAGGAAGGCATAAGTTCACATGCAGTTGATTAAAAAACACATATTCGTTTACCTTGTATTTTTTCAAGCCTTTGCGGTTTTAGCTCAGGACGTGTCTTTCGTTGCTAAGCCCAGTAAGACCAGATTAGGTGTTAATGAACGCCTGAAGATTGAGTTTACGATGAACCAGGATGGAGATAATTTCAACCCTCCAAATTTTGAAGGATTTACTATAGTAGGCGGCCCAAGCCAGTCAACAAGTAGGCAATGGGTAAATGGTAAGAGTAGTTTTTCCAGAACCTTTAGCTATGTATTAGAACCTACAGAGCGCGGTAGTTTTACTATTGGCCAAGCTGAAATGACTTTTAACGGCGAAACTTATAAAACTCCTCCAGTAAAAATTGAGGTAACTGCGGCTGTTGAAATCCCAAAAGATCCAAATGACCCCAATTACATTGCTACCAATAACATACATTTAGTTGCCGAAGTCTCTAAAACCAATCCTTACCTTAATGAGGCACTTACTGTTGTATATAAGCTTTACGTTTCTCCAGAAACTAGTGTGACTAACTGGAGAATATTAGATAGTCCTAAGTTTACTGATTTTTGGAGTCAGAGTATTGATGAAAAGCAATTTAAAGTATATGATGGCACCTTTCAAGGAGAAGAATATCGTTATGTGATATTAAGACGTACAGTACTCTATCCTCAAAAAACAGGAAAGCTAAATATTGAACCACTCAGTTTAAATATTTCTGTAGATGTACCTACCAACAGGCGTGACATTTTTGGAAGACGAATCGTTCGGCCTGCAGAGATTAAGGTTGCCGCTAAAAACAGGAGTATAACTGTTAAACCTCTTCCCGCAGAAGGTAAACCCGCAGATTTCTCTGGTGCTGTTGGTAATTTTGATTTTCAAGTTACCACAGATAAAGATGAGTTGGATGCCACAGAAGCGTTTCAACTCAAAATAAATGCTTCTGGCAACGGTAATTTAAAACTCTTTAATCTTCCGAAACCTACCCTACCTGGTTCCCTCGAAGTATTTGAACCAGAACATGAGGAAAAGGTGCGTACAAACTTATCAGGAATGAGCGGTGAAATAAGCGACACCTACACTGTTGTACCGCAATATAAAGGCAAATATCCGATACCGAAGTTGTCATTTAGCTACTTTGACCCTATTTCAAGAAATTATAAAAGTATTATTGGAGATGACATCATTGTAGAAGTCAAGTCTGGCCCAGTGAATACCAGTTCCGAGAATACAACTACTGGTATAAATAAACAAAGTGTTATAGCCACTGGAGATCAATTTAGATACATTAAATCAACTGCAAATTTGCAACCTGTATTGCAACCCATATTCTTTAAAACAAAAGCATTTTGGTTGTATTTGTTATTGCCATTGTTGCTTATTCCTATAGCTATTATAGTTCGCAAAAAGCGTCAGTCCTACGCCAATGATATACAGGGTAATCGTATTCGGAAAGCAAACAAATTAGCTCGTAAATTTTTAGGAGAAGCCAAACGCAATCTTGGTGACCAAAAAGAATTTTACATTTCTATGGAACGGGCTTTGCATAATTACTTAAAGGCCAAATTGCAGATACAAACCAGTGATATGAGTAAAGATCGTATTCAGCGTTTGTTGCAAGAGCGTAATGTTAATCAACAAAGCACAATTGAATTTATTGGATTAC